>JBJTCG010000078.1:0-2799 GCA_046091725.1 Flavobacteriales bacterium | reverse complement strand
AGATGGACCAATAGGTTCGCCATGGCTATCAGCCCCAGAATGACTCCAAGTCTTTGTCTGATTAGGTGGGCTCGTGGCTCCAGTGGTGATTTGCCTCAAATTCATCTATGTTCAAACCTTTGATAGATACTCAAGTATGGTATGTTGGCGTTTCCTGATGGTTGATTGAATTTTCATTCTACCTTCAAATCAAAATCAGATTGTTATTGTTATGTGTCCCAGAGTAAACTATTTGCAGAAAAAACAACAATGATCGAAACCTATTCTTACGCAGTCGTTCTAAAATACCCATGAGCGCAAGCACAATACGCAAGGCAAAAAAGCTAGTCGATGAGGGAAATGTAATCAAGGTAGAAGATGACATCTTTCAGGTAAGATCATCGTCTGACCACGAAAAGTCCTATATGGTGACGCTTGACTCGTGCGACTGTCTTGGCTTTAAGAATTTTTACAAGTTTCACCACGGAAAAGGACTCAAAGCAAACTGCTCGCACATAGAAGCCGTGAGAATATTTTTGCAAAAAAACTAGCTCTGAATCATTCCATCATCTTTTAGGTGTTACTAGACTTATTCGTAATGACGTCACGCCATCCATTCTTTAGGTCTTGCTATCTCTTGCGGAACTAGATTGGGTTTTTTAGTTCTAGATTGGAACAGGAGAATTTACTTGAAATATTTGTTGTATTTGAGGCCCTTGACTTTTTTACTGTTAATCTTTTTCTCTTCTTGGATCTTTTTCTTGGAGTGGTTTTCTGTATTGTTTTCGGCTCCTACTTTTTGCATCTCCGTCTGCGTTATCGCTAGCTTACCAAAGTAGGCCTTTCTTGCGTCTTCTAGTGAGCCTCCTGCGTCTAGGATCTTTTTCATTTCGTATTTTGCATCCTCATAGACCTGACGTGTGTGGTCCATCTGGGTACGTATCATTGCCTTGAGGATAGGATCCTTTTTGGCAATGTATTGTTCTTGTTCATCATATGAATAGACTCCAGCGTCAGGCTTGGTTGCATTGATTGCGTCACTTCTCCTTTGTTCTGATATGTCGCGCTTTTCCTGTAACACTAACCTTTTTGCCTCGATTTCATTTTGCTTTAGTTTTCTTTTGTTCTGCTCTTCTATGAATTTCTGATATTGTTTTTGCTTTAGGGACTTATATGGGTCGTTTTTTGACTCTTTATCAAAATCACTTCTATAATACAAGTCATCAAAGGTGCTAACGCCGGTTCCGATTTTTACTGATGCCTTACCCATGCCCTTTAGATCAACTACCGTAGCGGTGATACTTGCTGAAAACATTCCATCCATCTGGGCTTGGCCGAACTCATATCTGAAATTACCACTCTCATCAGTTGCCGTGCTCACTGAGCTGTCTGCAAAGCGGATCTGGACTTTGGCCCCAAAGACAGGCTCGCCTTTTTGGTCCAGTATTGTTCCCACAAGCACCGGCCGCTCGTTTAGCCCTATGTGACTCTGTTCAAATTTTGCAGTAATCAAGAGATCCCATGGTTTTGCGGCAAACGCACCGGTATGCGCAGTAACCAAAATCGCTCCTAATATTATGGCGGTAATTGCCCACTTCAACATTTACAGTTATGATCGATTTTTTGTTAAATGCACAAATCAAAATGTCACAAGTTCTAGATCAGTTATTTTTGAGCAGATTTCTGATCATAAATTGTCCGAAATTGATTGTAAAAAGAGAACTGGAAAAAATTCCACATTTGATCATATTTTGGACAAAAGTTAAAACAAATGATCCGTGATCAAAAAAATGATCCACAAAGAGTGCCAATTTGAACGAAAGCTTTTAATCGGCGGATTTTTACGATACAAATGTTGCAACTAAAATCACTCACAGTTTTGATGGCGTTACTAGTTGGTAGCATGATTGTATCTCCAGCATTTGCCGCAGTTACACCATCGACTCAAAACGTACAAAATTATGCAAAATCTGGCGACTTTGTAACCCTGATGGGTCAAGGAATAGATCCAGACGATGACTCACTTAAAATCTCTTGGGTCCAAGTCGGCGGAGAACAAGTCGAATTGACCCCATCAAACACAGTTGCAGAGCCAACCTTTAAAGCTCCAATGGTAGAAAATGGCAGAATTAAAGTCCTAACCTTTGAATTAACCGTAGAAGATGCTTATGGAGAAATTGACACTGATTTAGTTAAAGTCACTATTTTACCAAGAAACCAACAGCCAACCGCTGACGCAGGTACTGATCAAACAGTCGAAAAAGGTGACGAAGTCACACTTGACGGCGCTGGTTCTGACCCGGAGGGCGATGCACTCAGATACCACTGGTCACAAATCACCGGCCCAAAAATTCAACTAGATGACACTTCATCACAAACACCAAGCTTTGACACCTCAAGTGTAACTAGAGGCTCCGCCAGTTTCACATTCCAATTAATTGTATTTGACGGCTTTGGTGGAATGGCCAAAGACACCATGACGGTAAAAATGACTGCAGCCAAGCCTACGCTAATCTCTGTATCTGCAGGCCGTGATCAAATTGTGGACGAGGGTGATACAGTACAGTTAGAGGGCACATGCAATGACAAGCTTGACAGAGAGCAGAATTACTCTTGGGTACAAACACTAGGCCCATTTGTTAAATTATCATCAAACGCTGACTCTGACCTGACATTTGTAGCACCAGAAATTTCAAACAGCAAAATTGTTCCAACAGCATTCAGATTTACATGCCACGCAGAAGACGGCGGTTCAGCAAGCGACGTTGTAATTGTCAGAGTCCGACCAGTAAATGATGGACCAATGGCGGATGCAGGATC
>JBJTCG010000077.1:0-13667 GCA_046091725.1 Flavobacteriales bacterium | reverse complement strand
TTGTCAGAGCTTTTCAATAAGTAGGGCTTGAAATCGCCTTGGCGCTGCGCATTGAAACAGGCATAAACCACATTTTCTTGGTGTAATGATGCAGTGAGCATATTGACACGCGTATTGAGTGGAATTCCCGGGAATGTTTGGTATTTAGTCCAATTTGGGCCATCATTTTCACAGACTTGAATGAGGCCGTCATCAGTACCTACATACAATAATCCTTTTTTGCGTGGCGATTCATCGAGAGCCACAACGTTGCCGTAAATGGTGGTAGAAGCATTTTTCATAACCGCATCGATGGTCCAGACCTGCCCCATTACTTCTATTTCATTGCGGTCTATTTGTTGGGTAAGATCGGGGCTGATCGTTTGCCAATCATCTCCTTTATTGGTTGTTTTAAAGAGCTTATTAGCTGCAAAATACAAAGTGCTGGCATCGTGTTTTGAGACGATAAGTGGTGCGTCCCAATTCCAGCGATAAGCGGGCTCTCCGAGGGCTGGCATGGGTTGAATCGGCACTTTTTCTCCGGAAGCGCGGTCATAGCGCACCAACCAACCATATTGTGCTTGAGCATAGGTAATATTCGGATTTGACCAATCTGTAGCGGACTCAAAACCGTCGCCCCCATTGGTAATGAACCAATCTGTATTGAGAATGCCAGAAACGTTTTGGGTTGCTGATGGTCCGCCCATTGAATTGTTGTCTTGGGTTCCACCGTAGACATTGTAAAATGGCTTGGCGTTGTCAGTGGCAACTTTGTAAAATTGGATGATTGGCAAATTGCCAAAAAAGCTCCATTCTTTAGCATGGCTATAAGTTTCGTACAAACCGCCATCACAACCCACTAACCAATGATTGGTGTTTTGAGGATCAATCCAAATGCAATGGTTGTCGACGTGTTTGTTTTTCTCGCCTGTCTGAACAAATGTTTTGCCGCCATCTGTGCTGTGGTGCATGTAGGTATCCATGGCAAAAACTTTATTGACATCTTTTGGGTCACAAAAAATTTCTTGATAGTAATTTCCACTAGTTGAAAAAGAGCCCTGTTTAGCCCAACTTTCTGCTTTGTTGGTACTTCGAAATACACCGCCCTTGTCGTAACGTGCTTCAACAATGGCATACACATAATTTGGATCAACACTTGAAATGGCCAATCCGATGCGTCCCATGTCGCCTTTTGGCAAACCAGCATTGATTTCTTTCCAGGTAAGCCCGCCGTCTGTAGATTTATGAAGCCCTGACTCAGGGCCACCTCCGATATAAGTAAACTCATGACGACGACGCTGGTGTGCTGCTGCTATTAAAACATCCGGATTAGTCGGATCAATGATCAGGTCGGAAATACCGGTGTTGTCTGACACAAACAAAGTGCGCGTCCAGGTCTTGCCGCCATCTGTGGTTTTGTAGACACCGCGTTCACCACCTGCACTCCAGAGTGGCCCATAGGCAGCCACCCAAACGATGTTTTCGTTGGTCGGATGCACAATGATTTTACCGATGTGCTCTGAGGTCTTGAGCCCCATGTTTGTAAAGGATTTTCCGCCGTCTACAGACTTATAAACGCCATCTCCATAGGAGGCAGAGCGTTGGTTGTTATTTTCTCCAGAGCCTACCCAAACCGTATTCGGATTACTTGGTGCAAGTGTTACACAAGCCAACGAATAAGAACCATAGTTATCGAAAATGGGTTCGAAGGTAATGCCATGATTATTCGTAAACCACAAACCTCCTGCTGCAGCCGCTACATACCATGTATCTTTATTTTGAGGGTGCACTGCGATGTCAGCTACACGACCTGAAGTAAGTGCTGGGCCAAGTAAACGAAACGAAAGGCCTGAAACCGTTCCGGCATCAAAGGGCATCTTTTCTGGGGTTGTTGTTTTCTTTTGAGCAAAAAATGAACCGCTCACAAGGAGCATAAAGACAAGTAGGTTCTTCATGGATTTACAATTTTTTGCTAAAAATACGTTAAATTCGTGCAACCACAAATCGTGAATCAACGTCTTGCGGTTCAGGCAAAAGCTCCTCAATTATGCAAAAAATTATCCTTCTCAGTCTTTTTACATGTCTTGCAATCCTCAGTGCTACTGCTCAACAGGTTCCTGTGCTTGCAGATTCTCCTTTATATCAACAGCTCAAAGGATCTGGGCAACTCGGAACGGTTAACGTTGAGGCCAATACTTCCTACCAAATGCCCGTAGCAAGTGTCAAGCCTGCAACTTACAACAAAGCCAACGCCTGTGACTGCTACATCCAACCTGACGCTACTTACACCTTGGCCATGCAGCCCAACGACGACGGCTCTACTGGTATCATCCCGATTCCATTCACCTTCAACCTCTACGGCCAATCTTACAACAATATTTACATCAACAACAACGGAAACCTGACTTTCACTGGGCCTATGTCTACCTTCTCTGCAACGGCCTTTCCTTCTGTAGGCAACGGAATTGTAGCTCCGTTTTGGGGCGATGTCGACACTCGAAATGGCAATGGTCAAGTACTTTACAAAATTACGCCAACAGCTGTTTATGTCAATTGGGTAGCAGTAGGTTACTACGCTTTTCATGGTGACAAACTCAATACATTTCAGCTCATTATTACCAATGGCTCTGACCCTGTTATCGATGGTGGCAATGTTGCCTTTTGCTACCAAGACATGGACTGGACTACCGGCGATGCCTCACAAGGAGTCAACGGATTTGGAGGTATACCTGCAACTGCTGGGGCCAACAAAGGCGATGGCTTGGCTTACTTCTTGATCTCTCGTTTTGACCACCCTGGTGTAGATTTTGACGGAGCCTTGGGCAACCCTGACGGCATCGACTGGCTTGACTTCAAAAGTTTTGCTTTTGATGCTTCAAACGGCGGTAACATTCCGCCAATTCCTGAAGGCATTGCATCTTGCGATACATTTAAAATTTGTGCACTTGGCGATTCCGCTGACTTCAGCATCAATTTCTTGTCTCCGGAAATCAATCAAAGTACCAGCATTACTTATTCAAACGGTGGGCTTACTACGCTGCAACAAATTTCCAATACACCCGGAAACACCGCAAACATTGTACTAAGAGCCGTAGGTAGCCTCGCCACAATGGGTACCTACAACATCACCGTTACTGCCACTGATAACAACGCTCCAACTCCGGGAGTAACAGCCCTCACCTTTGTGGTCGTCATAGACACTATTGTCAATAACCTAGACTCCGCTGCCCTCCTTACGGTTAACGCATGTGGAAGCATTGACTTAAGTGTTGCCAATGGGCCCTATGACAGCTACCTCTGGGACGACTTCACAGTCATGCCAACCAATACCATCAACAATTCTCAGATTTACGGCGTCACCATCAGTAAAAATGGTTGTTACAAACATATCACTGATACCTTCACGGTCATCAATCCTTTACCAATCAATCTTCAGGGCCCGTTTGCATTTTGCCCGCCTGATACATCAGTGACACTCACCATCCCGAATGCAGCAGCTTATTCTACTGTAAGTTGGGGGCTTACCAACCCAACCCTTAATTCCCAATTTAGCAATTCATTGGTAGCCGGTACCTACACCATTAACTTGCTCGATTCTGCAGGATTGTGCGGCACAGATACAACTTTTACTGTTTTTGGCACCAACGCTGCTACCATTTTTGACGACCAATTGCTTTGTCAGAACACCTTCCAAGTGAGCGGAACTGTTGCGCCAGGCGGCACATGGTCTGCATCTTCTGCAAATGTTAGCTTTAGCAGTACCAGCAACCTCAATCCACTGATTACCCTGAGTGCTCCTGGAACATACACCATTTCATTTACGGACAACACTTGTTTGCAGACCCTTAGTAGTATTCTTACTTTACCGATCAACCCAAGTATATTTGCAGATACCGCGCTATGCCAACTGAATTACCAAGTTAGCGGTACGCAAGTGGCTCCTTTGGGCGGCACCTGGACCTACACCAGTACCAATGCGCAAAATAACCTGAGCTTTGGCCCTAATGCCAATGCCAATAATCCATTGATTACTGCCAACAATTCAGGGGTCTATACCGTAACTTTCACCGATTCTGTGTGTCAGCACAGCGTAAGTGCACAACTTGAGTTGTATGTTCAACCATATATCCACATCGACAGCATTGGCTGTGACTACGCGGCACAAATTTCTCAAACCATCAGTGCCCTTGGTGGCACCTGGAGTTGCCTAGATACCGCTTTGCATTTTTCTAATATCCACGACATTAATCCAAGTATCACTACAGACTATGCTGGTGTTTACACACTTTATTTTCTAGATAGCGCTTGTGGTACGCTGTTGACAGGAACCATCGAATTTCCGCCATACATGTATCTTACCTTACTCGATACGAATATTTGTCAGGGAAGCACTTTTTCCTTAGACCCTTATTACTTCAACACTGCAAAAGACACCACGCTATCTGCTTGGACACTCCAACCAAGCTACTTACCTGCGCTAAGTGCCTCTTGGTCCGATGGCAGCACCGAAGAACCACGCCTCATTACCAATGTAGGTAATTATGTTTTCACCGTGGCCAACGCCTGCTATAGTTATTCAGATACAGCAACCATTGGTTTTAAACCTTGTGACATCTTTGCACCAAACGTCATCGTACTTTCGTCAAATAGCGGTAACCATCAGTTCTTTGTAGAATACAGCGGCCTCAGTACCTTTGAGTGTACCATTTTGAATCGTTGGGGCAATGTCATTTACAGTTACACAGACCCTGCTGGCGTATGGGATGGCAAGACCTTCGACGGAGAAATTGTATCTGAAGGTACCTACTTCTACATGATCAAAGCGGTCTTTGAAGGAGATATACCTGTAGAAAAACACGGATTTATCGAGGTGAAGCATTAACTTTGCCAAATGAAAACAGCCCGTGTTAGTTATTTAGGCGAACTCCGAACACAAGCAGAACACCTCGGATCAGGTACAACCATCATCACAGATGCACCCCTAGACAACCACGGCAAGGCTGAAGCATTTTCTCCTACAGACCTCGTTGCTACTTCTTTAGCGTCTTGCATCATGACCATCATGGGCATCTACTGCCAGAGCAACGGCATCGAATTCAAAGCTGCCGAAGCAAGTGTTGAAAAACACATGGCAATGGCTCCTCGCCGGATCTCAAAAATTGTCATTGACCTCGACCTCAGTGGCAACAATTGGGACGAAACAACCAAGAAAAAAGTGATCGCAGCAGGCAAAGCATGCCCTGTAGCACACACCCTGGAGGGCAACGTTGACCTCGAAATTAATATCCACTAATGGAAAACAAGTATCCAAGAAACGAGCGTCCTGAGCGCTCAGATCGTAAAGAAAAGACCTACACTAGAAAAGAGCGCACCGATATCATTTTTGGTATCAGGGCAGTCCTAGAAGCAGTTCATGCTGGCCGTGAGCTCAATAAAATTCTCATTCAAAAAGGCATCAACAAAGAACTCTTTGAAGAATTACGTGCAGCACTTACGGGCAAAAACTACTTTTTGCAATACGTACCCAATCAGAAATTAGACTCCTTAACCAGCGGTAATCACCAAGGCGTGATCGCCATGATTCCGCCGATTTCTTACCAAGAAATTGAACCGCTTATTGATCAGTGGCTCGAGGAAGGTAAAAAACCAAGTGTTTTGGTACTTGACCGCATCACGGATGTCCGAAATTTTGGAGCCATCATCCGCAGCGCCGAATGCATGGGTGTCGATGCCATCTTGATCCCAAGTAAAGGATCTGCCCTTGCAACCTCTGATGCCATGAAAGCTTCTGCTGGTGCACTCAACCGCTTACCTATTTGTAAAACAGAGCAACTCAAGCAGTCTTTGTTTTACTTACAGCAATCAGGCCTGCGTTTGGTAGCTTGTACCGAAAAAGCTTTGGTTCCTTTACACGAAACCAACCTCAGAGGAAGCGTGGCTATCATTATGGGTTCTGAAGAATCTGGCATTACCCAAGACCTCATCAATATGGCAGATATCAGCTGTAAAATTCCGATGAAAGGCGCTATTTCTTCTTTGAATGTAGGTGTCGCAGCAGGAATGGTGCTCTACGAAAGAACGCGTCAAGAATTAGTAGGGTAAACTCAATTTAGGCACCAGAGTCAGCAGTTCTGTAAGCTGTTTGATGGTGTGCTCGTATCCATATGTATTTTTACCGCTGGGGTCAAACCAAACGGCTTGCATGCCTGCCCTTAATGCACCTGCTACATCTACATGGTAATCATCTCCAATCATGATGGCTTGCGCAGGTTTGGCATTTGCTTGATTCATGGCGTAATTAAAAATAGCAGGCTCTGGTTTATTTTTACCTACAAATTCAGAGCAGACAATTACATCAAAAAAAGCACGAAGTCCACAATTGTCTAGCTTGATGAACTGAACTTCCTGAAAACCATTGGTAATGATATGCATGTTATAGCCCATCTGCTGTAGCTCTTGTAGCGTTTCTATTGCTGCCGGAAACAAGGCTGTTTGCAATGGCGAAATTTGCACGTAGGCATCGGACAAGCGCCTGACCAACGCTTCATCTTGGAGTTTAAAATGCTTGAGTGTCACGCGAAAACGCTCGTAACGCAGGTCGTCTTTTTTGATTTTTCCTTTGCCATAAAGCTTCCAGAGGTGTGCATTTTGATAAACATATTGCTGATGAAAATGCTCAAAACCACCAATTCGGGCCTCCAACTCTTCCTCAGCAAAAATTTGCTTGAGGGCGTTTTCAGAGTTTCGATCGAAATCCCAGAGCGTGCGGTCGAGGTCGAAAAAAAGATGCACGTTAGTAAATGGCATAGCTAATGAGCGTCAAGATAAAAGCATTGAAAGCCAGGCCAATGAGCACAAAACCAAAGGTTATTCGGTACTTTCCATAAAATTTAGCGGCTACATAGCTGCCAATTGGGACAGAAAAAAGGAGCGGTGCAAAAAGCGTAATACCATAAAACCCGAAACGATGTTTGATTTTCACGATGAATTTTTTGGTGCGGGTTACCTTGTTATAATTGACTGGCGTTTGCCCTGCAGTAAGGGCTGCCTCCCTTTTGATAATCCGGCGACGATGGATCAAGCGCATCACGATTTCACTACCAAAATAAAAAACCGCAGAGGCGGTTGAGGCACCTAAAAAGGAGGCCAACCAAGTGTGTTGAAAGGCCATTTCAAAGCCTTTGCCTGGCAAGGTAGACACCATGAATTTAACCATGGCTAAAAAATAGATACTCCAGAATCCGATCCAGTTCATGTTGATTTTCCTTATTGTTTGATACCGAATGCGAGGTCACCGGCATCTCCTAGACCGGGAACGATATAAGATTTTGCCGTAAGTTCGGCATCAATGGCGCCAACCCAAATTTGGGTCGAGCTCGGTAATTTTGCACGCACAAAATCAAGGGCATCGGGCGTAGCAATGGCGCTCAGGATATGGACCTGACTCGGGACACCCTGCTTTCTGAGCGCCTGATAAACCGCAACCATTGAACTGCCTGTAGCCAACATAGGGTCAGAGATGATCCATATTTTGCGGTCGATATCAGGTACTGCCATGTATTCTACTTCAATTTCGAAGACTTCTGGTGAGCTGTGTTTGCGGTAAGCAGAAATGTAAGCGCTATCGGCATGATCAAAAGTACGCAAAACGCCATCGTGCATGGCTAAGCCTGCACGTAAAATTGTGAAAAGCACAGGTTGCTCTGCTGGCTGCGGCACTTGTGCAATGCCCAACGGTGTTTGCACATCTTTGGTAATAGATGGTAGTGTTTTTGATATTTCGTAACTCAGAATTTCAGCAATTCTAGCTAAGTTATGCCGAAAACGCAAGCGGTCTTCTTGTACACCAACCGCCCTGATTTCAGAGAGGTATTGGCCTAAAATAGAACTTTGGAGTCCGATGTGATGTACCATCTTGATTTTTCTTTAAAATTACGTATTATTGGACGATTTTTAAATTTAAATTCTGCTCTATGCCTCAGCAACGCAAGGTTCTGTTTCTCATTATAATAGCAGCTTTGGGCTACTTTGTCGACATCTATGACCTCGTGTTATTTGGCGTTGTCAAGGCTGAAAGTTTAGCAACAATCATGCCTAATGCCACAGATGCATTGCGTGCTTCTACAGGAAAATATTTGTTCAATGTACAAATGTTAGGTATGCTATTAGGTGGGCTGCTTTGGGGAGTGCTTGGTGATAAAAAAGGGCGCTTGAAAGTACTTTTTGGATCTATCCTACTCTACTCTTTGGCCAACATACTCAATGCTTTTGTTACTGATATCCCAAGTTACACCGCCATTCGTTTGATTGCAGGTATCGGGCTGGCCGGAGAGCTAGGGGCAGGTATTACACTCATAAGCGAACTCATGCCCAAAGAAACTCGTGGATATGGCACCATGATTGTCGTTACTTTTGGTGCACTGGGTGCTGTAGCAGCATCGTTAGTTGGTGCAGAAGGCCAAGTTCTTGGAGCATTCATTGCTAAACTCAGCGGTTGGCAGCCTGAAAATTGGCAAGTCGTCTATTTGATTGGCGGCGGCATGGGTTTGCTACTCTTGTTTTTGCGCGTTGGCGCTTTAGAGTCGGGTTTTTTCTCGGAAATGCAATCCAATACCAATATTCGCAAAGGTCAACTCAAGCTCATTTTCGGGAAAAAAGAAAACCTTATCAAATACTTGCATTGCATCAGTATTGGCATCCCAATTTGGTATACTGTTGGTTTGTTGGTGATGAATTCAGCCGATAATTTCGGGCCATTACTCGGTGTTTACGATATTTCAAATGGCAAGGCTGTCATGTATTGTTATTTAGGCCTCAGCGCCGGCGACCTCCTTGCTGGTTTTCTGAGTCAATGGCTCAAAAGCAGAAAAAAAGTTGTGCGCATTTACCTCTTGTTTTCGTTGGCGATCACATTTGTATTTTTGGGTATTGTTCCGCAATACAACATCAGCGCAAGCACCTATTATTTCATGTGTTTTTTATTAGGAGCAGGCACGGGCTATTGGGCTATTTTTGTCACGATTGCCGCAGAGCAATTTGGTACCAATATCCGATCAACAACTGCCAATACCATACCTAACTTTGTGCGCGGTTCGGTAAATTTAGTCATGCTGGTTTTTGCGCTACTTGGCGCTTTTCACTGGAACGAAGGTTTGTCGGCTATGCTCACCGGGCTTCTTTTTATGAGCCTAGCCCTCTATAGCCTGAGTCAGTTGAAAGAAACTTTTGGCAAAGACCTCAACTATTTTGAGGTCTCATAAAGCTTAAATTTTTTGAGAGTAGTTCTCGAAGTCTTCAATGAGTTCTTGATCCACTTGGTTTGCTACAGTAATCGGAATGTAATCGACCACAACATTGGTTTTATCAAGTCCAAAATCTTCTGCTGGGCTTAAACCAGTGGATTTCACAAAACGATATGCGCGCACATACAACTTTTGGAAAGGTGTGAGTTGATTATCCATGGCCACTCTTGAATTGAGTACAATGAATTTGAAATCAACTTGATCAAGCTTTCCGCGCACACTCTGAAAAACACTCTGACCGCTGAGCTCCCCTTTTTCAATCATTTTACTGTAAATCTTGCGCATCATGTACTCAATGCGGTGTTCTTCCTTGAAACCCAATTGAAGGGTCACGTAATAACAGCGTTTGTCTATGATTTCGTGCACAGAATAATGCACACCCCAAGGCTCATTGAGAATATCCAGGTGCAAAAACCAAATGGTTCCGGCCTTGCGAGGCTTCTTATAAAACAAGGAATGGTAAACAGTTAAATCAAGCTTATTGGCAGAATTCGAACGTGTTGGGAATACCAAATTCGTTGCTTCAAAATCGATATCTGCATCGTCGCGTACGGCATTAATGAGCGGAATAACCGTATTCATTGGTAAGTATTCAGTAATACTCGTGCGCAGTTGTTTGGCTCTGAAATACAAGTAGAGAATGCCAAAAAAGCTTGAAGCTAAAATCAAGGTAAACCATCCGCCTGAAACAATCTTACCTAAGTTTGACAACAAAAATATACCCTCAATTACCAAGAAAATTGAGAAAATCATGGCATAAATGACTTTAGCCTTGGGATATTTCAGCATTAACAGAAATCCTAATAAGATGGAAGTCATGACCATGTCAATAGTAATCGCTAATCCATAGGTGTGCTCCATCGCACTTGACTCCTTGAAAATGGCAATCACCATTAAGCATCCTGCCATTAAAAACCAATTGATGAATGGAATGTAGATTTGACCTTGGTGTTCTGACGGATATTTAACTTTCAAATTGGTCCAGAGCTTCAACTTCATAGCCTCATTCATGAGTGTAAATACACCGGTAATAAGGGCTTGTGAAGCAATGATCGTGGCGGCGGTAGCCAAACCAATTGCCAATGGTAAAATATTGTGAGGAACCATGCTGTAAAAAATTGTTTGATTCTCCACAACATGAAAATCGGGAGATAGGCACAGCGCTGCTTGCCCTAGATAATTCACTAAAAGCAAACAAGAAACAAATGCCCAACTCAAACGAATATTACCTTTACCGCAATGACCTAAATCTGAGTATAGAGCCTCTGCCCCTGTTGTACACAAGAATACAGAACCTAATACAGCAAAACCACCATCGACGTTTGCCACTAAATTATAAGCCCAATAGGGATTAAAGGCTTGTAAAACGACAGGATTATTTAAAATATGTATAGCACCTAAATAACCCAGAAATAAGAACCAAATACCCATTATTGGTCCGAACATTTTACCAATTGCCGCAGTACCAAATTGCTGAATCGTAAATAACAAAACAATAATTGTTACCACAATAGGTATTACAGGTACATCTGGGTTAATTGCATTGATTCCTTCAACAGCGGAGGAGATTGATATTGCCGGCGTGATAAAACCATCTGCCATTAGCGTTGCGCAACCAACTAATGCCGGTATGATGATCCATTTGAAACGTCTTTTTTTAAGCAGTGCAAACAAGGCAAAAATACCTCCTTCTCCATTGTTGTCTGCATTCAATGCAAAAAAGATATACTTTACCGTTGCCAATAATATCAACGTCCAAATGACGCTTGATAATGCCCCTAAAATAAATGCTTCTGAAATATGCTTTCCTCCACCTGTGATGGCCTGGAAAACATAAAGAGGTGAAGTACCGATATCCCCAAAAACAATACCTGTTGTGATCAATAAACCGGCCAATGAAATCTTTTGGGTAGAAACGTGAGACATAGTACAAGAAAAATTTTCGTCGAAGTTATACCTTTCTAACATTTCCGCATAAACATTTCCATAAAATATTTATCTTTGCACCTCGATTATCAATCGAACAGTCTACTGCCCACGTGGTGAAATTGGTAGACACGCCATCTTGAGGGGGTGGTGCCAACAGGTGTGCTGGTTCGAATCCAGTCGTGGGCACATTGATCAAAGCATCTTGCCGAAGGCAGGATGCTTTTTTCTTTTCATCGAGTCCAAAATGAAATTTTGAGTGAGTGAAGAAAGAAAAAAGTATGCTTTTGCGTAGCAAAAAGATGCTTTGATCCACTATAAAGACAAGGCTGGTTCACCGAGCGCAGCGAGGTAATCCATTATTTACCGCTTTTCATTAATTTTAGCACATTCAAAATAACATTATGAAAAAGCCCTTCATTCTATTGTCTACATTAGTATTAGGCCTGAGCAGTTGTCAAAACGAAACAGCTCCTAAGGCCCCAGAGCCAAGTTCCATTGTAGCTACAGAAGAAAGTACTCAAGAATTGCAACAAAGCCTTAAAGATGTTGCTGCCGAAGAGAAACGCCGCGAGGCCGAAGCAGCAGCCAACATGACCACTATGAGTTTCAAAGAACTGAGCCATGATTTCGGCAACGTATTAGAAGACACCAAACACCTCTACAATTTTGTAGTGACCAACACGGGCAAAAAGTCACTTCAAATCAGGGATGTCAAGGCCTCATGTGGTTGTACAACTCCGCAAAAACCGCAAAAACCAATTGCGCCAGGCAAATCTGATATCATTGCCATTGAATTTCATCCGAAGGTGGGTCAATTAGGCAGACAAGATAAAACAATTACCGTCATTGCCAACACAAAACCCGAAATGGTCGTTTTAAACATCAGTGCAATGGTCAAAAAAAATCCTGAAACCGAAGGCAGAATTGCAACAAACTAACATGAAACTACACGTACTCAATACCGGATTTTTCAAACTCGACGGCGGCGCCATGTTCGGCGTTGTCCCTAAAACGATCTGGCAAAAAACGAATCCGGCCGATGACAACAATATGTGCACCTGGGCCATGCGTTCTTTGCTTATTGAAGATGGCAAGCGGCTCATTTTAGTCGACACCGGCATCGGTGACAAACAATCTGAGAAATTTTTCTCGCATTATCATTTATCGGGTACTGACAGCCTTCATGGCAATTTGGCAAAGCTGGGGTTTCATGCAGCAGATATCACCGACGTCATTCTGACACACTTGCACTTTGATCATTGTGGAGGTGCTATCGCTTTTGATCGTCAAAAAGAAGCCTACCGCACGGTTTTCCCAAATGCCACCTACTGGAGTTCAAAAGAACATTGGCAGTGGGCCACCGAGCCTAATGCACGTGAAAAAGCTTCTTTCTTAGCAGAAAACATCTTGCCCATTCAAGAAAGTGGGCAGTTGCAATTTGTTGAGCGCAATGGCTTACTGACTAAAAATGCGCTTCCCGGCATCGATTTATCGTTTTTTGATGGCCATACCGAAAGCATGATGTTGCCTCAAATACAATACAAAGGCAAAACCGTGGTTTTCATGGCTGACCTCCTTCCAAGCACGGGCCATATTCCACTTCCGTATGTCATGGGTTATGACACACGCCCTCTTCTGACGCTTTCTGAAAAAGAACGCTTTTTGCTTGAAGCCGCAGACAACGACTACGTTTTATTTCTTGAACACGACTCAGTCAATGAATGTTGCACGGTGCAACACACAGAAAAAGGCATTCGCTTAAAAGATACCTTTGCCTTCTCGGACCTCTAAATCGAAATTATGAAAAGTCCTACTGAAATAGTTCAAGGCATGCTCAACAACGACGCATTTAGCCAGCTACTCGGTATGGAAATCAAGGAACTTAAGCTGGGCTATTGCCAACTAAGTTGCCCTGTAACTGCCCAAACCACCAACGGATTTGGTATAGCTCATGGTGGCCTCACTTACTCCCTCGCCGACTCCGCTTTGGCCTTTGCAGCTAACTCACGTGGCAACCAGTGCGTCAGCATAGATACGCAAATTGCACATATCGCCAAAGTACAACTCGGCGACCACCTTACTGCTACTTGCAAGGAAATCCATCGCGGAAAACGAACCGGCGTTTATGAGGTACACATTGAAAATCAGAATAATAAATTGGTGGCTTACTTCAAAGGGACCGTTTTTATATCTGATCAACTTTGGTAATGCGTATTTTTTTTGATTTTTTTCTTGCTTAATCTTGGATTATATCAAAAATTACGTACTTTTGTATCCGCTTTAACGAAAGCATTACACAATTCTGAAGCAACTGTTGTTGCTCACGCAAGTGAAAGAAATTGGTTTGGTAGTTCAGTTGGTTAGAATACCTGCCTGTCACGCAGGGGGTCGCGGGTTCGAGTCCCGTCCAGACCGCAAAACGCTTCGTTAAAGACAAGTCCTATATGGCTGTAGGAA
>JBJTCG010000076.1:0-48134 GCA_046091725.1 Flavobacteriales bacterium | reverse complement strand
GGAAAACATGGTGGTGCAATTGTGTTTGCAGGTACCTACCCCGAAATGCTGCAAGCTCAAACAACTACAGCGGGCTATTTAAATGGCGATCTTCAAATCAATGTGCCGACAAAAAGAAGAAAAGGGAATGGTTCTTTTCTAGAGTTAAAAGGGGCTACAGGACACAATCTACAAAAATGTGATCTTAAAATTCCGCTAGGCACCTTTACTTTCATCACAGGCGTAAGCGGTAGCGGTAAATCTAGCTTGATCAATCAGACGCTTTATCCCATCTTGATGAATCATTTTTACGATGAAATACGCACTCCTCTACCCTTTGACAAAATCAAAGGGCTAGAATTTATCGACAAAGTGATAGAAATTGACCAGAGTCCAATTGGGAGAACACCACGGTCTAATCCGGTAACCTACACCAAAGTATTCGATGAAATTCGTGCATTATTTGCAAGTATGCCTGAGGCTCAGATTCGGGGCTACAAAGCAGGTCGATTTTCATTTAATGTAGCTGGTGGAAAGTGCGAAACATGCAATGGAGGCGGTATGCGTCTGATAGAAATGAATTTCTTACCTGATGTTTATGTGCTTTGTGAAACTTGTAACGGAAGGCGTTATAATGCAGAAACATTAGAGGTCAAGTATAAAGGTAAGAGCATTGCCGATGTATTGCACATGACCATTAATGAAGCTGTAGGCTTTTTTGAAAACCATCCAAAAATATTCCGCGTTTTGTCAACCCTTCAAGAAGTAGGACTCGGCTACATTCAATTGGGGCAGTCATCCACTACTTTATCAGGAGGTGAAGCACAACGCATCAAACTTGCTGCTGAGTTAGCCAAAAAAGCTACGGGTAAAACCATATACATTTTAGATGAACCTTCTACTGGGCTGCATTTTGAAGACATCAATATGCTATTAGCTGTTTTACAACGTCTGGTCGATGACGGAAATACTGTACTGGTCATAGAACACAACCTAGACATGATTAAAGCCGCGGATTACATCATCGATATAGGGCCAGAAGGCGGGCAGCGAGGTGGTAAAGTTGTTTGCAGCGGAACACCAGAGGAAATCATTCGGAAAGCTTCAAAAACATCCTACACAGCCAAATACCTCGCGCAAGAAATGATGTTGCCAACAAAAAAATAATCGTTTAAACTGTGCTTCCATTAAAAAGCATTAATTTTGTCGCTCCTAAGTAGTATTGACACATTAAAAACAAAATAAAATGGCATTAGAAATCACAGATGCAAATTTCGACGAATTAGTCATGAAGTCTGACAAACCAGTCATTGTTGACTTCTGGGCAGAATGGTGTGGCCCTTGCCGCATGATTGGTCCAGTTATCGAAGAAATGCACCACGAATACGAAGGAAAAGCCTTGATTGGCAAAGTAAATGTTGACCACAACATGGGCGTGTCTGCTCAGTTTGGCGTTCGTTCTATTCCAACAGTACTTTTCATTAAAAATGGCGAAGTAGTTGACAAATCAGTAGGCGCTGTTTCCAAAGCGGTACTCGCCGAAAAGCTCGAAGCATTAATGTAAAATTTAAAGGGAGTTCGCTCCCTTTTTTTATGCCATGGAATCTTTCTGGAGACGTTTGAAATATTATTGTATAGGCTTTGGAATAGGCCTGATCTTGACTTTCGGATTTTTCAACACTCGTGGTTGCAGCTGGACGCCCTCTAACCGCGTAAAAGAAACCATGAATGCTAGAATTTGGGTAATGGAAACAGCTTCCCAGAATCAATTTTACAAAGCCAATCATTTCACGGACAAAAGTTTTTACCAAGCTATCCAAGATGCATCGGTAGCTTTCACGGAAAGCAAACGTCATGGAAACCACAAAATATACCAACTCACAATTGAAAACGAGCAAGGAAAATCCATCCCTTTACTTGCCCGCATGACCGATGAAAGCGCTTTGGTAGAATTCATTGCCACCCAGAAAAACTGGAAGTCTTTTGTAAAGACCAAACAAATTGCAAATTTTGGCACACTGCTCTACACCCCCAAACAAAATAACTTGTTTTACATTCCTGAAAACAGGTCTATTCAGGAGGCGTGTGCTGGCATTGGCATTCAAAACGACCAACAACTCAATACAGCAATTCAAAAAGCACAGTTTTCGTACACAAAATCACAGCTCAAAGCAACGCCAAAGCCAATTTTGGCCTTTCAAATTGCGGTCGCATCCAATGGTCGCGAATTTCTAAAATCTCGTCTTGCAACAATCTTTTGCATTTGGTACAAAGACAAACTCAAAGTAATCGATCTTAAATAAGAACGGTTCGAGCCTGTATAATTCACAGTTTTTATTCAAAAATTGTTCAAAAGTTCACAGTAACAAGGCGCAGTCTGCCAATTCATTTTCTATCTTTGATATATGGAATTTACCGCAGAGCAGATTGCTGGTTTACTAAACGGAGAAGTCATTGGCAATCCGACAGTTGCTGTAAATGCACTGGCCAAAATTGAAGAAGGCCAACCCGGCTCATTGAGTTTTCTATCCAATCCGAAATACGAGCCCTACATCTACTCCACGCAATCTAGCATTTGCATCGTCAACCAAACTTTTGAGGCTACGAAACCTTTACCTAGTGCACTTACCCTTATCAAGGTCCCAGATGCCTATGCCTGTTTTGCAAAATTACTAGAGCTCTACGACAGCATGAATCGCAAAGCGCCGGTCATTGAACAACCTAGCTACATCGATCCGAGCGCGCAAATCGGAAACAACGTCTATATTGGTGCTTTTGCCTATGTCGGTAAAAACGTAGTCGTTTCCGACAACGCTCAAATTTATCCAAATGTCGTACTCCAAGACAACGTGCATGTTGGTGAAAACACCTGTGTATACGCCAATGTCAGCGTATACCATGATTGCAAAATTGGCCATAACTGCATTATACATGCCGGAACAGTTATTGGTTCAGATGGTTTTGGATTTGCTCCGGACGAAAACGGTGTCTACAGCAAAATCCCACAAATTGGCAATGTCATCATCGAAGACGACGTAGAAATTGGTGCCAACAGCACCATTGACCGCGCCACCATGGGTTCAACATTTATTCGCAAAGGTGTCAAAATGGACAACTTGTGTCAAATAGCTCACAATGTTGACGTCGATCAACACACTGCCATGGCTGCTCAAGTGGGCATTGCTGGCTCAGCAAAAATTGGCAAGCACGTCATGATCGGTGGTCAAACAGGTATTGCAGGTCATCTCAGCGTCGCTGACCACACCAAAATTGTTGCGCAGTCTGGTATCCCGTCAACGGTGAAAAAAGCCGATACACTTATGGGTACCCCCGCTATTCCAATCAACGACTACAAACGATCTCATATCGGATTTCGGAAACTTCCTAGTCTAATCAAAAAAATAGTTGAGCTCGAATCCAAACTCAATGAGTTGCTCAAAAACAAATAAGCATGACAGAAAATCAACGAACACTCAAACAAAGCATCGTTTTTGAAGGTGTTGGCCTCCATACAGGCGAAAAAGTAAGGCTTGAAATTTTGCCCGCTCCTGCAAATCACGGATACAAATTTCAACGTATCGACCTCGATAATCAACCAATTATCAAAGCAGATGCAGATTTAGTAGTTGCCACAGATCGCGGCACCACACTAGAAGCCAATGGCGCTCGAGTTTATACAACTGAGCACGTCCTTGCTGCCCTTTATGGCTGTCAAGTTGACAACGCTTTAATTCAAATCAACGGTCCGGAAATTCCAATCATGGATGGTAGCGCAAAATTGTTTGTGCAAGGTATTGAGGCCGTAGGTTATGAAGAGCAAGATGCAGAACGCGAATATTTTGAACTCACAGAAAATATTCCTTGGGAAGACACCGAAAAAGGAATTGAATTTTTAGCCATTCCAGATGTCAATTACCGCGTTACTGTCATGGTTGACTACAAGTCACCTGTCTTAGGTACACAACACGCCAGCATGTATCATATCGGAGAATTCAATAAAGAAATTGCACACTGCCGCACCTTTGTTTTTCTCCGAGAGCTCGAAATTTTGGCCAAAAATAACCTCATCAAAGGTGGTGACCTCGATAACGCTATTGTACTTGTAGACCGCGCCGATGTACAGCAACAAGAGCTCGATGAATTGGCTGAACTCCTTGGAAAAGAAAAACTTCAAGTGAACTTAGATGGCATTGGCGTGCTCAATAGCAGCAAATTACAATGTGAAAACGAGCCTGCCCGACACAAATTACTCGATATCATCGGTGACCTCGCTTTGGTCGGCAAGCCCATCAAAGCTCATATTTTAGCTGCACGCCCTGGCCACTCCGGCAACGTGCGTTTTGCCAAAGTACTCAAAGAACAAATCAAAAAACAACAACAAAAAGGCAGGTTCTTCGACCTCGAAAAAGAACCACTTTATACTACCCAAGATATCGAGCGCATGCTTCCGCATCGCTATCCATTTCTTATGGTCGATAAAATTCTAGAGCTTCACCCTGAATCAATTGTCGGCGTCAAGAATATCACCATGAACGAGCCTATTTTTACAGGGCACTTTCCTGGAAACCCAGTTTTTCCGGGCGTTCTTCAAATTGAGGCCATGGCTCAAGTTGGCGGCATTTATGCGCTGTCTCAAGTTGAAGACCCACACCTCTACTCCACTTACTTTATGAAAATTGACAACGTGCGTTTCAAACAAAAAGTTGTCCCCGGTGATACCGTTGTTTTCGAATTAGTCCTGACCTCACCTATCAGAAGAGGGCTTGTAGAAATGAGCGGTACCGCTTATGTCAATGGCAAAGTAGTATCAGAAGCCAGTATGTTGGCACAAATCATCAAAGACAAAACAGCATGATTTCTAATCTCGCATCTATCTCCAAGGATGCGCAAATAGGACAAAATGTTCGCATCGATCCTTTTGCGGTAATCCACGAAGACGTCATCATTGGCAATGGTTGTCATATTCATTCCAATGCGGTACTTTATCCCGGAACCCGTCTCGGAGAAGACTGCGATGTTTTTCCAGGAGCATCTGTTGGTGTTATTCCACAAGACCTCAAGTTCAGTAATGAATATACCACCGTTGAAATCGGAAATAACACCAAAATACGCGAATGTGTAACTATACATCGTGGCACCAACGACAAATTAAAAACAAGTATTGGCGACAACTGCCTGCTCATGACTTACGTACACATTGCGCATGATTGTCAAATAGGCAATCATGTCATTTTAGCAAGCTACACTGGCTTATCTGGGCACGTGGTCATCGATGACTGGGCGATTCTAGAAGGAAAAGCAGCTGCACAACAATTTGTACACATTGGAAAGCACGCTTTCATTGGCGGTGCATCACTTATTAGAAAAGATGTACCACCTTATATCAAAGCAGCCCGAGAACCACTTGCATTTGCTGGTGTCAATTCAGTTGGTTTGCGTCGTCGCGGATTCACCGAAGAACAAGTCAGAGAAATTGAAGACATTTACCGCGTGCTCTATGTTCAAAACAGCAACATTTCCAAAGGCATGAAAGCCCTGGAAACAGCCAATGCATCCGAAATACTGACAGAAATCACTCAATTTATTCAAAACTCAGAAAACGGCGTTATTCGCGGCATGATATGATTCATCGTGGACAAGAACTTACCCTGCTCATCACTGCTTATGCTTTTGGTGGAAGAGGCATCGCAAGATTACAAGAACAAGACCAACACTTCACCATTTTTGTAGACAACGCTTTTCCAGGCCAAACAGTACGTGCAAAAATTGAAACCAAACGCAAAAATTTTGCAGAGGCCAAATTACTCGAAGTTTTAGAGCGTTCCGTCGACGAACAGCGTAATCAATTTCAAGAAATTTCTGGTGGGCCCTACATTCATGTACCGGTTTCTATACAAGAGAAATTCAAGCAAGAAAGTACCCTCGAAACTTTTGCTCGCTTGAGTGGTCTTAGGGATAGCCCAGAAAAATTTGATGTCTTTATTTCATCCCCAGCACATTATCATTATCGAAACAAGATGGAATACAGCTTCTCTTGTATCGAGCATGACCTGGATACAGGCGAAGAACTCGATGACGCCTTTGCCTTGGGCTTCAAACGAAGAGGCACTTGGTGGAAAGTAGAAAGCTTGAATAAACCAAGCGGCTTATTTGACGAATCCTGGGAAACCAAACTCAAAGAATTACGCTTTCACTTAAAACAAAGTGGTTTACCCGCATGGCATCCACCACAAAAAAAGGGATTTTTCAGACATATTGTTGTCCGAAAATCTTTTCTAAAAGATGAATTGCTCATCAATTTAGTGACCTCCTCGGAAGGCTTATCTTCTTTTGATTTGAAAGCTTTCACAGACTTTCTTTTAAACTTACATCCGGGCCGAATTGCTGGACTATGGCATACCATCAATGACAACGTTGCAGACCGCGCTAAAATTGAAAATGGGTCTTCTACCTTGCTTTACGGCGCACCCGTTATTGAAGAAGAACTTGCCGGTTTGCGCTTTCAAATTTCAATGGAGAGCTTCTTTCAAACCAATCCGGCCTGCGCCGAATTACTCTATGACAAAGCCCTCGATTATCTATTTGACGAACCCTTTGAAGATGGCGACATCGCCATGGATTTATTTTGTGGCACCGGAACTATCGCTCAGTTGATGGCCAAACGCAATCCTAATGTCCGGATCATCGGTGTAGATATCGTTGAAAAGGCTATTTCTGACGCCAAAGAAAACGCCATTAAAAATCAAATTGACAGTGTCAATTTTTTTGCAGCAGACGTCGGCAAATTCCTAAAAGAGTACCCCGAATACCAAGGGAAAATCAAGCGAATAATGCTCGACCCACCAAGAGCAGGTATAGCCCCTAAAACACTACAAAAGGTACTTGATTTAGGAGCGAAAACCATCGTTTATATCAGTTGTAATCCTGCGACTCAAGCACGCGATGCCAATACTTTGGCAATGGCTGGTTACCAACTCGAAAAATATGCATTAGCAGACCAATTTCCACATACAGGTCATATTGAATCAATTGCGAAATTTGTGAAGCATGAAAGTTGAAATCATTGCCATCGGTGACGAACTACTCATCGGGCAAACCATCAATACCAATGCCTCTTGGCTAGGGCAAGAATTCAGTTTGCGTGGTTATCAAATTACTAGGTCTTTAGCCATTGCCGATGACCCTCAGCAAATTGTAAGCACACTCGATGCGCTTTTACCAGATACCAATTGTGTCATTATTACGGGCGGTTTAGGCCCCACAAAAGACGACCTCACCAAACACACTTTAGCTGCCTACTTCAATTGTCAATTGCAAATACATGCGCCTACCTTAGCGCAAATTGAAGCGTTTTTTGAAAGTCGAAATAAGCCGATGTTAGAGGTCAATATCCAACAAGCGGCGCTACCAACTGCTGCTACAATTCTAAAAAACCGACGTGGCACCGCTGCAGGTATGTGGTTTGAAAAAAATGAAATCGTTTACATCTCCTTACCTGGTGTTCCTTATGAAATGAAAACCATCATGACTGAGGAGGCGTTTCCACTGATTGAACAACGCTTTGGTAAAAGCTCACTGTTTCATCGCACGATACTCACCCAAGGTATTGGAGAATCTTTCCTGGCCGAACTCATCCAAGATTGGGAAGATCGCGTGAGAAATGCGGGGCTTAGTTTGGCCTACCTACCATCTCCAGGCCTTGTCAAATTAAGGCTCACCTCATTCAAAGGCAAAGAAGAAGAGGCACTTATAGGAGCCTATTTTCAAGAATTACAAGAGAGGATTCCAGAAGCCATCTATGGTGAAGAAGATCAAAGCTTGGCTGGCGTTTTAGGCAACCTATTCAAAGAGCGACAATTAACAATTGGAACAGTTGAAAGCTGTACTGCGGGGCAACTTGCCAACACCATTGCAGCAGTAGAAGGTGCCTCTGCTTATTACCATGGAGCGCTACTTACTTATTCCAATGAACTCAAAGAGCGCATTGCCGAAGTTTCTGCAGTAACACTGAAGCAGTTTGGTGCAGTGAGTGAAGAAGTCGCTAAAGAAATGGCTGAAAACGGAAAACGTATTCTTGGTGTTGACTACTGCTTGTCCACAACCGGTGTTGCAGGACCAACAGGCGGAACCCCCGAAAAACCTGTTGGTTTGGTTTGGGTTGGCCTCAGTGGCCCAAAAGGCACAATTGCAAAATGTTTTCGTTTTGGAGACAACAGACAACGCAATCTAGACATGACTGTATTGAGCGCCATGAATTGGTTGCGTTATGAATTAGTCTGCGACTAAATACCTAAATTTGCTACATGTCTGAGCCGAAGCAACTACCTGTGATGGAACACTTTTACACCCTGCAGGGTGAAGGATATCATAGTGGCAGAGCAGCCTACTTTATCCGTTTAGCTGGGTGCGATGTCGGTTGTGTTTGGTGCGACGTAAAAGAAAGTTGGGATATCCACCCCGATCAATACCTGAGCATCGAACAAATTATCTCAAATTTGGCTCAGACAGAAACAGATTTTGTGGTTATTACCGGAGGGGAGCCTACCATGCATGACCTCACTTCATTGACAAGCGCACTCCAAGCCGCAGGCTATGAAATCGCGTTGGAAACTGCTGGGGTTCATCCGTTGATAGGACACATCGATTGGTATTGCTTCTCGCCAAAAAAATTCAAACAACCCATTGAAGAAGCTTATCTCAGAGCCAATGAACTCAAAGTTGTCATTGCGCATCCTTCTGATTTTGAATGGGCTGAAGCTCATGCCAAACGAGTGGGCCCAGATTGCAAGTTATACCTTCAAACCGAATGGGAGAAGCAAGATCGCTTCTTGCCGGCAATCATCGAATACATTAAACGCAACAAAAAATGGAAAATCTCGTTACAATCGCATAAATATATGCAGATTCCATGAGGCTAAACCTCCTTTTGATACTCCTTCTTGTTTTTCCGTTCGTCTCTTGTGCTCAAGCGCCCTTTCCATACTCAACGCAAAATAAAAAAGCCATAAAGCTTTTTGAAGAGGCACAGAAAGCACCCGCAGCACAAAGAAATCCACAAACATTAGCATTGAATTACAATGCTGGAGTCACCTTATTAGATCAAGCCCTCGCCAAAGACTCAAATTTTTGGGAAGCAGTTTTACTCAAGGCTGAATTTCTAGATTATCAGCGAAAATATGCTGAAGCTGCAAAAAATTATCAAAAAGCCCTTCAAATAGATCCAAATCATAGCATTAGCGGAAGCACACACTACTATTTGGCGGCGTGTCAGCTCAGTATTGGGGAATACTCAGAGGCCTTGAAAAACATCAACCGCTTCATTCAGAATCCGAATGCAAAAGAAAATTTAATCAATCAAGCCTACCAAATGCGTGCCTGTGCAGAGTTTTCCATTCAAGCACTTGCAAAACCCGTTGAATTCAAGCCCATTAATGCCGGAGAAGGCATCAATACCATTTTGCCAGAATACTACCCAACCCTGACCGTTGACGGCCAAGTATTACTTTTCACGCGCCGTCTTCCAATGAATAATTCAGAAGACGAGCAGGAAGATTTTTACGTATCTAAATTCAACGAAAAAATCAATTCTTGGACAGAAGCCAAAGCAATGCCGCCAAATATCAATACGGCTTGGAATGAAGGTGCACCAACTATTTCCGGTGACGGTAAAAAAATCATTTTTGTAGCGTGCACAGATAATTCAGGTGTCAATTATGGTGCAAACCGAACTGGAAAAGGATCTTGTGACCTCTTCATCACCGAAAAAATTGGCAATCAATGGACCAACCCAATCAATCTTCCAGGAGCGGTTAACACAGCTAATTGGGAAACGCAACCTTCCCTAAGCGCCGATGGTAAAACACTTTATTTCATTCGCGCCATTCGCAGTCGAGAAGGAAGAGCAAACTCGGATATTTATGTATCTCAATTGCAAAGTAATGGTTTGTGGTCAGAAGCTATACGCTTATCGAATACCATCAATTCTCCTCAAAATGAAGAATCAGTTCAAATACATCCGGACGGTAAAACACTTTATTTTGCATCCAGAGGACATGTAGGCCTAGGTGGTTCCGATTTATTCATGAGTACGCTCAGTGACAACGGACAATGGTCAAAACCAATCAATTTAGGTTATCCGATTAATACCAGATTTGACGAGAATTCTCTGCTGGTTTCTGCGCTTGGCAATATTGCATTTTTTGCTTCCGACCGAGAAGGTGGCTACGGTAGCTTAGATATCTATTGGTTTGAATTACCGCAATCTTTGCAAGCGACCCAAACTTTTTACTTTGAAGGTCTGGCCTTCGATGCCAATTCCGGGAAAAAATTACAGGCAATGGTTCAATTAACCAATCTTGAGTCTGGTAAAGAAGTATTCTTTGGACAAACAGATTTACAAGATGGTAAAATAGTGTTGCCTTTACCTGTGAATCAAAGTTATGCCGTATTGGTTAACAAGGATGGTTACCTCCCCTTCTCTTTGAATTTTGACTTGACGCAAAAAGAAAACGCGCAAAGTTATCATTTAGATATGCCATTGAATCCTATCAACTCCAAAGCTGAAAATGTACTTAATAATGTCTTTTTTGACCTCAATAAAGCGACTTTAAGGCCTGAGTCAAGGATTGAATTATTGAACTTAGCGGTTTATTTAAAGGCCAATCCAGGATTAAAAATTGAAATTCAAGGACACACCGATAGTCAAGGTGATGCACAAAAAAACCTGCTTTTATCTGAACAAAGAGCAATGGCTGTTTACCAATTCTTACTCAATGAAGGCATTGCAGCCAATCGTCTAAGCTATAAGGGTTTTGGATCAAAAGTTCCGGTCATTACAGATGCTACCATAGCTACATTAACTACCGAGGCACAAAAAGCTGCTGCTCATCAAAAAAACAGACGTACCACTTATACGATAATCCCATGATACCATTCTTAAAATTAATTAGGGTTAAAAACCTTGTGGTGATTTTGCTGACCATGATTGGTGTTGCGTATCACCTTCAGAAAATGCACCCTTATGAGGTCATAGACTTCAACGCAGTTCAGTATAGTTTGCTGATATTTTCAACACTAATTATTGCTGCAGCGGGTCATTTGATCAATGATTATTTTGACCTCAAGGCTGATCGAATCAATAAGCCTCAAGAGTTGATTTTGACCAAATACTTGCAGAAACGCTGGGCAATACTTGGGCACTGGACACTCAATTTCATCGCATTCGCTATTGCCATTTATCTTTCCTGGATATTACACACTTTGCTCTTTGTTTTCATTCATTTGGTCAGTATCAATTTACTTTGGTTTTATAGTGTTTCTTGGAAACGAAAATTACTGCTCGGATCTGTTGTTTTGGCTGTTTTGCCAGCATTGGTCATCTTTTTAAGTACTTGGTATTTCCAAATATTAAATGAATCAGATCAAGTATTTTCCCCATTCAAAGAGCAAACTTGGTCTACTTACCTCAACTACAATTACGCACAATTTTTAGCTTTTTGCGCCTTCTTTGTCACCCTGAGTCAAGAAATATTAAAAGACGTCAACGACATGCCTGGAGATGAACTACTCAACGCAAATACCATTCCTCGCAAAATTGGTGCTAAAAAAGCAACATGTTTGGCCTTGATCACACTTCAATTTCCAGCCTTTCTTTTTATCGTCCTCAAATTAACGGGTGCTTTTTCTATTCCAAATGATTTGGCTTCGGTAACTTTAGGCAGTTTAGCAATACTATTTTTAAGCCAACTCATTTGGTTTGCGGTTCAGCCTGAAAAGGCCAATAAATGGTTGTTATTTCACTATAAAATAGCCATTCCACTCGGACTACTCACCTTATTTTTCTGATATGAAACTTGTACTAGGCTCTGCCTCACCAAGAAGAAAGGAGCTACTCAGTAAGCTCGGTTATGATTTTAGAGTACAAACAGCTAGCTGTGATGAATCCTTTGATCCAAAACAGAGTCCTGAAGAAATCGTTCTGTCAATTTGTAAAAAGAAAATAGATGCGCTTTTTGCTCAAATCGCAACTGACGAAACACTCCTTTGTGCAGATACCATTGTTTACCTCGACGGTAAGGTACTAGGAAAACCTTCAGACCGCAACCAAGCGATCGAGATGTTACAACTACTCTCGGGTAAGGAACATGAAGTTTACACCGGATTAATGCTCAAAAACCAACAAGGAGAGCACAACTTAATTGATTGTACTGTAGTCAGGTTTCAAGAATTAAAATTAGAAGACATCATTTATTACGTGGATCATTTTCAACCATTTGACAAAGCAGGAAGTTATGGCATTCAGGAATGGATTGGCCATGTAGGGGTGATAGAAATCAGAGGTTCTTTTACAAATGTGATGGGCTTACCTACACAAAGGCTTTACCCCTTTTTAAAAAGCCACATTTAATTCATTACGGCATGGTTGTTTCAACCAATTGGCACAAAAAAAAACCGCAGCTTTCACTGCGGTTTTTTTTATTCCTGTACGTTGGGATTTAGAGTTTCACTCTGAATTCTACCCTACGGTTTTTGGCATCTTTTGTCTCTTGGTCGTCATCTTCGGCAACTTCAGTTGACTGTGATCTATCTGACATCGGTACAGCGAGCAATCTTTCTGCAGCAATACCTTGAGCAGTAAGGTATTTTTTCACGGCTGCAATTCGTTGGCCATCCATGCCTTTGTACATTTCGTTTTCTTCTCCGGCCTTGATTTCAAGAGCGTCGTTGTGCCCTAAGATTTCGATTGTCATGTTTGGATTAGCATTCATTTGAGCCACAATAAAATCGAGGTTTGTGCGGGCATTTTCAGTAAGTGAAGCCTTTCCAGCTCTGAAATAAATTGTTTGAGCTGCTATTTTTTTGTCAAGCGTCATTTTTTCATTGACTTCTGGTGTTTTGTCATACACCAACGTACTGAATGAATCCTCAACTTTCGGTGGGCGCTTGTTATAGCAAGCACATTGCTCTGGCTTTTTAGGATCAATTTGACGAATGATGATATTGTCAATGTAGTAATAAGCATGAAGCAAAGCCTCTGCTTCAGCATCTTTCGGCTTTTTCATAGCCTGAAACTGCGTTTTCTCGTTGCGGTCAAAATTGCCAATCGTGATGAATTTTTCATCTCCTTTGGCAACATACAAATTGCAAACTTTGTCCCAGCCAAAGTAACCGTTATAAATTCCGTTTACGGCAGATTTAACTACGTGGTCGCCGTCAGCATAAATAGCATCTGATTCACCAGAACCTGGTGCTTTGTCTGTAAAATAAAGACCTAAGTTATTGCAGGCAAATTTAGAAGACTCACTGAGTGAGAGCGAGTATTCCACGCAGTAGGTCATGCCCTTAGTGAGCCCTGACTTTCCTTTTTTTGCAATTGGAATCGTGATGTATGAACGTTCAGAAGCTTGCTTTCCTGGCTTGTAGGCAACAATTCCGGCATAAACTTCACCGCCGTCTTCTGTAGTTGGTTCTTCTGAACCGTAAATGTTGGCTGGAATACTGACGTCTCCGGTGGTAGCTTGTTTTGAAAATAAGTCTGCTTTGATGAGCGTTGGAGATACAATTTCGCCACCTGCCAATTCGATGGTTTGTAGTTCGGTTACTTCTTTGGCAGCGCTTTCAAAACCTATTTTGATTTCTTTGAATGCTTCTTGGGCTTGAGAAAAATTGGCTAATGTAGCAAAGCCGAAGCAGAGCGCCCATTTTGTCATGTTTGCAGTTTTAAATTTCATAGTTTTGAACGGTATGAATAAATACTTTGACCATTTCTGGGTCAATATCTGGGTAAACCCCGTGACCCAAATTTACAATATGTCTTTGACTTTTAAAGGATTTCAGCATTTTTTTGGTCTCGGCCTCGATGATTTGTGGTGAACCATAGAGCACACAAGGGTCAAGATTTCCTTGTAAAGTCATGTTTTGCTGAACCAAATTGCGTGCCACATTTACATCCATGTTCCAGTCAAGACCAAGCGTGGTGCATGGCAATTGAGCTAGAGCCGGTAAAGAACCGATTGCACCTTTGGAAAAAACAGTAAGCGGGGTATCAGGAAAGGCCTCACAAATTTGACGGATATATTTGATGCCAAATTCGCTGTATTGAGCATCGCCCAAAATACCTGCCCAGGAATCAAAAAGTTGAAGTGCATCAGCACCTGCTGCTAGTTGCCCTTTTAAATAAGCAATAGTGACATCGGTGATGCGCTGCAACAAACGATGTGCAAGCTCAGGTTGGGTGTATAAAAATTTCCTGGATTCACTGAAAGTTTTGGAACCCTTACCTTCCACCATATAACACAGGATTGTCCAAGGTGCTCCTGCAAACCCAATTAAAGGCACGCGACCATTGAGGGCTGCTTTGGTTTGCTTCAGTGCTTCAAAAACATACCAAAGACGATCCTGGACATCAATTTGCTGATCAAGACGATCGAATTCTTGCTGTGAACGGATGGTGTTTTCAAACCAAGGTCCTTTTTGTTCAATCATTTGGTAAGGCAAACCCATCGCCTCTGGTACCACTAAAATATCTGAAAAGATAATGGCGGCATCGACATTGAGGATATCGACAGGTTGAATCGTTACTTCGGTGGCAAATTCCGGGGTTTCAACGAGTTCTTTGAACCCCGATAATTTGGAGCGTACTGCACGGTATTCTGGAAGAATTCTGCCTGCTTGACGCATTAGCCAAACAGGATAGCGCTCGATGGCTTCACCTCTGTGCGCTCTGAGAAATAAGTCGTTTTGGATCATTGATACAAAGGTAAGAAATTACCATTGAATTTCTTGCTGTTGGGTCAGGCGTAAAAAGGCATTTGTTTTGCTGAAATGACGACAGCCAAAAAATCCGCGATGCGCAGCCAAGGGAGAAGGATGCACCGCTTTTAAAATGAGGTGCTTACTATTATCGACATAGCTTGCCTTTGCAGCAGCTTTTGCCCCCCAAAGAATAAACACAACATTGTTTTTTTGTGCATTTATCTGATTAATTACGGCATCTGTAAACGTTTCCCAGCCAAAATTTTTATGACTATCAGGTATACCTTCTTCCACAGTAAGTACGCTATTGAGTAACAATACACCTTGCTGGGCCCATGAAATAAGATCGCCGTGTGCCGCTATTGGCCTTCCGATATCGGCCTCCAGTTCTTTGAAAATATTGAGTAAACTTTTGGGCAACGGACGCACATCTGGCTCTACCGAAAAACACAAGCCATTCGCATGTCCTTTGGTTGGGTATGGATCTTGACCTAAAATGACCACTTTTACTTGATCAAACGGACAAGCATCAAAGGCCCTAAAAATTTGTGATCCTTTCGGAAATACTTGTTGCGGCTTTGCTTGATATGCGGCTTTTACTTTTTGAATAAGCGCCTGGAAATAGGGCTTTTCAAATTCTTCGGCCAAAACCTTTCGCCAACTTTCTTCTATTTGAATTTGACTCATTGCGGATCAATCAATGCGGTCCAAAGGGTAATTTTTCCGTTATCCATTCTCGGCCAAATGGGTCTGATAATGCCATCATGTGCAGCAATGCCCAGATAATCACCGAAGAAAACCCGTGCATCGGGCAGAAATGGTCTGTTTGAGATGAGTTGCTCAGAAAAACTTTGGCCACCATCAGTGCTTTTTGCCCAAATAACATCTGTACTATTGGTATTGAATCTTCTGCGGTCATAATACACAAAATGGAGATCCCCATTTTTTTGATCAATAGCCATTGAAGTCAAGAATTGGTGCTTTCCTGGCGCATCTTGATTGACGCGTTTGGGCTCAGACCAAGTTGTGCCTCCATCTGCTGAGCTCATTAGCCATACATCGGTGTCATCGGCGCCATTTCGTTGGTCGCACCAATTGAGATACAGCATGCCATTTCTTGGGCCACCGCTCATGTCGGCCATCAAAAAAGGCAAACCGTTGGCTCTGTAGATACCCGGAATTTGGATATCCCAACCACCGACGTGGTCTGCTAATTTTCTTTCTTCCGAAAGCCAAGTAATACCCCCATCTTTTGAACATTGAAACATAATACCTCTTGGGCCTGTCCAGCAAACATAAATTTCGCCATTGGCACCCAAAGCAGGCACTGCGCCTTCAACAGTATTATCGCCGTCAAGGCAGTCTCCACCGTATTTTGAGATACGGATTGGGTTTGTCCAAGACAGCCCTCTGTCCGTTGACTTTGAAAATACAATCACCGAAGTATCTTTGGGATCGGAAGAATCATAGGCATCGAATTGCGTCCAGGTCATGTAAATGACTTGAGTTTGAGGGTCAATTACCATCCAGTGCTTGTCTTGAACTTTAATACCATTCGGGGCCGGAAATGATCCCTTGCTAAAAGTTCCGTTAATGCGATCAGTGTACTGACAAACAATCCGGTCCAAATGACTAGTTTTTTTGTAATCACTTAAATGAAAATAATACAACCTACCCTTTGCATCATATTGCAAAACAGGATCTCCGTAGACTCCGTAAGGGCTTTTCAAAGATTTAGTTTGCCAAGTTTTGCCGCCATCTTTAGAAAAATGATAACCAGTCAAAACGGTTCCGGCAGCTATTTCTTTCGGATTCAGCGGATTGATCGCAATTGATGGTTCGCATTCGTTAAAAGCATAAGAAGAAGAGACTGGCGGTATTTGAATGTTTTGATAAACCTGCGCACTTGGCTTCAAGGCCAATAAACTAACGCAACCAATAAGTAAGTAAAGGCGCATTGACATCTTTTATTTGTAATGAAAATTGGGGTTTAGAATAAGTTTTCATGATGAATTTCACTTGAAAAACTTTTTGATCACGAGCAACCGTCAGATTCATAGACTCGCCAGGTGATAAACTATTGAGCATGCCCTCTAACATTGGTTTATTGATGCGGTAGCCGTTGCAAACCAATACTTCATCGCCTACACTCAGGCCAGCATCTTCAGCTGCACTTCCGCGTCGTACCATTTTGACACGAACAGCTTCATTTCCCTCAAAAGTTGCTCCGATATTGGTTTGGCTTGCCGTTTGGTCTTTGACTAAAATACCCATTGGCTCAAAATATTTTTGATAAGGGATGATCTGGGTACCATTCACGTAGTTTGTGAAAAAAGCGTGCATGTCTTCACCACTGTAGGCACTCAATTCTTGCTCGAACTCTGCTTCGGTAAACCCACGTTGTAAACCGAGCGCATATTTGTTGTAAAGGAGTTGCATGAAGCCATCCAAGCTCTTCTTTTTATTGGACTTCTGAATGAGATAAGCATCTAAAACAGCTCCTAGAACAGCACCTCTAGAATAGTAGGTCATGGTCGTGTTGCTGGAATTCTCATTGGGGCGGTATGCTTTGATCCAAGCATCAAAACTTGCGTGTGCAACTGGCTGCACCCGAGACCCTGGAGTACCTTCGACATAATTGATTTGCGATTGCAATTTGGAAATAAATTCTTCGGGGGTATAAAAACCCGAGCGTCTGAGCAATAATTCGTCGTAATAGGATGTTATTCCTTCCATGACCCAAAGTAAAGAAGTATAACATTCTTGATCATAGTTAAATGGCCCCAATTCAATAGGTCGAATGCGCTTGACATTCCATAAATGAAAGTACTCGTGTGCTACCAAATTGATAAATCCTATGTAGTTTGACCCAGCATAAGACCAACGATCTACACTTAAAACGCAACTGTTTTTGTGTTCCAAACCACCCTGGCCGTCGGTCACATTGTGTATAATAAAGAGGTAATCCTTGTTCGGATTACTCCCAAACACATTGGTTGCAGCCTGTACCACCTTAGCCATATCCTGCTGTAATTGAGCCACATTATAATTGGCTTCTCCGTACATTGCGACTCGGTGTCTGACTCCTGCAGCCATAAAATCAAATTCAGTCTGATTGCCAATTTCAATTGGACAATCAACCAATTGATCATAATTTTCGAAAAGGAAAGACTGACACCCAGGCTCGGATTTGTAATCTAAGGGACTCAATGCGGTGCTGACTTTTTTGAAACTCTGATGCGGAAATACTTTGAGAACGCCTTGCTGATTTTTCGTAGATTCATTGTACATAAATACACCTGCTCCAGCTACAAAACCATGAGTGTTGTCTAGGTAGGGTGTTCGGACCGAAAGTTCAAAAGCATAGACTTCATAAAAAATGGTGAAATTTTCTTGTCCTGCACATTGGACTTCCCATGCATTTTTCGATTTCTTGACAACAACGAGTTCCTTTCCACCAGGCACAATTGCTTTGATCTGATTGAGATTTTTTGAGAATTCTCGGACCAAATACGACCCAGGTGTCCAAACGGGCATTTTAAACTCTTGAATCTCCGCATTATTGCCTTTGACATCGATGGTCACGGCAAAATAATGAGAATTTGGCTGGGGCATAGACAAATTATAAGTGAGCTCAAGCGCATTTGAAATAAATGGCAGTACGGCAAGAATGATGAGACTTAGAATTTTTATTGGCATAGTATTTTTTATTGGATGGGTACTACTAGCTGTTTATTTAAAATTAAGACAATTTGATTGTGGAAGCATGTGATTTGGCGCGTTCAACAATTTGTTCCACCGGTTCTTGGCCAAAGGCAAGTGCGACAGCCATGCGTCGGTATGGCCGTGTGCTTGGTTTACCAAAGATTCGGACTTCTGCATGCGGGTCCGTGAGCACGGTCTCAAGACCTGAAAAGCTGGGTGCTTCGTTGCTTTCTTGTGTGGCTAAAATGACTGCGCTAGCTCCGTTTTGCTTTAGATCAATTGAGGGAATCGGCAAACCTAAAATGGCTCGGGTGTGTAGTTCGAATTCATTGAGATTTTGCGTGCCGGCAAGTGTAACCATCCCGGTGTCATGGGGTCTTGGAGATAATTCAGAGAAATACGCACCGTCTTTTGTGATGAAAAATTCTACGCCCCAAATACCTGCACCCCCCAGTGCAGCGGTAACTTTTGCTGCCATTTGCTGAGCTTCTTCGAGGTGTTCTGAGTTCATTGGCATTGGCTGCCAACTTTCTTGGTAGTCACCGCGTTCTTGACGGTGTCCGATTGGTGGACAAAACAAAGTTGACCCGTTTTTTTGTGTTACAGTGAGCAGTGTTATTTCGTAATCAAAATGAATAAATCCTTCCACGATGACTTCTTTGAGGTCTCCGCGAGAACCCTCCATGGCATAAGCCCATGCACGTTCTATATCAGCTTCGGTTTTAATGACCGACTGACCTTTTCCAGAACTGGACATCAATGGCTTGACCACACAGGGCAAACCACAAAAAGCAACGCCAGCTTTGAGTTCTTCGAGTGAAGTTGCATATTGGTAAGGTGCTGTTCTGACACCTAAATCTTTGGCTGCTAGGTCGCGGATGGCTTTCCGATTCATGGTATAGTTTGCAGCTTTTGCACTCGGAACAACTTGTATTCCTTGGGCCTCGTAATTGTAAAATTGTTCAGTTCTAATCGCTTCAATTTCAGGCACAATTAAATCTGGCTGATATTTGGCTACAACCATATCAAGGGCTGCTCCGTCTAACATATTGATGACTTCAAAACCATCGGCAACTTGCATAGCAGGTGCACCGGGGTAACTGTCTACCGCAATAATTGTTTGACCATATCGCTGTGCTGCGATAACGAACTCTTTACCAAGTTCACCAGCACCTAAGAGTAGTATTTTGGACTTCATAACACAAATGTAAACAAACAACAAAGAAATTGTTATTTTTGGCCAAGAGAGATGAGCAGTATAGCAACAGAAATTAAGCACTTTGAACCGATAGACCTCCGCGAAATGGCCGATGTAAATTTGATGAACCGCGTCGATACCAAATTCGCATTTCGCCAAGATGATTTACTTCGTTTTATCCCTTTACTAGCGAAAGAATACCGCGCCTTAAAAGTGGAAGGCACCATGCTTCCTCATTACGAGTCATTGTACTTTGACGACGATAAATTTTCGTTCTTCAGGGATCACCATAACGGGAAGGCCGACCGCTACAAGGTCCGCATTCGCAAATATGTTGAGTCTAATATTCACTTCTTAGAAATCAAACACAAAATCAAAGGACGCACCGACAAGCGTCGTATCCTGACCAACGATTTCAATGAACTCACCGAAGAAAAAGAACGCGATTTTCTCAAGCGTCAACTCTCGGAAAATTCCAACCTCAGACCAACCATGTGGAATTCTTTTCAACGCATCACGTTGGTATCTAAAACAAGTAAAGAAAGACTCACCCTCGATTTCAACATAAATTTTCATATGGGCGACGTTCGTCGAGATTTCGATCAATTAGTCATCGCAGAGCTCAAACAAGAACAACTCGACCGAAATTCACCTTTCTATCAACTCATGAAAAGCGAGCGAATCAGACCCTACAGACTTTCTAAATACTGCATAGGCAGTGTTGAAATTTACGGTGAAGAAGTCTTGAAATTCAATCGATTCAAAAAAAAGCTACTATTTTTAAATAAAATCAACCATGCTCATTGACCTCTTATTATTCCTGCCTCTAAAGAAAGTTGTGGATCCAAACACCATCACTTGGTTTAGCAATGACTTCTTTGCGCTCCTCATTCGTTTGGGAATCAATTTATTTTTTCTGACCATACTCATTCGATTTTTATATTACACCAAGACAAAAAGGAAGGATTACCTATTCACCTATTTTTTGATTGGAATCATTACATTTTTCCTTTGTTTTGGACTCATGCAAATGGATATCGATACCGGTATGGGCCTTGGGCTTTTCGCTATTTTCGGCATCATTCGTTATCGCACAGATGCTATTGAAATCAAAGAAATGACCTATTTATTTATGGTCATCGGAATCAGTGTAGTCAATGCCTTGGCATCCAATGAATTGAGTATTTCAGAGGTGGCCGTCATCAATGTCACAGTTTTACTCGTGACTTTCATCCTTGAGAATCTCTGGCTCATGAAACACGAGACCCGAAAAACAATCAACTATGAGCGCATCGACCTCATCAAACCAGAGCAACGCGATTTACTTAAAGCTGACCTTGAGAAACGAACTGGGTTGGTGATTAATCGTGTAGAGGTCGGGAAAATCGATTTTTTAAACGACACCGCTCAAGTACGCATTTACTACTACGCTGACGAACAAGAATTCTCAGATTACCACAGTCAATAATGAAAATAAAACCAGTCCTGTATCCTGTAGCTGCCATTTACGGATTGGTCGTCTGGTTCAGAAATTTATGTTTTGATTTCGGGCTATTTAAAAGCAAAACACTACCTGGAAAATCTATTTGCATCGGTAATATTGCCGTTGGCGGAACTGGAAAGTCACCTCACACTGCCTATTTAATCGACTTACTTTCTGACCAAAGAAATGTACAAGTATTGAGCCGTGGTTATGGGCGCAACAGTAAGGGTTACAAAGTAGTCAACATCGATTCTAATGCCCCAGAAGTTGGTGACGAACCCCTGATGCTCAAACAAAAATATCCAGACTGCACCGTGGCTGTCTGTGAAGATCGCTATCAAGGAGTCCAACACTTAAAAGCATCCAATCCCAGTTCTCTGATTATTCTTGATGATGCCTTCCAACATAGGTGGGTGAAAGCAGGCCTTAACATCGTGCTTAGCACCTTTGATCGACCTTTGGAAAAAGATGCGTTTTTACCCGCAGGGCGGCTCAGAGATGAAGTGCGACAACTGAAAAGGGCTAATGCGTTGGTCATTACTAAGTGTCCAAGTTTTGACAGTTTTGATCAAGAATTGATCCGAACAAACTATGAAAAGTACGGCATACCGGTCTTTTTTTCGCGCTACAGATATGTGCCACTCAAAGCACTGACAGATAAACAGGAAGCAAACTTTCAGAGAGTTATTATTGTGAGCGCTATTGCACATCCAGAATTATTAGGCCAAGGCTTTGCTGCGCAGCACGAAATACTTTACCAATCTTTCAAAGACCATCATCGCTATAGTCTAACAGACATCAAGGAAATTCATCAATTTTTTGATACCTTTGTAGACGGAAAAACTGTGCTTGTGACTACCGCCAAAGACTGGGTAAAAATCAATACCTTACTTAGTCCTCAAGATCGACAAAGCTATCCCTGGATGCTACTCGATTTTGAAATTGTATGGTCAGACAAACAAGCATTTAATCAATTTATTAGAACTTATGTTGACGCAAATTAAAGAAAGTACTGCTTATATTAAGTCCAAAACCGCTATCGAACCAAGCATAGGAATTATCCTTGGCACTGGTCTAGGTGGCCTCGTTAAGGAAATTGAAATTATTGATGAAATCAGCTACGAAGCCATTCCGCACTTTCCGGTGTCAACAGTTGAAAGTCATTCGGGCAAACTGATTTTCGGTAAAATTGGTGGAAAAAACGTGGTGGCCATGCAGGGTCGCTTTCATTATTATGAAGGATATTCCTTACAGCAAGTTACATTTCCAGTCCGCGTGATGAAAATGTTAGGCATCCAGCAACTCTTTGTAAGTAATGCCTCTGGTGGTGTCAATCCCGATTTTGAAGTGGGTGAAATCATGATCATGAATGACCACATCAATTTGTTTCCAGGCAACCCGCTTATCGGCAAAAACATAGACGAGCTTGGGCCAAGATTTCCAGACATGAGTGATCCCTATGACCAAAGTCTTATTGACAAAGCATGCGCCATTGCTAAACAACTCGACATCAAAGTTTCAGTTGGTTGCTATGCAGGTCTTACTGGGCCAACACTTGAAACCCATGCTGAGTATCGTTATGTACGAGCGATCGGTGCCGATGCAGTTGGGATGTCAACCGTTCCTGAGGTGATTGTTGCACGCCACATGAGCATCCCGTGCTTTGCCATTTCAATCATCACGGACCTCGGTGTACCTGGAAAAATTAAGAAAGTAAGTGTCCAAGATGTAATCGAGGTGGCCAGCCGTCAAGAACCAAAAATGACACGCATCATGAAAGAACTGATTTCAAGCATTTAACATGGAAGACGCAATCAAAGATCGTTATGAAGTAGTCATTGGACTTGAAGTACATGCGCAATTACTGACCCAAACCAAGGCCTACTCCTCAGATCTAAACGCATACGGATCCGCACCAAACACCAACGTAAGTGCAATAACACTCGGTCATCCGGGCACCTTGCCAGTCATGAACAAAACTACCATTGATTTTGCCATCAAACTTGGGTTGGCATGTGGTTGCCAGATTGCTCCTCAACAGCATTTTGCCAGAAAAAACTACTTCTACCCCGACCTTCCTAAAGGGTATCAGATTACACAAGACACAACACCTATTTGTACAGGAGGTCAAATTATCATTCGCACTGAAGATGGTGGTAAAAAATCAATCGGCTTGACCCGCATTCACATGGAAGAAGATGCCGGAAAAAGCATCCATGATGTTGATGTATTCGACACCCTTGTTGACCTCAACAGAGCCGGAACACCACTTCTTGAAATTGTCTCTGAACCCGATCTTCGCTCCTCTACAGAGGCCTATAATTACCTCACCGAAGTGCGCAAACTTGTGCGTTACTTAGATATTTGTGATGGCAACATGGAAGAAGGATCTTTGCGCTGCGATGCCAATGTATCGGTACGCCTCAAAGGAACTGCTGAATTTGGAACCAAAGTAGAAGTCAAAAACATGAACTCTATTCGCAATGTTCAAAGAGCTATCGAGTTTGAAATTACGCGTCAGATAGAAACCCTTGAAAATGGTGGTCAACTGAGTCAAGAAACACGCGCATTTGACGCCTTAAAAGGTATAACCATTTCTATGCGTACCAAAGAAGCCGCCAATGACTACCGTTATTTCCCGGAGCCAGATCTTCCTCCAATTACGGTTTCTCAAGCGCATATTGAACGCGTGGCCCAAGACATGCCCGCTTTACCAGGAGTTCTTTTTGAACGATACACAAAAGAATTTGGTCTCTCTGATTACGACGCTTACAACATTACTGATCAAAAAGGCATCGCACTCTATTACGAAGCACTCATTACTCAAACCAAAAATTACAAAGCAGCAGCCAACTGGCTCATGGGTGACATCAAGTCTTATCTCAACGAACATGGCATGGACATCCAACATTTCCCATTGGAACCAGCCCGCGTGGCTGGGCTTATTGCACTGATCGACGAAGGTAAAGTTTCAAGTTCAATTGCATCTCAGCGCATTTTTCCGGCTATGTTTAAATCTTCAGAAAGCCCCTTGCAACTAGCTGAACAAATGAACCTGATCCAAAGCTCTGACCAAAATGTCATTGATGCCTATATCGATCAAGTCATTGCACAAAATGCACTCGAGGTTGAACGCTACCGCAGCGGAGAAAAGCAACTCATCGGTTTTTTAATGGGGCAACTCATGAAAGTCTCCGGAGGGAAAGCTGATCCAAAGGCAGCCAATGCCCTACTCAGACAAAAACTAGAAGCCTAATGACGCCACCTTACAACAAAAAAAGAATAGGAATACTGCTTGCTTTGGCAGCCACTATTGGTTTTTTGTTTTGGTACTTTCAGCGTTCTGAACTAGATCAAAATGATTTGCCCATCAATCTCCAAATCAGCGGTCAGATCAAAGACGCTGGTGGCCTTCAATTATTTTTAGAAGCACCGAGCGACAGAGGTGTTATTGCAGTTGCCCAGACTGAAATTGATGCTGACGGACATTTTGAATTGCCCGCCAACATTCCTGGGCTCGGTTTATACAACCTGCGCCTCAATGACCTAAATGGCACAGTGCTCTGGTTACCTCTTCAAGCAAATGACCGCATCAAAATTAATTGTTCGCGTCAAAATTTTGGAAGCAAACCGGGCCTAAGCGGCGTCAAATGGGCAAGTTCCTATCAGGCCATGCTCAACCAAACCAATCAATTTGAAGCTTTTCAAAAAGGTCTGCAAGCAAACATGGCCAACCTAGACCAAGCACTCGTTGAAGCTAAATACGATATTGCCAAACAAGCCTACGAGAATTTTTGTGCCCATTTAATTCAAAAGGACCTCGACAGTCCTTTGAATATTTTACTGAGCATGAATCTATTGCCAACAACTGGGTTTGAAAATTGGAATGCCAAGCATTTAGCTACACTTGAGCAATTGGCGCAGGCCTATCAAAAAACGTTTTCAGGGCAAACGGCAAGTCAAAACATGGCGGCACAATACCAACAAATTGAAGATGCTTATTTCAATTACTCGAGCACCATCAATGGTTCAATGCCCGCACCGGAAATTGCTTTGCCTGACCCATCCGGGAAAACCAGATCCTTGAGTTCATTGAAGGGTAAATACGTATTAATCGACTTCTGGGCTTCTTGGTGTGGTCCATGTAAGAGCGAAATGCCAAATGTTGTGAAGCTCTACCAAAAATATCAAAATAAGAACTTCACCGTCCTTAGTGTATCTCTCGATGAAGATGCCAATAAATGGAAAGAAGCCATTTCTTCTTGGGGCATGACTTGGCCTAACCATGTAAGCGACCTCAAAGGATGGAAATCGAATCTGCCACAAACCTATCAATTTGACGGTATCCCTTATACCGTACTCGTGAATCCGGATGGAAATGTAATCGGAACAAATCTGAGAGGTGATAAACTTGTAAAAAAACTAGCTGAAATCTTCAAATAGCATGAAAAATACAAGCCTTTTATTCTTTCTTCTGTTTTCTATCACAAGTTTTGCGCAAGGCATGCGTATTCATGTGGAAGGTAATATTTTTTATTCCGGAGCTGATTCAATCAGATTATCACAAAATTTTGGCTCTTATTTCCGTGACTACGTCGTGAGTCCTATCGATAAGAAAGGAAATTTTGAACTTACCGGAATAGTCCCTGGTCCAGATTACTATTTGCTGCGCATCGGTAATCAAGCCCTCCATCTAGTTCTGCGCGATACCTCCATGATTAAAATTTATGCGGACGGCAGAAAAATGAATAGTCAGTGCAACTTTGTCAACGCCGAAGAATCCAGACAAATGCACGAATATGTACTCCTAACAACAACTTGGCAACAAAAGTCAGATTCAGCATTGGCTGCAATCAAGTCAGATGCCAATCAAGAGGCAAAGATCAATGCCTACATGACTGAGCAATTTAAACAATACCAGACCGCAATTCAAAGTTTTGTTGGCATGTACCAAGGCTCTGCATCGCTCATATTGCCGCTAAGTAGCATCAACATTGACCAAGATTATCAAAGTTATCAAAACCTCATCTTACAAATCTACCGAGGTTTTCCACAAAGCAGTATCGTCCAACAACTTTACCAAAAATACATCAGCAAAAAGCAAGAACTAGAAGCAAAAGACCCCTTCGCATCCGGGAAATTAGTCCCCGACTTCGAACAAACCAAAACAGACGGTAAAAAGCAAATGAAACTCTCTGACCTCAGAGGTCAGGTTGTACTATTAGACTTCTGGGCTTCATGGTGTGGTCCATGCAGAGCCGAAAACCCGAATGTCGTTAAGAACTACCAAAAATACAAAGACGCCGGTTTTACCGTCATGAGTGTTTCACTTGATTCAGATAAAAACAAATGGCTTGCTGCAATTGCAGCCGATCAATTAACTTGGCCTAACCACGTAAGCGACCTCGCTGGTTGGCAAAATAAAGTAGCACAACAATTTGGTGTTTCTAGTATCCCTTTTACAATTTTAATTGACCGTGAGGGCAAGGTCATTGCCACAAACTTACGCGGTGCAGCGCTTGAACAAGCCTTGCAACAAATCTTTGGTTTTTAATGGCCAACACAGCTAAATACCTCTACTTCGCTTCTGATTTCCATCTCGGAGCACCAAATGCGTCAACCAGTGCAGAACGAGAGCGCGCTTTGCTTCATTGGCTTCAAGAAATTGAGCAAAGCGCCCATAGTATTTTTCTTTTGGGAGATATTTTTGACTTTTGGTTTGAATACAAAACCGTTATTCCTAAGGGCTATGTTCGTTTACTCGGTAAACTAGCACAGTTAGCTGACAACGGTATCCAAATTCATTTTTTCAAAGGCAACCACGACATGTGGATGTTCGATTATTTTGAAAAAGAACTTGGCGTACAAATACACCATGATGCTTACCAGTTTGAATACGAAGGAAAGCAATTCTTTTTACATCATGGAGATGGCTTAGGCCCCGGTGACTACAACTACAAATTTCTCAAACTCTTTTTTAGAAGTCCTATTTGTCAGTGGTTGTTTGCACGCTTGCATCCTAATTTTGGAATTGGTTTGGCCAGTTTTTTATCGCGCCGCAGCCGTGCCAAAGGTGGAAAAAAAGACCAAGTTTATAAAGGCCCTGAACAAGAATGGTTATTTCAGTACGTCAAAGCTCAGGAAGCTAACTTACACCAAGACTACTATATATTTGGCCACAGACACTTGCCACTTGACTTAACTGTGGGCACAAGTAAATACATCAATACCGGTGATTGGTTAAAATACAATACTTTCGCTGTTTACGACGCCAATGAACTACGTCTGATGCAATGGAAAGATGGCAAAATCATTCCTTATGCAGGCTAAAAAACATGTTTGTTCTTGGCCTAATGTCAGTTTTGAAAAACTAGCATCTGTAGCCCAAGAAATTTGGGCTCACTTAATGCCAAATTCCTTTGTTGCAGTAGAAGGAGAAATGGGAGCCGGTAAAACAACTACCATTGCAGCGCTCGTTCAGGCCGCCGAAATAACGCACTTTGAAGGCTCTCCCACATTTGCCATCGTACAAGCCTACTTGAGCCCATCAAAAGCTAAAATTTATCACCTCGACTGCTATCGCATTGAAAATGAAACAGAACTGATCAATTTAGGCCTTGAAGAATTATTCGATGAAGCAGCTTACTTTTTTGTAGAATGGCCAGAAAAAATAAAACAAATTCTTCCATTTCCGCACTATTGGCTGTATATTCGTACGAATCCTGACCAGAGTAGAACACTAGAACTTTATCATGACCACTGATCAAAACATCTTAAAAACCCTCATTCAACAGGGAGGTTTACTTCCAAAAGAAGATTTATTAGAAGTCAGAAAAAAGAAAGGAGATCTATTGATTGGAATCCCTAAAGAGACCTCATTTCAAGAACGCCGTGTTGCACTTGTTCCAGAGGCAGTTTCTTTACTTATTGCCAATGGTCATCAAGTTTTAGTAGAAACAGAAGCCGGTAAAGGATCCAACTTCTCTGACAACGAATACAGTGAAGCTGGTGCACAAATCATCTATGACCGCAAAGGGGTTTATCAAGCCGACATCATCTTAAAAGTAGCGCCTCCCTCAGAGGAAGAAATTGGTTTTATGCCAGGCAATCAGACTTTTATCTCTGCCCTTCAACTATCCACCCAACCCAAAGAAATTTTACAACTCCTCAGTTCAAAAAAAATAACAGCCATCGCCTGGGACTACATCCGAGACGAAGAAGGCGTGTTTTCAATTGTGCGTACCATGAGTGAAATTGCCGGCACCACTTCTATTCTTGTGGCCGGAGAATTGTTGTCTTCATTTTCTCAAGGAAAAGGGCTCATGTTAGGTGGCATTGCAGGTGTACAACCAACCGAAATTGTCGTTATTGGGGCCGGCACAGTTGGTGAATTTGCCACTCGGTCCGCACTTGGTCTGGGCGCATCTGTAAAAGTTTTCGATAATTCTCTTTCAAGACTAAGGCGGTTACAAAACGATTTAGGTGTTCGGGTTCATACCTCGATTATACAACCTAAAGTTTTGGCCAAGGCCATTCGCAGAGCAGATGTCGTAATCGGTGCCTTGCGTTCACATATCGGTCGTACACCTTGTGTTGTTAGTGAAGAAATGATAGCCCAAATGAAACCAGGGTCAGTTGTTTTGGACGTCAGTATTGATCAAGGTGGCTGTTTTGAGACATCGCGCATTACCAATCACAGCGAACCAACTTTTGAAAAACACGGTGTAACCCACTATTGTGTACCTAATATCGCTTCAAGAGTATCACGAACTGCCTCCTTTGCACTCTCAAATACGCTTTCTCCACTTCTCTTAGAAATGGGCGATCGCGGTGGTGTTGCAGACCTAATCAGAATGCATCCCGGATTCAGAAATGGAGTTTATATGTTTAGAGGCATTCTCACCAACGAAGTGCTTGGAAAAGTTTTTGACTTGCAATACAAAGACATCAATCTTATTTTGCCAGGAATTTAATGCAAGAACTGATACCGCTTCATCTGCCCCCCGCACCCCTCAAATTACAGCGCCAAGCGGATCAAAAACTCTTGGTTCAGTGTCTAATACGAAGAAAATTTCTTATTTTAACCCCAGAGGAATGGGTGAGGCAGCACCTCATTGCTTACCTTCATTTAAACCAAGGATTTGCTCTTGAAAAAATAAGTGTCGAGAAACAAATCCGCTTCGATGGTTTTACAAAACGTTGGGATATCGTAGTTTTTGACAACGCATTTCAGCCACTAATGCTAATTGAATGTAAGGCCCCCCAAATTGCACTCAATGATTCTGTGCTGCGACAAGTAGCCGTTTATCAGAGAAAAATTCAAGCACCGTTTATTGCCTTAAGTAATGGGATAGCGCATTTGATTTACAAATTGGATGCTAAATTTGGCACCATCGAGCAATGCGAAGACTTCCCTTTAGCGCCTAATTTTGAAAAAAATTAAGGGCTCCGGTTTTCATTTGCTGATATGCCCGTGACAAATATGCCAATTGAATTCGAAACAAATCAAAAGCAGCTTCAGTCTCTGGACTGATTTCTTGTTGCTTCATTTTGAGTTGTAATTTCATAAACATAGCGTGTAATAAGGCCTCTACATCTTGGCGTTGGGCCATGTTTGATCGTTTTTTAAATTCAATGAGATCTGGTTGAGCTTGTTCGCAAAGTGCTTTGTATTTTTCATCATTGACAATTGTCAATAAGGTATTGTGTAGATATACAAGTTCCATCAGTACTTCCTCTACCTCTTCAATATGCCCTTCTTTTTGTAAGCCACGCCTGTTGAATTCAGCAAGCAAAGACGCATACCATTGCTGGTGCAATTGAAATTCTTCAGGACTTTTTGAAGCCGGTAAAAGCAATTGTTTTTCAATGAGGTCAATGTCGAGGCTCAGACTTCTGACCATCGCTTCAATCTGAAAAATATAAAGTAAATATTCAGCTATGTTGCTTTCTTTGAGTGCTGTATTTGGTCTCATTATTGTAAATCCTTTTCGATTTCTTTTTGATTTTCATTCAAGAAATTGATGAATGCTTTGGTTACATCCATGTTTTTATTGATGTAGTTAATTTGACCACCCTCTCCTTGAATAAGTAATAAATCAATCTTGTGTAGCTCACAGTATTTTTTACCCCAAGTTTCTACTTTTTTATTGATGTCTTGCAGCGATTTCAAAGTTGCTTTTTCAATCTTTTGACCTTCTTCTTGTTGGTAACGCATTAAATCGGACTGCATTTGCTGCGCTTTCTGCTGCACCATTGCTAATTCGTTCTGAGATAACAAGCCTGCACGTGCTTCTTGCTCTTTTTTAATTACGAAATCTTCGTAGGTCTTATTTCTTTGATTAAGTTGTGCTTCAAAGGCACGTTGTTTCTTTTCGGCACGGGCCTCTTCCCTTTTGAAGTAGTCAAAATACTTTTTGATACTGTCGTTGGAGTAATACGCAATTTTAAGGCCTTGTAGATCCTTTGACTCGACTTTAGGAATTGACTTTGTAGACTGTTTTTTTGTTTCGGTACATGCCACCGCAATAAGCAGTACAAGAGCTATAATAATGTTCTTTCTCATGAGTTAATTTGAATTTGTTGTTGAACCAGAAGCCAGCGGTCACGCATTTGAATGAAATCTTTCAAACATGCACTATAAAAACTTGGTTGAAGAGCACTTTCAAGTAAAGTCAAATCTTGAACTAGGTCGGTTGGTACTTTAAAAGATTGTTCGTAATCGTCAAGGGTTATACTAAGGATGTATTTGTTATTGTATTGGTGAATTTGCACCAAAAAATGCTCGTGGGGAATTTGCTTGATCAGGCGCATGCTACAAATATAAGGCGTTTGTTTCTTCAGAGGCACGTAGAATTACGGCACATTTGCAATATTTTTTTACAAAAAGCATTGTATTTTTCATTTTTATTCTAATTTCGGAGCAAGAACTTGAAGTATTTACCTAATTCTGCGTCGTTTAATTTCTTCTATGACTAGTATTTTTGTTGCCAAACTAGACTTTGGCGTTACAAATCAAGAGCTTCGCCAACTGTTCGAAGCTTACGGAACTGTTCTCAAAGCCACCATTGCTACTGATCGCGAAACAGGTAAGCCTAGGGGCTTTGCGTTTGTTGAAATGGCCGATCACCAAGAAGCACAGGCTGCAATCAACGGACTCGATGGCCATGTTATTAATGGAAGAGCCCTGGCTGTCAAAGAAGCAGAACAGCGCAGCAATGATCGCCCTGCACCAAGAGCTCCCCAAAGCTCCGGGTCAACAGAAGCTCCTGAGAGGTCTGAAAATTTCAGAGTGCCAACTGCTCCAGATTCCGAAATCGGAGCAACCGCTTTTGGTTCGCCAAAACTCGAGCCAAGGAAAAAAAGCAAAGACAAAGACCGCAAAAGTGCTGATGACGACAACCGCAGCAAGAAACCTAAAATGGATGCTTACAAGAAAAGCGGTAAAAACACGCGTTTTTTTGACGACGACGATGATGACCTCGACGACGAATTATTCAACTACAAGAAGTCTGATGAAGATGACGACTTCTTTGACGATGAAGACGACGACGAAATCTAGCCAAAGTATTCCTATTGTTTCGGGGATTACTTTTAACTTTGTCCCCCATGGATTTTTCTTACGCTACTCAGCTCAAGCACCCTGTTTTTAAGGTCCTCGCTCAATATGCCGCAAAAGAGGGCATTGAGGTTTATGTCATTGGTGGCTGGGTAAGAGACCTTTTACTTGAAATTCCTAGCAAAGACATCGATATTCTGGTCATTGGTGATGGCCCTGTGTTGGCAAATGCTGTTGCACAAATATTGAAAGTCAAAAAAGTAAGCGTTTTTAAAAACTACGGGACTGCCCATTTTAAATACAAAGACCTCGATGTAGAATTCGTCGGAGCACGCAAAGAATCCTATCAATCTGATTCAAGAAATCCTGTTACCGAAAGTGGCACACTTCAAGACGATCAAAACCGCAGAGATTTCACCATTAACTCAATGGCCATTAGTCTCAATGCCTCAAATTTTGGCGCACTCATTGATCCTTTCAATGGTCTTTCTGACCTTGAAAAAGGCATCATACGCACACCGCTTGACCCCGTCATTACCTACAACGACGACCCGCTGCGCATGCTGAGAGCCATTCGTTTTGCAACCCGACTCGATTTCAAAATCGAACGCAGTAGTTTAGAAGCCATGACACAGCTTGCCCCAAGACTCAGTATCATTTCTCAGGAGCGCATTACGGATGAACTCAATAAAATGATCCTGACAACTGTTCCCTCACGGGCATTTAAACTTTTAAATGTTACCTCGCTGCTTGAGCAATTTTTCCCAGAAATGATTGCGCTTCAGGGCATTGAAACCAAAGATGGCAAGGCGCATAAAGATAATTTTCTGCACACTCTAGAAGTCCTAGACAATATTGCTCAGCATACCTCAAATCTTTGGTTATGTTGGGCGGCAATACTACACGACATCGCTAAACCTCCAACCAAAAGATTCGACAAAATTGTTGGTTGGACCTTTCATGGCCACGAGGAATTAGGTGCTAAAATGGTTCCAAGAATTTTTAAAAGACTACGGCTGCCACTAGATCACCAAATGAAATATGTTCAAAAATTAGTACGGCTTCACTTAAGGCCTATTGCGCTAGTTAAAGGATCTGTTACCGATGCTGCTGTTCGTCGCTTACTCCATGAAGCTGGAGACGATATCGATGACCTCATGCTACTTTGCAATGCAGATATCACCAGTAAAAATGAATTCAAGGTCAAACGCTACAAGCAAAACTTTGAATTAGTAGCCGAAAAACTCAAAATTGTCGAAGAAAAAGACCGCGTCCGTAATTTTCAACCACCCGTATCTGGTCAGTTAATCATGGATACTTTTAATATCGGACCTTGTACTGAAATCGGCACCATCAAAACACAAATTAAGGACGCCATTTTGGAAGGTGACATCGCTAACGATTATGCCGAGGCTGTTGCTGAAATGCTCAAGATCGGGAAGTCTTTGGGACTAATTGTTCATCGACAACCTTCCCCTACTGAATAATCCTTAACTTTAAACATAAATCAGAAAGAGATGCCTGGATTAAAATTTCGAGTCTTACTCGATAGCGATAAAAATGAGGAAGTCTTTAGAGATATCGTCATCGCAAATGATGCCGACTTTGAAACATTCTATCATGCCATTATGGAAGCTTTTGCATTTAAAGGCGACCAAATGGCGAGTTTTTATGTATCCAACGACTCATGGGACAAAGGTCACGAGCTTTCTTTGCTAGACCTCTCCTATGACGACGACGCCATTGACGAGCCCGCTAGCGTTATGAAACAAGCACTTATTCAAGAGTTCATACAAGACCCCGACCAACGTTTTATTTTGGTTTACGATTTCATGCGCATGTGGATTTTCTTGATTGAGCTTATTGCTTATGAAAAAGGAACGCCAGCAGCCCCAATGATGGCCTTAGCAATTGGCACAGCCCCAACTGAACAATCAAGAGCGCTTCTAGACGAAAATTTATTTGGGGATGAAGAACTCGGCAACCAAGCTACCGACGAAGACGACGATGAATTCGGATTTCAAGATTTTGACGACGACTACGCCGACGACGACCTCACCGATTACAACGAATATGACTACTAAAAATACGAGCCCTACCGGTGATCCAATCGGGCAAGCCATTCTAGATTACGCCAAAAACAAGAAGCCTTTCGATATCATGGTGTCCTCAGACCTCTGCGATGACGACATCATTCCAATTGAGGTTCTTTTTCGCCAAGAAAAAGACATGCCTGATCTCGAGCTTGAAGCCCTTAGTTTGTGCAAAGGAAAAGTATTAGATATTGGTGCAGGCGCAGGTGTACATAGCTTGGTCTTGCAAGATTACGGTCTTGACGTGAGCGCAATTGACATTTCAGCTGGCGCCGTGACCTACATGAAATCTTTAGGTTTAAATGCAAAACAACTCGATTTCTACTCCCTGAATACCAAACAAAAATACAACACCATCCTTTCTTTAATGAACGGTTTGGGCTTGGCACAAAAATTATCAAAGCTGCCAGCTTTCCTGAAACATGCCTTTGATTTACTCGAACCCGGGGGCTGCCTCATTGCTGACTCCACAGATGTCAAATACCTCTATGAGGATGAAGATGGCGCACTTTGGCTAGATCTTAATGCCGAGTATTATGGCAACTTCAAATTTCAAATGCACTACAAAAAAATAAGTGGGCCCACCTTTGATTGGTTGTACGTAGACTACGACACCCTGCATCAACACGCCACTGAAATTGGTTTCAAATGCCGCAGGGCGAGCACCCTTGAAGATCATTATTTAGCTGTCTTGCAAAAACCATGATTCGATTTTTATTCTTTTTTTCTGTAGCATGTTTGTTATTTGCATGTGGTTACTCCTCTGAACAGACACAACAATTTGATCATCAAATCAAGCAATACATTGTCAAAAAACACCTCGATTTAAAACCCACTGGCAGCGGTTTATATCTGAAAATAGATAGTATCGGCAACGGTAAAAAAATACAAATTCAAGACAGCATTTGGGTTACCTATGAACTATACTTACTTTCAGGTGAACGCATCGAAAAACAAGATCAACCAGTCGGACTCCCATTAAATGGTTTGATCAAAGCATGGCAAGAAGCATTATTCCATTTGCCAGTTGGTAGCAAACTGCGCTGTATTGCACCTCCACAATTAGCCTATGGTCAGGGTGGTACAGCTAAAATATCAAAAGACAAAATACTGTATTTTGATCTAACCATCGTTGATGCCAAATAAATGCTTATTTTTGACACGCAAAAAATAACAGACTATGAGTGTATTGGTAAATGAAAATTCAAGAGTAATTGTTCAAGGTTTTACGGGTAGCGAAGGTACGTTCCATGCTAGCCAAATGATTGAATTTGGAACCAACGTAGTTGGTGGTGTCACACCAGGAAAAGGTGGAAGTCTACACCTAGATCGTCCGGTTTTCAATACAGTGGCTGATGCCGTGAAACAAACTCAAGCCGATACCTCTATTATTTTCGTTCCGCCTGCTTTCGCTGCTGATGCACTCATGGAGGCAGCTGAAGCTGGCATCAAAGTAATCGTATGTATTACTGAAGGTATTCCTGTCAACGACATGGTTAAAGCCAAAGAATACATCAAAGCACACAATACGCGTCTGATTGGCCCTAACTGCCCAGGTGTCATCACTGCTGGTGAGGCAAAAGTTGGTATCATGCCAGGTTTTGTATTCAAAAAAGGCAAAATCGGTATTGTTTCTAAATCAGGTACCCTCACATACGAAGCTGCTGACCAAGTAGCCAAGGCTGGAATGGGAATTACAACTGCAATCGGAATTGGTGGAGACCCAATTATTGGCACTACCACCCGTGAAGCAGTAGAATTACTTATGAACGACCCTGAGACTGAAGGAATCGTTATGATTGGTGAAATTGGAGGTAACCTAGAAGCAATCGCCGCTCGTTGGATCAAAGAAAACGGCACTAAGCCTGTTGTCGGATTTATAGCTGGTGAAACTGCTCCAAAAGGACGTACTATGGGGCATGCAGGTGCTATTGTTGGCGGAGCAGACGACACAGCTGAAGCTAAAAAACGCATCATGCGCGAGTGCGGTATTCATGTGGTCGATTCACCTGCACATATTGGCGCTAAAATGGCCGAAGTTCTCGGATAATATTTCGCTTTTTTAATTCCAGAAATCCCAAGTCAGCCCAATTCTTAGTTGCATTGGTGCAAAAGGATATCCTTGTACAACAGCTAAAGCAGGTTCATTCCAGAAACTGCCTAAATTCGCTACGTTCATAAAAAACCTGAATGTTTTCACCTCTAGGGCTACGCCAAGTTGCGCATTCACAAACCCTGTTTGAAACATTGAATTTTGAGTAGCGCTCCAATCCAAGCTTTCAATGAACGGCAAGAAAACCAGGGCTTGAAATCTGGACTGATATGAAACATTGCCTTCCAACACCATTTGTAAGCGTTGGTCTTTGAAAACACCTCTACTCCATTGTACCGAAAGATTGGCCTTGTGTTTTGGTAAAAATTGCCCGCTTTTTTGAGCTAAAAATTGATAACTAGAATTAAATTTCAAGGCGCCTAATTGATACTTCAGCTGCGTGTTTAAACTAGCAAACTTACCTGAAGAACCAACAGCGTTAGCATTCCAGTTCATTGTGCTCATGTCAAAGCGATAAACCGATTGGTATTTTGCCAGGCTTAGATCCAAAGCTATCGAACAATTTTGAACTCGATATTCGACAGACGCGACCATTTGATGCAAATTTTCTTTTTGCGGTTCACTCCAAGCATAGTTCGTTAAATTACTGGCGTAAGCGCGTTGGATCAGTGTAGGCCACTCATTGCTGAGCCGGTGTTTCAACAAATAACAAAGGCGGCTATTGGCGTCACCAAAACGATAACTTGAGTTGAAATATACTCCTTGACCAGCACCGACAATATTGATTTTGTTTTCATGTTTGATGTTGTGTAAGGCATTTTGAAAACTCAATTGATTGTTCAGATTCAACTCAAGTGTATCGTAGTTCAAAATAGGGTCTTGCCATTGTCTTTGTTTGATGCCAATAAGGGAGGAAATCGATAACGACGGCCCCGACCAACTGAGACCGATTCTATTCTCAAGGTAAACCTGACGAAAAGTATCGGTACACGTGTCTGAATTCAAGAAAGTTTGTGGGTACAACAAAGCCAAGTTGCCAATTTCGTTGTAGATCCTTTGCTGAAATTGATACGCATGAAAACTAGCAAAACTTAGGCCTTTTATTGAATCTCCTACGAGCTTGTAGCGAAAGTCAATTTGACCCGTGTACTTATTTTTTTGAGTATACGATTGCGTTTTGAGTATAGGAATTAAATCTAATGCAATTGTACCCAACTGAGAATAATCAGCAATTCCACCTGCCCACTGACGGTCATCGCTTGCGTTGTCAAAGGAAATTTGAAATTCATGGGCTTTACCGCGCTGATGAAGTTTCATTTGAAGTCCGCTAAAGCGCAATTCATCTGATCGAATGAAACCAATGCGTTGCCATCTATCGTAGCGCAGATTCAGTAGTGCATGATGGTCAAAAGACTGTTCGTAATCGAGCCGTAACACTTGTGAGCCTTGCGCACCAAAACCATAGCCAAAACCCAAATGGGGCAATGCTGAGAATATCATTGGTTTGTCGCTTAGGTTGGCTGAAGACAAGCAACTCAAGCCTGGCTGCAACACATCAATAGCCGTAGGCGATGTTTGTTGGGGCTGAAAAAAGTAACTCGAGGAAAAGCCATCCATGATGTGCAACAAGTCATTGTTGCTTCCAAAGGTCCGATTTGAATAATTCAAGGTGTCTGTAGGGCCCAATCGTTGAGCAAAAACTTCGCAACTAAGTAAACTAAGCAGAGAAAAGACAAGCCATTTATTCATGACACAAACTTACAAAAAAAAGAAGGGTCGCCCCATGAGGCGACCCTTTACAATGTGGATGACACAATAATTAAAGTGCGTTAACGCGCAATTGCAAACCTGATTTAAGGTTAGCAGCTTTATTTTTGTGAATAATGTTGCGTTTTGCTAGTTTGTCCAACATGGCTACTACCGTTGGAAGCAAACCTGCTGCTTCATTGCGGTCTTTGGTAGCACGCAATTTACGCATTGCATTACGAGCAGTTTTGTGCTGGTATTTGTTCAATACGCGTTTTGTTTCGTTTGAACGAATGCGCTTGATGGATGATTTATGGTTTGCCATAGCTATTTATAAATTAAAATCGTTAAAAAATGCAGCCCATAGGAGAATCGAACTCCTGTTTCAAGGATGAAAACCTTGCGTCCTAACCACTAGACGAATGGGCCAAAAAATTGGCAGCCCATAGGAGAATCGAACTCCTGTTTCAAGGATGAAAACCTTGCGTCCTAACCACTAGACGAATGGGCCAAAATGTCAAATACCCCGAATTTGGGATTGCAAATATACTAGGAAATTCTTGAAGCGCAAGAGTTGCAGCTAAATTTTTAAGAAATTTCTGTCTCGTCAGAGCTCATCTTAAAACCCAAGCGCTTCGCTGTACGTAATTTGAGCTGCTCTCCCATCACATATATTTGACCTACACTCACTTCATCGATCAATTCAAACGGCGGAATATACAGGTCAAATTGTAACGCATAAGCAAAAGACATTTGTGCAATCAATTGCAAAATTTCAGCACTTAAAACCATATGTTGAGGGTCCGAGAAAGTATATCCTAATGGCCCTTTTCCCTCAATGAAAAAATGTCTTTCGTGGTTGACAAATATTCGGGCCAATAAATAACCTTGATCGTCTAAGCGATTTTGTTGCAGCGATTCTGCCAAGAAATTATAAATATGAATGGTGCCGAAATAGCCATTATTAGGGGCTGATTTAAAATAAGAAGTTCCCCATAATGGATTACTGTCAGGGAGCCTAAATACATTGTGATGTAAATTGAAAACGAGCACATCGCTGCCAATGTAAACATGAAATTCATGGTCTCCCCTATCCTTGATGAACAAACGAACGCGTTCATCGGTAATGACCTCCTTGAGTGCATTGATTTCAATCTCAATAAGTTTGCGAAGGTCATCAAAAACGACCTCTAAGTCATCAGCAACATCTTGTTTGAGCGCCGATTTGTGCATCAAAAGATCTATGAGTTGTTGTCTGTTGGCCTCGAGCGGATTTTGGGCTGCTTTCTTTTTCATGGCACTATTTTTGTTGCTAAAATACACGAAAAGTTAACTTCTCCGGCAGCTAAAGGACCAAACTTCCTTCTGTTTCCCGAAAAAAATTGTAACTTTGAATAAGAACGTCGCTTCAAGTTTATGAAAAAACGCATTTGGTTCATCATCAATCCGATCTCTGGGGTCCGTCGCAAAGACGACATCCCGGCCTTGGTGCGTCAATACCTTAACCACGAGCAGTTCAACTTTGAAATCCAATACACCAAACACAAAGGTCACGCTGTTGAGCTCGCTAAAGAAGCTGTCAAGCAGGGCATTGATATCGTTTGTGCAGTTGGCGGAGACGGCTCGGTTCACGAGGTAGGTACTGCGCTCATAGGTTCTCAAACTAGTTTAGCCGTTATTCCAATTGGTTCAGGCAATGGCCTAGCCAGACACATGGCTATTCCAAGAAATATCAAAAAAGCCATCCAAACTATCAATCAAAACAAACACATCCAAATGGATACCGTTTTGGTCAATGATCAACCGTTTCTCGGTGTAGGTGGCTATGGTCTTGATGCAGTCATTGCACAAAAATTTGACCAAGACAAAAAACGTGGTTTTTGGACCTACGTTAAGCATGTTTTCAAAGAGTTCTTCCGTTACAACCCAATGAACATCTCCATTGACACTAATGGTCAAATCAAAAAGATGCCTGTTGTTCTTTGTACTATCGCCAATACTTCTGAATTTGGCAATGGCTTTAAAGTATCGCCAAAATCAGATGCAACCGACGGAAAGCTAGAACTATTCCTACTTAAGCCTTTCTCGGTTTTCAGTATTCCTAAAATGATTTTTCAATTTTTCACCGGAAAATCAGATCAATCGAGTTATGCTGAAGTTATATCTTTCAAGAAAGCCAAAATTTCGCTTCCTAATGGCCTTGCACATTATGACGGAGAACCACAAAAAGTACGTTGCGAATTAAACGTACAGGTAGTTCCAAAGAGCCTTCACATCATCATCGGAAACAAATAATATGACCTCTTTTGAGCTTGAGCTCGAGCCTATGCTCGTGAAATTATCTACTCTTAACGCCAACACCAAGCCCATTTGGGGTAGCATGTCAGCCCAACGCATGGTAGAACACCTTGCAGATGCGCTTAATATGTCTACTGGTCACGGTGATTTCCAACTTGAAATTGCAGCAGATCGTATTGAACGGATGCAAGCATGGCTAGACACAGATAAACCGATGGCCAAAGACATTCAGGTTTCTTTTGCTACTCCTTCGACACCACTTCGCAATGACGAACTCGAAACTGCCATTGACGAATTCACTGATGCCTATTTGTCGTTCTTAGAATATTTCGAGACAAATCCAACGCAAACGAACATCCATCCATTCTACGGGAATTTAAATTTCTCTCAATGGCAACGCTTGCACACCAAGCATTTCGCCCATCACTTTGAGCAATTTGGCTTAATCTAAGCTATTTCCCGAACTTAAAACCAGGAATAAATCTTGGTACGTTTTTTTGATAATCTTTATAAGCTGGGTATTTACCTGCCGATAATTCTTCTGAGAAATCGGAACTTCCTTTAAATAAGATTACGAGTAATACACAACCACCTATTGTCCAGTTGATCCATTGACCAGTTGCATTGACACTGAACAAGTAAAAAATAATCCAAATCGATTGCTCCATGGCATAATTTGGGTGGCGAACAATGCCCCACAAACCAGTTGATATAAATCCTTGTTCGTATTCACCCAAAGCTTCACCAGCTTTGATACGTCGGTGTTTTTCTGTTTGGAAATTATATTGTTGTTGATCAGCAATAAACTCAATGATTACAGCTCCGACCATAGCGATTCCTAGCAGATAATCTATGGCATTGAGCTCAGTACTCGCGTTGGTTGCCAATACACTTAAAATAGGTGCTGTAAAAAGAAAAATGAGGACGTTTTGATATGCCGAAATAAAGAACAAGTTGAATAAAGCCCAGATAAAGTTATTATTGAATCCGGGTCTTTTACGTAATTCTTCCCAGCGGTAATCTTCTTCACCAGCCCAAAAACGCCAGGTGTAAGCGCCCCGGCGAGCAAAGTTAAATGTTAATCTGGCGCCCCATATTGTGACTAAAATTGACATAAAAACCATTTTATCGGAAATCTCTGGGGCCAGAAGCGTCATTTGCCAAGTATATAATATGGGTACAACACTACATAATTTATCGACCTGAGAATTGTTACGCGATAACTCTCCTACTATAAAACAATAGGCAACAACGATGCCCACTGTGTAAGACATTTGTTGTAAAATTTCATATTGCAACTCATTGGGTGTGTAGCCAAAGTTGAGGCAAACATAAGGGACAATCACGACAGTGAAAATCAATAGTAGGATAGTCAGTAGCATTTCTTGTAGTTTAAGCTTACATGAAAATCATGTAAATTAGGTTAGGCCTCGAAGATAATAAAATTCTCCTACGACTTCGCAAAGTTGATATTTGCGAGTTGCATTGCTGAAACAATTTGTTGTTGTAGCTCATAAAAGACGGCGCCGTAATCGGCAGTTTTTGCCCAGCATCTGACCTTTAGCTCAAGACCATTTTCTGTAATTTGCTGGATACCTACGAATGGTTCTGGTTTGGCAAGAACGCGTTTATCTGCGCTTAAAATTGGCAGGATGAGTGCTTGAATTTCATTAAATTTAACATCTGGATTCAAGATAAAAGTCCATTCGATGCGGCGATTTTTCTCTTTGGTAAAATTGACAATACTACCATTTGCTAAAGGGCCATTCGGAAAAATGACTATTTTGTTATCAACTGTTTTGAGATACGTATTGAAAATTTGAATTTCTGAAATAGTACCTTGTTCACCCAGCGCTTTGATTTCGTCCCCTACTTTAAATGGCTTAAGCACGAGAATCATGATACCACCTGCAAAATTCGAAAGCGTCCCTGAAAATGCCATACCAACGGCAATACCTGCGGCACCCAACAACGTAAGAAAGGAGGTCATTTGAACACCTAGTTGCGTAATTGCAGTAATGACCACCATAATTTTCAGCGCCATTGAAAGGAAACTCGACAAAAAGGATGTAAGCCCTGCGTCGGTATCGCTTTTTTGCAGCATTCTATTGACAAAACGCGTGAGAATTCCGGTAAACCAGAATCCGACAACAGTAATTACAATGGCAAGAACGACGTTGGTAATGAACCCAAAAAGGACTTTACTAAAGTCACCCGACTTGAGGTCAAAAATAGTTTCAATGAAATGCATGTTGTACTTTTAAGCTACAAAAATAAAAATGTTTAGCGACTACGAACATCTGGCCCATCAAGCGCTTCAAATCCAAGACGGTAAATTAGATTATTTCCCTGGTTTTCTGCTAGAAAAGGAGCGTATTGCTTTGAAAAATGAAATATTAAACGAGCTCTTATTTGAACAAATTACCATCAAGCTTTTCGGTAAACAAATTGCAGCTCCGAGACTCGAGGCTTATTTTTCATTGAACGGTGAAAACTACGGTTATTCAGGGCAACAACTCAAAAACCAACCTTTTCCAACATTTTTGAATGAACTGAGACAAAAAGTTGAAGCAAAAACAGGTTGTAAATACAATGCTTTGCTTGTGAACCTATATCGAGACGGACAAGATTCAAACGGATGGCATGCCGATAATGAAAAAAGCTTAGGTAGCAATCCAAGTATCGCCTCTCTGAGTTTAGGGGTAGCTCGGTTTTTTGAACTCAAGCATATCGGTACCGGGCGTAAAATAAAATTGTTACTTGAGGACGGAAGTTTGCTACACATGCATGGCGAGCTTCAGCATTATTGGAAACATCAATTACCGAAAGTCCGAAATATTACTGACTTGCGCATTAATTTAACTTTTCGCAAAATCGTTGCATCAAATTGAATTGCTTAACTTTGACTATGCGCCATCAAGATTACATGCAACGTTGCCTTGACCTTGCCAGATTAGGTGGCACAGCCGTGGCACCAAACCCTATGGTGGGTTGCGTCATCGTTAAAAACAACAAAGTCATTTCCGAGGGCTACCACCAAAAATTTGGCGCTGCCCATGCAGAGGTCAATGCCATCAATCAAGTTCAAGATGCCTCTTTGTTAGAGGGCTCCACAGTTTATGTCAGTCTTGAACCATGTTCTCATTTTGGAAAAACGCCTCCCTGTAGCAATCTACTAATCGAAAAAAAGGTCGCGCATGTTGTTGTGGCTGTAAAAGACCCAAATCCTAAAGTTGCAGGCAAAGGAATCGAAAAACTTCAAAAAGCAGGAATTCAAGTTACCGTAGGTATTCTCGAAACAGAAGCAAGGCAACTCAACAAGCGCTTTTTTAGTTTTCATGAAAAACAACGCCCGTACGTAACACTAAAATGGGCTCAGACCAAAGACGGCTTCTTAGACAAACTGAGGGCGCCAAATGAAAAGGGAATCAACTGGATAACCAGCGAAGAATCTCGCGCACTAGTACATCATTGGCGCAGTCAAGAAATGAGTATTTTGGTGGGTAAACACACTGCACTCAATGACAATCCGTCCTTGACTGTGCGCGATGTCGCGGGTCAAAATCCTATTCGTATTCTCATAGACAGCCAACTACAAGTACAAAATAACCTAAGCCTTTTCTCAGAAGCTGCCCCTACCCTCATTTTCAATCGACTTAAAAATGACCAAAAAGAAGGTGTAGAATGGATTAAAATCAAAGAAACATCCACTAAATTAATCCTCGAAGAGCTTTACAAACGCGGTATACATTCAGTAATGGTGGAAGGAGGAAGTCGGACGCTACAATATTTCATCATCGACAACGTCTGGGATGAAGCTTATGTATTAGTCGGTGACACCATGTTCCTGCAAGGTGTGAAAGCTCCGGTACTCAATAAAATACCAGTTCATTCGCATTTTTTCGGAACCGATCAAGTGTTTTATTTTAAAAGACGCTCATGAAAATCCTTTCCATCTTCTTTGTTGTTTTTTTAAGTTTAACATTTCATGCACAAACGACCTATCAACTAGCCGTCCTGAAATATCACGGAGGTGGTGACTACTATGCCAATCCTACCGCATTGCCAAATCTCATTGCATTTTGCAATGCAGAATTGCATACTAAAATTTCCAAAGAAGTGCCCTATGTTGACGTCGGGAGTAAAGACCTTATGCAGTATCCATTTGTACACATGACCGGACATGGAAATGTGGTTTTTTCAAAAGCTGAGGCACAAAATCTAAGGACTTACTTAATGGCAGGTGGCTTCTTACACATTGATGACAATTACGGAATGGATGGTTTTGTACGCGCCGAGTTAAAAAAAGTATTTCCCGAATACCCACTGACTGAAATCCCTTCTGATCATCCTATTTTCAGACAACAATTTGTTTTCCCTAACGGCTTGCCAAAAATACATGAGCATGACGGCAAAAAACCTCAGGCATTTGGCATTGTCATCGATGGTCGTTTGGTCTGCATATATACTTATGAAACAGATCTTTCAGATGGCTGGGAAGACCTACAAGTACACAATGATCCGCCTGAAAAACGCAGGCAAGCGCTGCAAATGGGAGCCAACATGATCAAATATGTATTTTCAAATTAATCCCCATAGAACCATGAAGAATATTCCGTTCTTGCTTTTGTTGTTCTTGTCGACTATTTCGTTTATTTCTAGGGCTCAAATTGATCCTTATTTGGGCATTATTGCCGTTGACTCTACTGATTTCTCAACAGCCAGCCCTTATATTCAAATCAATCAAAATGGGCTTTGGCAACAGGGCTTTTCTCAAAAAAACTATTTGCAGCCTAGTAGCTTACACGAAGTACTAATTACAGACACCCTCAACAACTATGCGATCAATGTAGAAGAAAGTTTTGAAATTCATTGGCCAGTTCATCCCCATTCAATTTTCAATTTTATTTTATCTTTTGACCACAGCATGGACACTGATTCGTCATTAGATGGAGGTCGAATTGAGGTGTCTTATGATTATGGTCAAACTTGGATTGATATCTATGAAGATGCACTCACAAATGTTGCCTTTAATACCGAAAATTTTTATGCCCCATCTGATACGCTTTTCGATGGTCGAGCTGGTTTTTCAGGTCAGTTTGCTCAACGACACTCTGTTTTACAATGGGTCTGGATCCTTGCATTAAAAAGCTTCCCGTCTGACACTATGTACTATCGTTTTTTATTCAAAAGCGATTCTATCGATCATCAAAAAGAAGGCTGGATGCTTGAAAATATTCATTTTGCTTACGCAGACATGCCTAGCGGGCTATCAACGGCTTCAGAAGCTACATTTTTATTTGAATGTAGCCCGAATCCTGCACAAGATGAACTGCATATTTCAACTGAGCTTAACCAATACGAGATTTCTATTTTTGATAGCAACGGACTATTACGTTACCAAGGGCAAAATGAAAAAACCCTGAATTTATCAGGGTTTTCAAGTGGGTTATATTTCATACAATTGACTACTCCGGAAGGCAAAAGCACTACCCGAAAATTGGTGCACGATTAATGCTGATGACCGTCGCCTTCGGAATGTACATGAGGCGCCTCTGCAGCTTTCAATAGTTCAATTTCAAAAACAAGGTCTGAATACGGTGGTATAGCACCTGGGCGTCCTTGCTTGCCGTATGCATTATAGTACGGAATAAACAACAAAATTTTACCGCCCTCTGCTATGTAAGTAATGCCTTCTTCAAATCCTGGAATCATGCGTTGAACTTTATATTCAAATTCAAGAGGCATATTGCGATCCTTTGATGAGTCAAATTTATTACCATCTCTACGGAATGTACCAGTATAGTGCAAGCTCACTTTTTTTCCTTGTTCTACTTTTGATCCCTTCCCTGGGTTGAGAATGACGTAAACCAATCCGGTCTCGCTTTGAACGGCATTGGGGTATTTTTTCAATACCTCATCAAACATAAATACTTTATATGCTTCCTGTGACATCGCTGCTACCTTAGCAATTTCTGCCTCTTGTGCTGCTTCTTGTGCCTTTTTGGCTAAATAAACTTGATCAAATGCAGCCTGTGCTGACCAATTTCTAGCGGCCTTCCCTTGTCTGATGATTTCCACTTTTTGCATGACATCATTTTGAGCAATAGCATTGACAACCTCTTGCCCGGCTATAACATGTCCAAAAACAGTGTGCTTACCATCGAGCCAAGGCGTTTCTTTGTGTGTGATAAAAAACTGAGATCCATTGGTGTTCGGGCCAGAATTAGCCATCGACAAAATACCTGGGCCAATGTGCTTTAGTGTAGGATCAATTTCATCATAAAATTTATAACCTGGATCACCTGATCCATTTCCTAATGGATCACCACCTTGAATCATAAAATCTGCGATGACGCGATGAAAAAGAAGTCCATCAAAAAATGGCTTGTCGATGACTTTGTCGTTGACCTTCAGATTTCCTTCTGTTAAACCAACAAAGTTTGCAACGGTCATTGGTACTTTTTGATATTCAAGTTGACAAAGAATTTCTCCTTTGTTGGTTGTAAACTTCACGTAGATGCCATCTGCTAATTGCTGAGCAAACTGGACAAAAGGAAGGAAAATAAAGGCAAAAAGTAATTTTTTCATGGTATTATTTTTCGATATCTAGTAATTGAACTTCAAAGATAAGCACTGAATAAGGAGGAATCAAGGCTGTTGGCGAATTTTGACCGTAAGCCAATTGCTGAGGAATATAAAAGCGGTACTTTGCTCCTACTTTCATTAATTGAACACCTTCTGTCCAACCAGTAATAACGGCATTTAAAGGAAAAGAAATTGGCTCATTGCGCTCTACCGAACTATCAAATACTTCACCGTTGATGGTCGTTCCTGTATAGTGAACCTTTACCGTAGAAGTTGCCTTAGGGCTTTCTCCACGACCTTTTTTTAATATTTCGTATTGTAAACCACTAGGTGTTACTTTCACACCTTCTTTCTTCGCATTGGCAGCCAAGAAAGCCTCACCTTTTTCACGGTTAACTCTGGCGGCCTCAATCTCTTGTGCCAATGCCTCTTGGTCAACGGCTTGTTCTGCCTGTTCTACAGCAGCCATTTTTTCTTGAAAATAGGTCATGACGCATTTGTTGTCAGGATCTGAAAGTAGATTTGGGCGTCCTAATAATGCATCGCTTATACCCTGTACCAATAATGTTACATTGGCCTCAGGAAAATCTTTGAGTACACTTTGTGCAATATTCTGACCAGCAAGGTAACTCACGGAGTCAATTCTACTTTTCACTTGAGCATCTTGCGCTTGAGCTGTTAAAGACATGCTCCCTAGGAGGAGAAAATAAATCGTTTTTTTCATTGTGTTTTATAAATCGTTGCGTGTATCACTTCCCCACAACATTTTGTTGCGGATAGTATCTAAAAAGTTGTTGTCTTCAAACTTGACAACGTTAATCATGAATTCTGCTTTGGTAATTTTAACCTTCTCTCCTTGCTTGATCTGACGTGAATGACCATCCAAGGACAACAAATAAGAGCGATCACGGCCCTCAATTTGCAATGATATTGGCATGTGATCCGGCACCACAACAGGTCGTACATTTAAATTATGCGCTGCAATTGGTGTCAGCATATGAACTTGGCAACCCGGTGTAATAATGGGGCCTCCACAACTTAAACTGTAGGCTGTTGAACCAGTAGGTGTAGAAACGATGAGACCATCGGCCCAATAAGTATTCAAATATTTGTCATCGAGATAGGCGTGTACCTTCACCATGGATGAGGTATCTTTTTTCTGGAGCGTTAGTTCGTTTAGTGCAAAGTTTTCATCACCAAAAAGCTGATCGTCTGTGTGTACGCGCAATAAAGATCTTTTCTGAAACTCAAATTGGCCTTTGTCAAAACGATCTAAGGTTTGATTAATTTGAGTTTTGGCAATATTAGATAGAAAACCAAGCCGCCCTGTATTGATACCAAGAATTGGAACACCTGAGTCACGGATAAAAGAAACCGACTTTAAGAAAGTTCCATCACCGCCTAAACTGATCAAAAGGTCGAAGCCCGTCTTGAGGTCTTGGTGACTTTCAAAAGTATGGGTAAAGTTGTCGTATTGAAATTTCGATTGCAGCATTTGTGCAAATTCTATTTCAAGAACGGGGGTCCAACCTTTTTCTTGAATACCTAAAAGAAGTGCCTCAAGTATGACAAGATCGGGTTTGTATAATTTTTTAGCGTATATCGCGATTTGTTTGATCAGATGTGTATATAGAGGATGAGCTCATCGTAGCGGTCTTGGAATTCGTTTTGTTGGTTTT
>JBJTCG010000075.1:0-12162 GCA_046091725.1 Flavobacteriales bacterium | reverse complement strand
ACTTCTTTTACTTACCGGAGAAAACAAACGCAAAGATTTCCACGATTTGGTCAATGACTATGCCCGCAGGTATGCCGTTGACATCAAAGGTTTGCTCACAACAATGGTTGACGCTGGTCCGGACTTCGGTTCGTCGTCAGTTAAGTTGGTGCCTAATCCAAAAGTGGGTATCCTGGCCGGCCAAGACTTTTCTTCACTGAATGTTGGTGAAATCTGGCATTTCTTTGAGCAACAACTCAACAAACCAGCCCACCTTATTTTTTCAGAAGACCTCAATGCAGCCCTAACAAGCCTAGATGTTTTATTTGTACCCGAAGGCGGCTACGATATAGCAGGCAATGCAGCACTTACAAAGTGGGTTCGTGAGGGTGGCACCCTAATTGTGACGGGCGGCGCGGTGGATGCACGTGCCGATCAAGAAGGCTTTGGTCTCAAACGCAAAGAAGGATCTACTGGCCCAAATTCGGCGGTCGTTTACTCCAACCAAGAACGCGACCAAATTTCTGATGCCATTATTGGTGCCATTTACCCTTGCCAACTCGACAACAGCAATCCAATGGCCTTTGGCTACAGCAACTATTATACATTGCGCCAAGGAGCAGCAGTTTATGAACTCGAAGGCAAACCTGTTTTTGAATTAGAGAAAAACGCCAAAGCCGTCAATGGTTTTGTTGGCGCCCGTGTTCAAAAACAACAAGCCGAAGCAGACATTGCCGGAACGGTGCAGTACGGCCGAGGCACCATCGTCTATTTAATTGATAATCCGCTCTTCCGCGGCTTCTGGGAAAGCGGTAAATTGATGGTCGTCAATTCGATTTATTTTGTGAATCAGTAACAACATTTTGTTATGAGATCACTTGTACTATTCCTTTTATTTTCTGGGTTTTCATTGGCCCAAAACTGGGCGCCATCAGGCGCTCAATGGCATTATTCTTATTACGGGTTTCTTCCGGGTTACGTTGATATTACATATTCAGGTGATACCCTCATTGATGGGCAAGTCACCAAAAAACTATCCAAAACTTTTCATGGTTTAGGTTGGGGCATGGATATTACGTCCTACAGCATTGGTACAGAATATACCTACGAAGCCAATGGCGTGGTCTATTTGCGCTACCAAAATCAATGGGATACACTCTATAATTTCAATGCACAAGTAGGCGAGAGCTGGCGTATGGCAAAGCAATCATTTACAAATGTTGCCCCTCAGAATAGCCGAATTAAAATTTTAGAAACTGGAACGCTGATCATTAACAATGAAACGAGGAAATATTTAGTCGCAGAGAAATGTGATTCAACTAATATTTCTATTGGATGGTTAACTGATACGCTCATTGAAAATATTGGATTCCTTCACGACTACTTGCTACCCTATGACCAATTCGACGGCGCGGTTGACGGCAATGAAGGAGGTCCTTTCCGCTGTTATTCAGACAACAATTTTGCGACATACAAACCGAGCTATTTAGAAGTTTGCGACTACATCATGGGTACCACAGAACTCGAAGGAATCGCTTCTTTCCAAATATTCCCTAACCCAGTTACTGATTACATCAATATCCCTGTATCATTGATACAGGAATACAACTATTTTCGCATACTATCCAACGAAGGCAAAGTCATTCATCAAGGTCAAACCACAGCCACCCTTGACGTAGCCAACCTTCCTGCGGGCAACTACACACTTCTGATCGAAAGCCCAACCCAAAAACGCTTCGCGAAGGTGTTGGTGGTGAGATAGTCTATGAGTTAACGCCCCCTCTTAGCCAATGCCTCGTAAACCACATGTTGTAAATCGGTGCGGATGTTGAGGTCGCGGAGTTTCCAGTTGTCTTGGTTGGGGTGAACGCGGTTGGAAAGGAAGATGAAAATGACCTTGTTTTTTGGGTCTGCCCAAGCAAGTGTACCCGTGAAGCCAGAGTGGCCAAAGCTTTGTTGAGAAGCGAGGATGTCACAGGTGCCACCACCACTGGCATTGGGTCGATCAAAGCCTGCTGCGCGGCGGTTGCCAGGATATTGCTGTTTGGTAAATTCGTTATAAGTGGCCTCAGAAAAGAAGCGTTGCCCGGCCATTTCGCCTTTATTGAGAAAGAGTTGCATCACGTGAGCTAGGCTCCAGGCATTTGAAAAGATACCGGCATGGCCTGCAATTCCGCCAAGCATGGCTGCGCCTGGGTCGTGGACATAGCCGCACAAGAGTTGTTTACGGAAAGCTTGGTCGTCTTCGGTAGGGACGATTTGTTGATCTGAAAATTGTTTGAGGGGCTGATACAAAATACGACCCAGGCCTAATGGTAAATAGATGTTGCGGCGCAAATAGCTGGCCTGGCTTTCGCCAATGATTCGTTCTAGAATTGGTTGGGTAAAGTAGTAGCAGAGATCTGAGTAGACATATTTTTTGGGCCCGAGTTCTGAGCGCAAAATTTGGGCATACATGCTGTCTTTGTAATTTTTATGGATATACATCCCTTTGGCTACCTCTAGTGGAAAATCATCGGAACGCTCTTTTTGATAAATGCTGCTTTTCCAATTGCCGTCAATGAGGGTACGTTTGTAAAAAGGAATCCATGGAGTGAGGCCGGCCTGGTGCGCCATGATTTCTCTGATTTTGAGTGCAGCAAATGGCGTGGTGCCAACTATTTCCGGAATGTAACTACCGAGGGTTTGATCAAGGTTGAACTTGCCATTGGTGTGTTGTTGCATCGCGAGGAGGGTAGATGCTGCAATTTTGGTAACGGACGCGATGTCATAGAGTGAATTGACGTCTATTTTGGGCGCAGTGGCTTCGTAGCCCTGTTTGCCATAAGCTTTGTGCCAAATGATTTTATCTTCCACCGCGACCAATAACTGACAACCTGGGTAGGCGCCTGCCGCGATTCCTTTTTGTGCGATGTCGTCGAGTGCTTTGAGATCAGTACTAGCAAGGCCAAGTTCTTCGGGAAGCGAAATTCCTAAGCGCCCGTTGGCTTGTAAGCCAGCTGCGCCGAGGCCTCCCATGAGCAATTGTGCAATTTGTTCCTGAGCGATCGGATGGTTTTCGTGTGCCAATATAATGGCGTCAAAGCGTGAGGTGTCGACGTCTTTGAGGATTTTTTGATCACCAAATAGGACCAGAATGTTTTGATCTGAGCTATCGAGTAGCGCTGTTTTTTCGGCAGCCCACTTTGAGATATGGTTGCTGTGTGGTGTTGCGGCATGCAAACTAAAAATACAAGTTTCTGGATCCGTGAGCCCGTAGAATTTGTTTACAGCGGCGGGAATTGGCAAGGAATCTGCAGCAAAAAAAGCCATGCGGTCTGCATAGAGGTCTAGCGTTTGGGTCAATACTGTTGAATTGCCACCGAGGGAAATACAAGCTAATTTTTGATCCAAACGGCCTAGTGGAAGTAAATTGAGCTCATTTTTAATGACTTGTATGTGTTTTTGATACCCAAGGACTTGTTGGTTTGGTTCTTTGGTATTCAAATCAGAGAACGGAGCGCCTATCCATTTAACAGGAAGTTCGTATTTGAATTTAGAACTGGGTGCTGTCGTATTTTCAGTAGGAAAGAATTTTACAATAGCAAAACCGAATAGGGAGATAACAAGAAGGGAAGAGAAGAGGCGCATGCGTTTCATTTAGCATCAAAACTAACGAAAATGATGCGCTTTTCAAAACTCAAAGTGTAGTTCTGACACTTACCTTAATATAGTGTTTTTTCGCTAAAAATGCAAATTAAGTTCTTCACATTTCTCCAAATAGTATGTTTACAAAAACCTAATATAAATCATAGTTTTCAGGGGTATTGTAGTGTAAATTTGTCGCGTCACACACTCTAAAAACAGAACATGGAACAACACGGCAAATTCGGTAAAAATGCCGACCTAGCTCAGCATATTGGTTTGTCCGAAACCGGAGACCAGTTTTGGAACCTTACACCTGCCGAACTCATCGAAGACTGTATCATTTTAGGAGAAGGGATGCTTACAGATACTGGAGCTTTGGCTATTGAAACCGGAGAATTTACCGGGCGCTCTCCTAAAGATCGTTTCATCGTTCGCGACGCCATTACAGAAAATGCAGTATGGTGGGGCGATGTCAATATTGGTTTTTCACCTGAAAAATTTGACGCGCTTTACGACCGCATGAAAGCGCACTTAGCTGAACAAGATTTATATGTCCGCGACGTCTATGCTTGTGCAGACCCAACCCATCGCCTGAATATCCGCGTTGTTGCCGAACTTCCTTGGTCTAGTTTATTTGCACACAATATGTTCTTGCGCTGTACACCAGAAGAAATCGAAAACTTCATGCCTGAGTGGCACATCGTATGTGCGCCAAGTTTTCAAGCAGACCCAGCAATTGACGGCACGCGCCAGCACAATTTTGCCATCCTCAATTTCACCAAAAAAATGATCTTGATTGGTGGAACAGGCTATACAGGTGAAATTAAAAAAGGTATTTTCTCTGCACTTAATTTTATTTTACCACACGAAAAGAATGTGCTTTCAATGCACTGTTCTGCCAATATTGGTGAAAAGGGCGATACCGCAATTTTCTTTGGTTTGTCTGGTACGGGCAAAACAACGCTTTCCTCAGATCCAAATCGCCGTTTAATTGGCGATGACGAGCACGGTTGGTCCGCTGACAGCGTCTTTAACTTCGAGGGTGGTTGTTATGCCAAAACCATCGATTTATCTCGCGAGAAAGAACCCCAAATTTACGATGCCATCCGTTTTGGTGCCTTACTCGAAAATGTCGGATTCCCTCAGGAGTCTTCTACGCCAGATTACTCGGACGGAAGTATTACGGAAAACACGCGTGTGTCGTATCCGATCCATCACATTGAAAACATTGCTGTGCCCTCAACAGGTTCGGCTCCTAAAAATATTTTTTTCCTAACGGCAGATGCTTTTGGTGTACTGCCTCCAATTTCTAAATTGACCAAAGAACAAGCGATGTATCATTTCATGTCTGGCTACACTGCAAAAGTAGCTGGCACTGAAGTAGGTATTACAGAACCTACCACCACTTTTTCTGCTGGTTTTGGTGCAGCTTTCTTGCCTTTGCATCCTGCGAAATACGCCAAACTTCTTGGCGAAAAAATCGACGGCACTTCCATTAATGTGTGGTTGATCAATACAGGTTGGTCTGGTGGTTCTTACGGTGTAGGTGCGCGCATGAAACTATCTTATACCCGCGCCATGATCACAGCTGCCTTGAATGGCAAGCTCGATGATGTTGCATTTGAGACCATGCCAATTTTTGATTTAGCGTTTCCGACGGCTTGCGAGGGTGTGCCGGCTGAATTACTCAATCCTCGCAATACTTGGGCTGACAAATCAGCTTTTGACAACACAGCTGCAAATTTAGCGTCTAAATTTGTCAAGAACTTTGAAAAGTTTGCTGCAGAAACCGATGTCAATATTTTGGCTGCAGCTCCTCAAGTAACAGTTTAACCTCCTTTCCATCAGTCAACGAGATTGGAAAGACTCAGGGCCGCGTTAGCGGCCCTTTTTTTATGCTGTTCAAATTATAAAACACAAAAAAGCCCTGACCAAAAGGACAGGGCTCGATAAGAGTGGAGAACGAATTAACGCTTGTGCATTGGTTCGTCAGATACAGTTAATTTTTTACGGCCTTTGCGACGACGCGCAGCCAATACACGACGACCGTTTTTTGTGGCCATACGGCTACGGAAGCCATGCTTGTTTCTTCTTTTTCTTACCGATGGTTGAAACGTTCTTTTCATGTCGTGTAGTTATTTGTAATGTTTTTGGGAATGCAAAGATAGCGATTTTTTTAGAATTTCAAATTCTTTAGACAAAAATCATAAAAAAAAGCTAATGCCCCAAGAAAGCAAGTTATTTTTGTAGTGCTAAGCGCCATGCCATGATGAGACCCAAAAAAAAATCCGAGCAAAAAGTGAAACTAACCAAAGCAAGCTGGAGAAAAGCAGCGCGTTTTCTGCGTTATTTAAAACCCTATGCTGGCACTTATTTTATAGGTTGGATTTTCTTGGTATTGAGTACATCTGCGGGGCTCGTCTTTCCTTACCTCATGGGAAAACTGCTCGGTAGCAGCAGTGCTACACAAAACCCAGAACAAGCCATTCGCTTAATCGATCTATCCAACGTCAATCAAATTGCATTGGCGCTATTCGCTTTGTTCTTTTTTCAGTCGGTATTTTCTTTCGTTCGGGTGGTCTTATTCAATAATGTCACCGAAAACGCCCTTCGTGACATGCGCAACGATGCCTTTGAAAAGTTGGTGTACATGCCCATGGATTTTTTCAATCGCCAGAAGGTAGGTGAGCTCACTTCAAAAGTTGCCTCGGATATCACACAAATCCAAGAAGTACTCAGAACTACCATTGCAGAATTTTTTAGACAAATCATCATTGTATTCGGGGGCATTGCGTTTTTGTTTTTTATATCATGGAAGCTTTCTTTGATCATGTTAGCCACCGTTCCAGTGATGGCCATTGTTGCCGTATTCTTTGGCCGTTATATCCGCAAATTGAGCAAAGAAGCCCAAGAGTACATCGCTACTTCTAATTCAATTCTTGAGGAGGCGCTCACCGGAATTGCCAATGTCAAAGCATTTACCAATGAGTGGTTTTTGATTGGCAAGTATCAAAAATCTACCCAACAGAGTCGAAACCTCAATGTGCGTAGTGGCATTTGGCGCGGCTTGTTTGTGTCATTCATCATCTTTTGTTTATTTGGTGCCATTGTGTTTATTGTCTGGAAAGGGCTCCTCATGACCCAGGGGCCAAACCCAGAACTTGCCTCAGAGGGCTTTTATCAGTTTGTGCTCTTCACCATCATGATGGGTGCATCAATTGGTTCTTTGCCTGATTTATATGCCAGTGTGCAAAAAGCAGTTGGTGCCACAGAAAATCTTTTGGATATTTTGGAAGAGGCATCAGAAAGGACAACTTCAAAAGCTTCAAGGGAACTTTCTTTTGACGGCTCTGTGCGCTTCGAAAATTTACATTTTAGTTATCCTCAGCGCTCGGATGTCGAGGTGCTCAAGGGCATCAATTTCGACTTACAGCCAAATCAAACATTGGCACTTGTTGGGCAAAGTGGTTCAGGAAAGTCTACTATTGCCAATTTGGTATTGCGCTTCTACGATGCTACTAGTGGCCAACTCTTTTTTGGTCAAACCCCAGCCGCTGACTTTGAGTTGCAAACTTTGCGTCAGCACATGGCCATTGTACCCCAAGAAGTTCTGCTTTTCTCGGGAAGCATTCTAGAAAACATCCGATTTGGCAAACCAGATGCCACCGACGAACAAGTTATAGAAGCTGCTAAAAAAGCCAATGCTTGGGAATTCATACAAAGTTTCCCTGAGCAATTACAAACAGAAGTTGGGGACCGCGGAATTCAGCTTTCTGGAGGGCAGAAACAACGCATCGCCATTGCCAGAGCCATTCTTAAAAACCCGCGTTTACTCATCCTTGACGAAGCAACTTCTGCACTCGATTCTACCTCAGAAAAATTGGTGCAAGATGCCCTTGAAGAACTCATGAAAGGCCGAACATCAATCGTTATTGCACATAGATTGTCGACGATTAAACAAGCCAATCAGATTTTAGTGCTGCAAGATGGTCAAATAGTTGAAAGTGGAGATCATCAGGCATTGATGTCTAAAAATGGCCAATATGCCGCCTATGTAGCCCAACAAAACATTCAAGAATAAACTAGCGCCCCATTCAATAGCGCCTCTTTCAAAGAGGTCTTAATCTTTCGTATTAAATAAGGAGGCAACGAAGGTTTTGCGATCGAAAAGTTGTAGGTCGGTCATTTTTTCGCCAACCCCAATATATTTGACTGGAATTTTCATCTGATCAGAGATGCCGATAATGACCCCTCCTTTAGCTGTGCCGTCCAGTTTGGTTACTGCCAGGGCGTTGATATCTGTGGCTTGTGCAAATTGCTTGGCTTGTTCAAAAGCATTTTGCCCAGTAGAACCATCCAATACTAATAAAATTTCATGAGGTGCGCCCGGAACAACTTTATCCATGACTCTTTTGATCTTGGAAAGTTCTTGCATCAGGTTGACTTTATTGTGTAAACGCCCAGCAGTATCGATGATCACGACATCGGCTCCTTGGGCTTTGGCAGATTGCAAGGCATCAAAAGCTACACTAGCTGGATCTGCACCCATGCCTTGTTGGACAATCGGTACACCCACGCGTTCTGACCAAATGATGAGTTGATCAACTGCAGCAGCCCGAAAAGTATCTGAAGCGCCTAAAACGACCTTTAGGCCTGCTGCTTTCATTTGATAGGCCAATTTGCCGATGGTTGTGGTTTTGCCTACGCCATTGACACCGACCACCATCAAAACATATGGATTGCCGTCTGCTGGTTTTTCCACCTTGAGTTGGCCGTCTTGATTGGCGGCATTTTCTTCGAGCAGCGCAATGATTTCGTCGCGCAAGATTTGATTGAGTTCTTCAGAGTTGATGACGCGGTCACGCGAAACACGGTTCTCAATGCGCTCAATGATTTTAAGCGTAGTTTCTACACCAACGTCTGCAGTAATCAAGATTTCTTCGAGTTCGTCGAGGACGTCTTGATCAACGCGGCTTTTCCCGATGAGCACACGGGTGAGCTTCGAGAAAAATGTTTGTTTGGTTTTCTCTAGACCTTGTTCGAGTGATTCTTTTTGCTCGGGTTCAAGGTTTTCTTTTTTAGACTTAAAAAAATCAAATATGCCCATGATCTAAGGTATAAAAAAAAAGCTCCCGACATGGAAGCTTTTAAAGGGAATGCACAACGAATTAGTTTTTAGTAAACCAATCTTTTACTTTGTCGTTGTGTACGATTTCTTCTTTAAAGGTATATGCGCCTGTTTTTTCAGACTTCACCATTTTGATGACCTTTGTATGTTCTTTACCTCCACCTTTCTGGAGTGATGCAACTACTTTCTTTGCCATGTCTTATTATTTAATTTCTTTATGGACAGTCATGCGCTTCAGGATCGGGTTGTATTTTTTAATTTCCATACGATCCGGCGTATTCTTGCGATTCTTGGTAGTAATGTAACGTGATGTACCTGGCATACCTGACTCTTTGTGCTCTGTGCACTCGAGGATTACTTGGATGCGGTTACCTTTACTCTTCTTAGCCATTTTTTAACTTTTTATTCTGTTTCGCAACAGGTTATTTCAAAAATCCTTTTTGGCGTGCTTCTTTCAAGCAAGCTGAGATTCCTTTTTTATTGATGGTGCGCAATGCAGCAGCAGAAATCTTTAAAGTGATATAATTATCTTCTTCAGGAACGAAAAATTTCTTCGTGATCAAGTTCGGATAAAAACGACGCTTGGTCTTGCGATTAGAGTGAGATACGTTGTTTCCAACCATCACTGACTTTCCTGTTAACTGACAAACTCGTGACATGTCTAAATTATTACGTGTAATTACAAAAGCGGATGCAAAGATAACAACTTTTTACAATTCCACAAAACCCTTATCCACAATTTAGCGCCCTTTTTCAACAAATCTTTTATTTCTGCAGATTTCTCGGATGGAAATTGAGAATCGCTTTACGTAAAAAACGTTGGTCTAAATGGGTGTAAATCTCTGTGGTTGTGATAGATTCATGCCCGAGCATCTCTTGAACCGCACGTAAATTGGCACCTCCTTCAATCAGGTGTGTGGCAAAACTATGTCGAAAAGTATGAGGTGAAATATTTTTTTTCAGACCAATTTGAGCCGCAAGTTGCTTGATGATGGTAAAAACCATTACCCTTGTCAATTGTGCGCCACGTCGGTTCAGAAAAACAAACTGTTCTTGTCCTGGTTGGATGTTGAGTTGAGTGCGGTCCTCTTGCTGATACGCCTTGATTTCATGTTCAACCTGTGCCGAAACAGGAACGAGTCTTTCCTTGTTACCCTTGCCAATGACCCGAATAAATCCTTCATCGAAATACAAGTCTGCAAAGCGCAAACCAACTAATTCAGAAACGCGTAGTCCGCAACTATATAGTGTCTCAATCATGGCATGATTTCTTGCACCCTCTGGTTTGGAAAGGTCAATGGCATTTAAAAGTGCATCAATTTCTTCCATTTCAAGCACCTCCGGAAGTTTTTTGCCAAGACGGGGTTGTTCTAGCAAGGCAGAAGGGTCTGTTTGGCAGTATTGTTCGAGTAGTAGAAAGCTGTAGAATTGTTTGATGCCTGAAATGATACGCGCTTGGCTACTTGCGCTCAGACCGAGGTCGTACAAATTGGCAACAAATGTTTTGAGTTGCTCGTAGGTTATTTGTTCTGGGCGAACCTTTTCGGTTTCAAAATAGTGCGACAAAAGTGTGACATCGCGTTGGTAGGCCAAGATAGAATTGAAAGCCAAACCCTTTTCTATTTTTAGGTATGAAACAAAATCCTTAATATAGCGTTCCCAATGCATCTCTTATGAATTTACTCGTTGTCAATGGCCCAAATCTTAATTTGCTCGGTACCCGAGAAACACAAATATATGGGAATGTCACGTTTGAAGCATATTTTGAAGAATTGAAGTCCAAAACGACGCAGCAACTTTCCTATTTCCAATCAAATATTGAAGGTGAACTCATTGATTGCTTGCAAAATGCAACCGCTGATGGCATCATTCTCAATGCGGGTGGTTACACCCATACAAGTGTCGCACTGCGCGATTGTATCGCAGCCATTGGCATTCCTGTAATTGAGGTTCATATTTCGAATATCAGCGCAAGGGAAAGTTTTCGTCACGAATCTTTATTGACGCCGGTTTGTAAAGGCTGTATCTTTGGCTTTGGTCTAGAGGGGTATCAATTGGCAATCCAAGCATTTGAGCTCTAAATTTCTTGGCATCATTTTAGTAGTGAACGTGCAAACTTATACTATGAGACACTACTTTATTCTCCCACTTTTTTGTGTGCTTTCTTTTTTGAGTCTTGCCCAGCGTAAGGTGCAGCTTGTTATTTTGTTCGACACTTCCAATAGTATGGATGGACTGATTAATCAGGCCAAGGCACGCATATGGAACATCGTCAATGAAGCATCAACCTTTACCTATCAGGGCGCTCCTGTCATACTTGAAATCGCGATGTATGATTACGGAAATTCTTCTCTGAGTCCGAGTTCAAATTATATCCGTAAACAACTCGATTTTTCAACGGACCTCGATTTGGTCTCAGAAAAACTTTTTGGTTTGCGTACAAGTGGCGGAGATGAATATTGCGGAGCTGTTTTAGTCGAGTCCTTGACCAACTTGAAATGGTCCTCAGATCCAAAAGATTTAAAATTGATATACATTGCAGGTAATGAGTCTTATAAGCAAGGCCCTGTTTCAATTCAAAGTGCTTGTAGACTTGCTACCGACAAAAATGTATTCATTAGTTCTATATTTTGTGGTGATCGCATGCAAGGGATTAATTTAGGTTGGAAGAATGGCGCTGACTGTGGAAATGGGGATTATTTTAATATCAATTCTAACGAGCAAGTTCAGCAGATTGAAACGCCGTTTGACGACCAAATCATAGAGCAGAATCGCTTACTTAATGATACGTATATTGGTTATGGAGCTGTTGCGATAGAATCAAAATCAAAACAAATTTCCCAAGATCAAAATGCCTTGGGAGTGTCTAAAACTGTCGAGACTGAACGCTATTTAGTCAAGTCTAAGTCGAGTTATAAAAATGAAAAGTGGGATATTGTGGATGCGAATAAAGCCGATTCAAGTAAATTAGTCAACATGAAAGATGAAGATTTGCCTGCCGAAATGAAGGGCATGGATTTAGAGCAGCGAAAAGCTTTTGTTCAGCAAAAAACACAAGAGCGCGAAGCCATTCAAAAAGAAATGGCGCGTTTAGAACTAGAACGTCGTAAGTATATCGAACAAAAAACCATTTCTGACAATCAACAAAAACCTGACGATTTCGGCACAGCAGTTGCCACTTCAATGAGAAGCAAGGCGAAGGCGCTCGGATTTGAATGATGTACTCAGGGTCTTCAGATTATTTTAATTTTGTAGTACCTATGCAACAAATCGAGTATTTTTTTCAGCACATTGATCCTGTTTTTGCTGCCTTTTTAGCCACTACTTTTACATGGTTGGTTACTGCTGCTGGTGCAAGTTTGGTTTTTTTCTTCAAGAGCATGCACCGCGGCATCCTCGATGGCATGCTCGGTTTTACAGGTGGCGTC
>JBJTCG010000074.1:0-17365 GCA_046091725.1 Flavobacteriales bacterium | reverse complement strand
ACTCTACAAGGAACATCAATCGAGATGTCGTAACCTAGTTCTTGAAATTGCCACAGCATTCTCGGGCCAGGTTGGGTCAAAAAAGTAACGGCCAATGCCTGAGCCCTTCCAAGAGCAGTGTAAAGGTCCTTGGCATTATGGGTGCTGTTAGTTGCATTTCCGTAGGTCAGGGCATTGAACATAGAGCGCTCTTCGTCATGGCTCTCTGCATAGGAAACCAAATGAGGAACTGTCCAACCACGGTTGGTGTAAATACCAGAACTAATGTTACTTGAAGTGGGATATCCCATGAGCGCTTCTTTATAACCATAAGTAACATTGCCCCAAAGCATCATGCCGTAGTCAGCCAACTGCTTTTCTTCATTGTTGTCACACCAATGCTCTAAAATGACATAGGCATTTGGTTTGTAGGCCCAAATTTCATCTGCCATTCGCTTTAATAAATTGATGCGTTCATTGCTGTAAGCATTGGCATTATTCACAAAACCTTTGGTATAGTCAAAACGAAAACCATCCACGTTGTAGGCTTCAATCCAGTATTTATTGACTTGGTCTATGTACTGTTGTGTTGCAATTCGCGTATGATCAAAATCATAGCCCCAACAATAAGGTGGGTGCGGACACACTGCATTGAACCAAGGGCTATTTGCTGCAGGCCTTGAATTTGCGGCATCCCAGTACATATTGACCATAGGGTTTTGGCCAAATGCATGATTAAAAACGAGGTCAACAATAACTGCAATACCACGTCCGTGACAAGAATCGACAAATTCTTTGAATTTTTCAGGAGTACCGTAATACTTATCTAAAGCCATGTGAAAAGATGGGTTATAACCCCAGCTTTGATTGTTTTCGAATTCGCCAGGTGGCATCAACTCAATGGCATTGATTCCTAATTTAGATAGATAATCTAGTGTATCAATGAGCGTTTGATAATTATGTTTCGCCACAAAATCACGTGGCAACAATTCATAAATTACCAAATCTTTATTGGCGGGCGCAACAAAATTGTTGTTGGTCCATGTATAAGGAGTCGCACCTGGTTGCATGATTGTCACAAAACCACTTGTTAAGCCTGTTGGATACGGGTGCGGGTTCGGATAAGTTTGAACATCGATACTTGCGTCGTTATTCGGATCAAGAATAAGTGGACTCATTGGGTCGGCAAGTCGTAAGTTGCCGTCTATGAAATATTGATAAGCATATTTTTGACCTGCAGTGAGGCCTGAAATTTCAAGCCACCAAGTTGACATATTGGTTGCTAAATTCATATGATAGTTGGTAGTCGGGAGCCAGTTATTGAAATCACCGATTACGTAAATATGTTCTTTTTGAGGAGCGTGCAGTTGAAGCACAACAGTTGTATCGTTGATGTAATTGATACCATTTTGCAAGCCAGCATAAGTCGGATTGATTGGAACAACTACAGGATTTACCGTGATAAAAGTAGAATCGATTACTTGTGTTGATCCGTTGTCAGCAACGAATTCAAGCAAATGGGTTCCTGCTTGTGTTGCCGTTAAAGTATAGTTGAGTTGGGTAGCATTGCTTAAAGTTTGCAATACGACACCGTCTTGTTTGAGTGTGAGGGTTGCTACCTGATTTGCAGCCGCTTCAATTGTGATTTGTTGGTTGACATCAAGCGTAGCGCCGGCACTTGGATTGAAAAAACTTGCAAGTAAACCTGCATTAACCGGATACATATCGTAATAGATATCGCTTCCGTCTGTATCTCGGCCAACTATTGAACCATTTGCAGTTCTAAAGACAAAAGCAAATTGTAAAACATTGGTACCAACCGGAAAACCATAAAATTGGTCAATATCGATAGTGATGGTGTGTTTGTTGTTGCCAATATTGGTCATGGCAACTTGTGGGTCGACCGTGCCCCAGTTACCTTGTACAAATTGCCAGTTTGTAGGCGATGTACTGGTCGAGGTAATTAATCCAGCATGGCAATAAATTTGTGCTTGACCCACCAATGCGGCATTTCCTTGTGTTGCATCATATGTGATGGTGACAACGTCATTGACATTCGGAAATACAGGATTGAATTCTAAAATTTGCGCTTTCAAGGTGAATGCACTCAGAATAATCGTGATCGATAAAATAAATTGATGCTTCATGGTAATCATATAAATGAAATAAGAAATTCAAAGACAAAAAAGCCCGGGTGTTACCACCCAGGCTTTAGAATCATAAAGACTTTGGCTTATTGCTTGATCAATTTACCTGTAGCAACTTTTTCACCAGCTACAACATTGTAGATGTATGAACCAGCTTGAAGCGCTGTTGTGTTCATTTCTACAGTTGTGATTGCTGAAGTAGCAACAGTTTTAGTAGCAACAACTTTACCAGCAAGGTCAAATAATGTTACAGTAGCTGTAGCTGCGTTGTTTACTTCGAAAGAGAAGTTAACAACATCAGATGCAGGGTTTGGTGAAACTGTAAGGTCAGCAATTGCATTTTCAGCAACTGAAACACCACAAGCATCACAAGCATCCCATACATAACATACAGTACCTGGCATCAATACATAAGTACGGTTGATGTTACCTCCACCGTCGTCAAGTCCACAAGAGTCAACAGCGATTGTGTTAGCAGGATCTGTACCTTCGTTTGAACCCCAATCACCGTTTACAAATTTGTAAAGTTGAGTTGCACCTAAAGAAGCAACTGGGTAAGATACAGTGATAGACCAAACGTTTGCACCTTCGTCAGTCATTGCAGAGTTAGCATCTGCAGGAGACCAGCTTGCTACAGCACCAGCAGCTACAGAACCACCGAAGTCACCGAAGTTACCTCCTACGCGGATACCGTTTGCAGCAAGTGTATTGTTTGCCAAATAGTTAGTAACGTCTACTTTGTAAGTTACGTCAAAGCTAGTTTGGAAGCTGTAAAAACCAGTTGTACGGTTAAAAATAACCAAGTACGTTCCAGCTGGTACAGGAATGTTTGGACCATTTTGAGTACCTAATCCTGATGGGAAATCAGTAGCACCCCAGTTAGTACCCCAGTCATTGTCTTGACGGAATTTAGCTTCACCTGCAACGCAAGTAACGATTCCGGCATAGTTTTCACCATCAATTGTAATCATGTCAACATCTACAGACCAATCATAAGGTGGAACTGCAGATCCGATGATCCCAACTGAAGGAAATTGCGCGAACGCAGCAGCACTAAGAACAAGCGCTGTCATTAGAGTAAAAATTCTCTTCATAGTTAAAAAATTAAAAGGTTAATAATACTTAGTGTCAATCTGACAGGTTCAAAAATAAAAAAATTATTTTATTTCAGGTTAAAAGAGAAAGAAATATGCAGTTTCAATGAATATTACAAGGATTGGAGCTAACATCCTATGAACTTGCAGCAACGAATCCCCCTTAAAACTTCCAAAGACCTTTAAAAACTATCATTTGGGAAAGATCCTCACATAGATTTGGTTCATGATCATAGAGTGCAAATACACTAGACCCACTGCCCGACATTGCGGTGTAGTTAGCGCCTGCCTGCTCTAAATCATTTTTTAATGCTTGAATTGCAGGAAATTGTTGAAATACAGAAAGTTCAAAATCATTCTTCAAGCCAGAAATACCTTCATTTTGCAATATTTCTCTCAGTGAAGGCCCGCTGTTATTGGGTTGAATATTGGCATATGCGGCTGCCGTTGAAACATGTATCCCAGGATTACACAACACCAACCATTTTTGAAATCCTAAGTCAGCAATTGGGCTGAGGCATTCACCCCTGCCCGTAGCCAATTGTAATCCACCTCGAATAAAAAAGGCACAATCACTGCCAAGTTGAGCTGCAAATTCTTCTAATTTTTGATCAGAAAAACCTAAGTTAAACAAGCGATTAAGGCCTATTAAGGTATAACTTGCATCGGCAGAACCTCCTCCCAAGCCCGCACCTACGGGTATTTGTTTGCGCAAATGTATTTGCACGCCGGGGAAATTGCTGTGTTTTCGTAATAAAGCAACTGCTTGTTCACAAAGATTTAATTTACTGTCCGGAGCAAAAGTGAGTCCCGTTTGCTCGAAGGAATCTTGTGGTGCTTCCGAAAGCTCCAAAATGTCACAAAATGGAATTTCAGCCATCACGGTTTCAATTTCATGAAAGCCATCAGGGCGTTTCGATAAGATCCGAAGACCTAAATTCACTTTAGCAGGAGGAAACAAGATCATGCGGTAAAGATAAGCAATTGATGAAAATCGTTATTTTTGCCTACACAAAACAAGAACCATGAGTACAACCTACTTGGATTTCGAAGAACCACTTAAAGAACTCGAAGAACAAATTGCCCAAACACGCAGCCTTGCTGATCAAACTGAAGTTGATATGCAAGATAAAATCACGGAACTTGAAGCTGTTCTAGACGCCAAGACCAAAGAAGTTTTCAGCAACCTCACTCCTTGGCAGCGCGTACAACTTTCTCGTCATCCAGACCGGCCTTATACGCTTGCTTACATCAATGCTTTAACTGGCGGGCAGTTTCAAGAACTACACGGCGATCGCAGTGTAAAAGACGACAAAGCAATGATCGGTGGTTTTGGTTTGCTAGATGGCCGAACAGTCATGTTTATCGGTCAGCAAAAAGGCATCAACACCAAAATGAGACAATATCGCAATTTTGGTATGCCAAACCCAGAAGGGTATCGCAAAGCTTTGCGACTCATGAAATTGGCTGAAAAATTCAACAAACCAATTGTGACTTTCATAGACACACCCGGTGCGTTTCCTGGCCTAGAGGCCGAAGAGCGCGGACAAGGTGAAGCCATAGCCCGCAATATTTACGAAATGATGCGTTTAAAAGTGCCTGTCATTTGCGTCATTATCGGTGAAGGCGCTTCTGGTGGCGCACTCGGAATTGGGGTTGGCGACAAAGTCGTGATGCTTGAAAATACATGGTATTCAGTAATTTCACCTGAAAGTTGTTCGTCTATTCTTTGGCGCTCTTGGAACTACAAAGAAATTGCCGCCTCTGCACTGAAACTTACCTCAACCGACATGAAACAAAATGGCTTGGTTGACGACGTCATTCAAGAACCGAGCAACGGCGCTCATCGCGATCAAGTCGCAATGTTTGAAATTCTTAGAGGAAAACTCAATGGCTATTTGAAAGAACTCGATGCTAAAAAACCAGAGCAACGCATAGAAGAGCGCATTGAGAAGTTCTGCAAAATGGGTTACTGGAAATAATTTTAGATGAATTCCTTTTTGGCAACTCCGATTGCCTACCTGAAAGGTGTAGGTCCCCAAAAGGCTCAGATACTTCAGGACGAACTCGGTATTTTTACCTTTCAGGACCTCCTCTTTCATTTCCCGTACCGCTACCAAGACAGAACGGTATTTCATCAGATTTCGCTGTTGCGTCCTGAAGATCAATATGTTCAATTGAAAGGACGGTTTACCCACATCAGTGAGTCAGGAAATGGACGACACAAAAAACTACATTGTCAGTTTACAGACGGATCGGCTTCTATTGAACTGATTTGGTTTCAAGGATACCAATGGTTAAAGTCCGGTTTTAATGTACAAGATCAATATATTGTTTTTGGAAAACCAAAGTATTTTCAAAATCAATGGACAATTGCACATCCTGAAATTAACAAAGTAACACCAGAAACAGAACTCAAAGGCTACCAAGCATTTTACCCGAGCACTGAAAAATGTCAGGCAAAAGGTTTACACAGTAGAGGATTAGCCAAATTAATGGCTCAATTGCTCGAGCAAATGAAAGGTAAAGTACCAGAAAACTTACCGCTCTATATTTGTGAATCCTTGCATTTGATGTCAAAACCCTTGGCTTTACACGAAATTCATATTCCGAGTAATGAGCAGCAACTCAAAGCCGCGCGATACCGCTTGAAATGGGAAGAGCTCTTTTTCTTACAACTTGAGCTATTATTGCGCAAAGGTAGCCGAGCTAAAAAGCTGAACGGTTTTCAATTCACGGAAGTGGGTGCTGCTTTTAATGAATTTTATAATCAGCACCTTCCATTTGAACTTACTGGTGCCCAAAAAAGGGTACTCAAAGAAATTAGAAAGGATCTCGGAAGTGGCCAACACATGAATCGTCTATTGCAGGGTGACGTTGGCAGTGGCAAAACGCTTGTTGCTTTACTCAGTTTGTTACTCGCAATTGGGAATGGACAACAAGGTGCATTAATGGCGCCTACTGAAATTTTGGCAAATCAACACTTCATCGGCATTTCCGAATTACTTCAAAAAATGAATATCAAAGTTGCGTTATTAACAGGATCAACCAAAAAAAAGGACCGCAGCATTATTCATGAAGAATTACTGAATGGCAAAATCGATTTGCTTATTGGTACACATGCTTTGTTAGAAGACACCGTTCAATTCAGCTCCTTGGGCTTAGTCGTGATCGATGAACAACACCGTTTTGGCGTAGCCCAACGAGCAAAAATGTGGCGAAAAAACAAAGTACCACCACATGTGCTGATCATGACGGCAACCCCCATTCCACGGACATTAGCCATGACTTTCTACGGTGACCTCGACGTATCTGTCATCGATGAATTGCCACCCGGCAGAAAGCCCATACATACCATACACAGAAGAGAAAACCACCGAGCAAAACTCTACAGCTTCATCAAAGAGCAACTCGATTTAGGCAGACAAGCCTATGTGGTGTATCCGTTGATTCAGGAATCTGAAAAATTAGACTTCAAAAACCTTGAAGATGGCTATGAACAAATCAGCACCTATTTTGAAGGAAGTCAATATCAAATCAGTATGGTTCACGGCAAAATGAAGCCACAGGATAAAGACGCAGCCATGCAAGCGTTCATTGACAAACAAACCCACCTGATGGTGGCTACTACCGTCATTGAAGTGGGAGTCAATGTCCCAAATGCTTCGGTTATGGTCATTGAAAGTGCAGAGCGTTTTGGACTCTCACAGCTGCACCAACTCAGGGGTCGCGTTGGGCGAGGTGCAGAAAAATCATATTGTGTTCTCATGACCGGAGACGGTATTTCAAAAGAATCTCAAAAAAGAATGGACACCATGGTGGCAAGCAATGATGGTTTTGTTTTAGCAGAGGTCGATTTACAATTAAGAGGCCCTGGTGACTTAATGGGAACACAACAAAGTGGTGCACTTGCTTTAAAAATTGCTGACCTCGCTCGTGATGGTCAAATCGTACAACTTGCCAGAGAAAAAGCCAGAGATATTTTGGAGGAAGATGAGTCCTTAATTCTCGATAAAAATAAACCCTTGAGAGAAACCATGCTTGCCGTTTTTCAAGGCAAGCCCAATTGGGGAAGAATTTCTTGAGTACAAAAAAAGGGCGGCCAAATGGCCGCCCTTTTTGTTTCAATAGTTAGAATTATGCTTCCTCCATTAATTCTTCGTAAGCTTCTTTCGAACCTACAATTAAATTTTGGAATGCACGCACACCTGTTCCAGCCGGAATCAAGTGACCTACAATTACGTTTTCTTTCAAACCTAATAGGTGATCTTCTTTTCCAGAAATTGCAGCTTCGTTGAGAACTTTAGTAGTTTCTTGGAAAGATGCAGCTGAAATGAATGATTGCGTTTGTAGTGATGCTCTTGTAATACCTTGTAGCAACGGCGTTGAAGTAGCTGGCATTGCTTCGCGTGCTTCAATAAGTTGCTTGTCTTCGCGCTTCAAACGTGAATTCTCATCACGTAAACGACGTACACTTACAAGTTGACCTTTGTGTAATTCCGTAGAATCACCAGCGTCTGTAATGAACATCATGCCGTAAAGTTCGTCATTGGCTTCCATAATATCTGCCTTGTGAACACTTTGACCTTCTAGGAAACGTGTATCACCAGACTCAATGATTTCAGCCTTGAGCATCATTTGACGTACAATCACTTCAAAGTGCTTGTCGTTGATTTTCACCCCTTGAAGTCGGTAAACTTCTTGGATTTCATTCACGATATACTCTTGAACTTTTGTAGGACCTTCGATATTCAAGATATCATTTGGTGTAATTGCACCGTCAGATAATGGCTGACCAGCACGTACGTAGTCGTTTTGCTGTACGAGAATGTGCTTAGATAGTGGCACTAAGTACTTGCGAACTTCACCAAGTTTAGATGTGATAATGATTTCACGGTTACCGCGTTTTACGTTACCGTAAGTTGCAGTACCATCAATTTCAGATACAACTGCAGGATTAGAAGGGTTTCTTGCCTCGAATAATTCAGTTACACGTGGAAGACCTCCGGTGATATCACCGGTTTTACCCGCAGATCTTGGAATTTTCACAAGGATGTCACCTGCTTCGATTTTGTCGCCTTCAGCAACAGAAATGTGTGCATTAACCGGAATAGAATATTCGCGCAATACTTCTTTAGTCTTCGTATCGATGATATGAATAGCTGGCGATTTCTTTTTATCGCGTGATTCGATGATTACTTTTTCGGTAAATCCTGTTTGCTCATCGACTTCTTCGCGGTAGGTTATATTTTCAATGATACCATCAAAAACAACTTTACCCGCTACTTCACCAATAATCAAGGCATTGTATGGATCCCATTTACAGATCACGTCGCCTTTTTTGATTTTGGTGTTGTTGTCGATCATGAGGTCAGATCCGTAAGGGATGTTGGCTGTCATGACAACAATACCAGTTTTTTCGTCTGTGATGCGAAGTTCAGCTGAACGACCCACAACAATGACACGCTTGCTGCCATCAGCTGCTTTGCGTTCAATTGTACGCAATTCATCGATTTCTACTTTACCATTTGCTTTTGCTTTGAGGTCAGAGATATCGGCGATATTAGAAGCCGTACCACCCACGTGGAAGGTACGTAGTGTTAACTGTGTACCTGGCTCACCAATTGATTGAGCTGCGACAACACCAACGGAGTCACCCATTTGGGCCAAACGGTGATTTGAGAGGTTGCGTCCATAACATTTTGAACATACGCCACGACGCATTTCACAAGTCAATACTGAACGGATTTCTACTTCTTCGATACCTGCTTTTTCGATTTCTCTTGCTACATCTTCAGAAATGAGTTCACCAGCGTTGACAATAATTTGGTCTGAATCTGGTATATAAACATCGTGTACCGATGTACGACCAAGGATACGATCATATAATGGTTCTACAACTTCATCGTTTTTCTTTAATGCTGTTGCGACAATACCACGAAGTGTACCACAGTCAGTTGAGTTGATCACAACGTCTTGTGCTACGTCAACCAAACGACGCGTTAGGTAACCTGCATCCGCTGTTTTGAGGGCGGTATCTGCAAGACCTTTACGGGCACCGTGAGTAGAGATAAAGTACTCAAGAATCGAAAGACCTTCCTTAAAGTTAGATAAGATCGGGTTTTCAATAATCTCTTGAACACTTGCGCCTGATTTTTGAGGTTTAGCCATCAAACCACGCATACCAGATAACTGACGGATCTGTTCTTTTGAACCACGTGCGCCGGAATCATACATCATGTAAATTGAATTGAACCCTTGACGGTCAGATTTCAATTGCTCCATGAGTGTGTGTGTCAAGCGCGAGTTCGTGTGTGTCCAGATATCAATGATTTGGTTGTAACGCTCGTTGTTGGTGATGAGACCCATGTTGTAATTCATCATGACCTCTTTCACTTCATTTTCCGCTTTTAATACGAGTGTTTCTTTCTCTTTCGGAATAATAATGTCATCGAGGTTGAAGGATAAACCACCTTTGAAGGCCATTTCGTAACCCAATTGCTTGATATCATCAAGGAACTGAGCCGTGCGAGAAGTTCCACAAACTTTGAGTACTCCACCGATGATATCGCGCAATGCTTTTTTCGTCATTACATCATTGATGAAACCAACTTCTCTTGGAACTTTTTCGTTGAATAATACGCGACCACAAGTGGTTTCTACCATCTGTAAAGTTGGCGTACCGTCTTGACCTAAGTCATAGGTTTTAACTTTGATGTGGGCGTGTAAGTCTAATACTTTTTCGTTGTAAGCAATGATGACTTCTTCTGGCGAATAGAAAATTCCACCTTCACCTTTTACAACATCTTTCTCAGTTGTGCGCTTTCCTTTTGTAATGTAGTATAGACCCAAGACCATGTCTTGTGAAGGTACTGCAATCGGAGCGCCATTGGCAGGGTTCAAGATATTGTGAGAAGCCAACATGAGCATTTGTGCTTCCAAAATTGCTGCATTTCCTAAAGGAAGATGCACAGCCATTTGGTCACCATCGAAGTCGGCGTTGAATGCCGTTGTAACCAATGGATGCAAACGAATCGCCTTACCTTCAATCAATTTTGGTTGGAAGGCTTGGATACCTAAACGGTGAAGCGTTGGTGCACGGTTGAGTAGGACTGGATGACCTTTCAATACGTTTTCAAGGATGTCCCAAACAACTGGTTCTTTGCGATCAACAATTTTCTTAGCTGATTTTACGGTTTTTACAATACCACGTTCGATCATTTTACGAATGATGAATGGCTTGTAGAGTTCAGCTGCCATATCTTTTGGCAAACCACACTCGTGTAATTTTAAATCTGGTCCGACAACAATTACAGAACGTGCAGAGTAATCGACACGCTTACCGAGTAAGTTTTGACGGAAACGACCTTGCTTACCTTTCAATGAGTCAGAGAGTGACTTCAAGGCACGGTTAGATTCTGTTTTAACTGCAGAAGATTTGCGAGAGTTGTCAAAAAGTGAATCAACTGCTTCTTGTAACATGCGTTTTTCGTTACGCAAGATAACTTCAGGAGCCTTGATTTCAATTAAACGCTTCAAACGGTTGTTACGGATGATCACACGACGGTAAAGGTCGTTGAGGTCAGAGGTTGCAAAACGACCGCCGTCTAGTGGAACTAACGGACGTAATTCAGGTGGTATAACCGGTACAACCTTGACAATCATCCATTCTGGACGGTTCTCTATACGCGTTTGGGAATCGCGCATAGCTTCGACAACTTGTAGTCTTTTGAGTGCTTCATTCTTACGCTGAACAGATGTTTCTGTTTCTGCTTGGTAACGAAGGTCATAGGACATTTGGTCTAAGTTCAAGCCACCTAATAAATCGTAGAGTGCTTCGGCACCCATCTTAGCGATGAATTTATTAGGATCTGTGTCATCGAGGTAATGGTTGTTAGCCATTTCCGGAAGATCCAAAATATCGAGGTATTCCTCTTCGGTAAGGAAATCCATCTTTTTAACATTGGCCCACTTATCAAAACTAGTTGCATTACCCGCTTGAATAACGACATAGCGCTCGTAGTAAATGATTTGATCCAATTTTTTAGTTGGTAAACCGAGGAGGTAACCGATTTTGTTTGGAAGTGAACGGAAGTACCAAATGTGTGCAACTGGAACCACCAATGAGATGTGTCCCATACGCTCGCGACGTACTTTCTTTTCTGTTACTTCAACCCCACAGCGGTCACAAACTATTCCTTTGTATCGGATACGCTTGTATTTTCCACAGTGACATTCGTAATCTTTAACTGGTCCAAAGATACGCTCACAGAACAAACCATCGCGCTCCGGTTTGTAGGTGCGGTAATTGATGGTTTCTGGTTTCAAAACTTCACCACTAGAATTTTCCAAGATGACCTCTGGTGAAGCCAAGGAAATAGTGATTTTGTTGAAGCTGCTTTGCTTTTTTGGAGTTTCTTTTTTGAAAGCCATTTTATCTCGACTATTTACGTTAGTATTTTAATTAATCCATTGACACGTTGAGACACAATCCGCGTAACTCGTGTAGTAATACATTGAAAGATTCAGGAATTCCTGGTTCAGGAATGTTATCACCTTTAACAATGGATTCATAAGCTTTGGCACGACCCATGACGTCATCTGATTTAACCGTAAGGATTTCTTGTAGGATATTGGCTGCACCAAATGCCTCAAGAGCCCAAACTTCCATCTCACCGAAACGCTGACCTCCAAATTGTGCTTTACCACCAAGTGGTTGTTGCGTAATCAGAGAGTATGGCCCGATTGAACGTGCGTGCATTTTGTCGTCTACCATGTGTGATAGTTTCAACATGTAGATGATACCAACAGTAGCAGGTTGGTGGAAACGCTCCCCAGTACCACCATCGTGTAGGTAAGTTTTACCTGAACGTGGTACACCAGCTTTGTCAGTCCAGTCATTAATTTCTTCTGGTTTAGCACCATCAAAAATTGGCGTTGCGAACTTCACACCTAGTTTTTCACCAGCCCAACCAAGTACAGTTTCGTAAATCTGTCCAAGGTTCATACGAGATGGTACCCCAAGTGGGTTAAGAACGATATCAACAGGTGTTCCGTCTTCTAGGAATGGCATATCTTCTTGACGAACGATATTGGCAACAATTCCTTTGTTTCCGTGACGACCCGCCATCTTATCACCTACTTTTAACTTGCGTTTTTTGGCAACATAAACTTTGGCAAGTTTCACGATTCCGGCAGGGAGTTCGTCTCCGACAGAAATGTGGAATTTCTTGCGCTTATAGTTACCAAGTAAGTCATTGGCTTTGATATTGAAATTGTGGATCACACGCGAAATCAATTGATTGGTCTCAGCTTCAGCTGTCCAGTTCAATGGATTTACAATTGCGTAATCAAGTGCACTCAAGGCTTTATTGGTGAACTTGGTGCCTTTTTTAATCAAATCTTCTTTTAAGTTATTGAATACACCAGTTGATTTTTGCTCACCTAAAATGACAAGAAGCTTTTCAACTAATTTGTCACGAAGTGCGGCGAAATCGCGTTGGTAGTCCGCATCTAGGGCCTCAAGCATAGGCTTATCTTGAGATTTAGACTTGCGGTCTTTGATTGCTCTTGAGAACAATTTCTTTTCAATAACAACACCACGTAGAGATGGTCCAGCTTTCAAAGATGCGTCTTTAACGTCTCCGGCTTTGTCACCGAAGATGGCGCGTAAAAGTTTCTCTTCCGGAGATGGATCTGTCTCACCTTTCGGTGTGATTTTACCAATCAGGATATCGCCTTCTTTGATTTCAGCTCCGATTCGGATCAAACCATTCTCATCGAGGTCTTTGGTTGCCTCTTCAGAAACGTTTGGAATGTCTGAAGTCAATTCTTCCATTCCGCGTTTTGTGTCGCGAACTTCTAATGAGTACTCGTCAATATGAATTGAAGTAAAGATGTCATCGCGAACAACTTTTTCAGAGATTACAATCGCATCCTCAAAGTTGTAACCCTTCCAAGGCATGAATGCCACTTTCAAGTTTTGACCCAAAGCAAGTTCTCCTGCCTGAGTTGCGTAACCTTCACAAAGTACCTGTCCTTTCTCAACGCGGTCGCCCTTGCGGACAATTGGCTTGAGGTTGATACATGTACTTTGGTTCGTCTTCATGAATTTTGTCAAGGAATAACGCGTTACTTCGCTGTCGAAACTCACCAATTTATCTTGGTCATTCCAATCATAGCGAATCACGATTTCGTTGGCGTCAACGTATTCAACAGTACCCGAACCTTCAGAGTTAATTAAAACACGTGAGTCACGAGCAACAAGTTGTTCGATGCCTGTTCCTACTATTGGTGAGCTTGGACGCAAAAGTGGAACCGCCTGACGTTGCATGTTAGAGCCCATGAGTGCGCGGTTGGCATCATCGTGCTCAAGGAAAGGAATTGAAGAAGCCGCAATTGAAGCAATTTGGTTAGCTCCTACGTCCATCAAACTCAATTCTTTTGGTGCAACAACAGGGAAGTCACCTTCGTATCTTGCTTTCACAAGTTCTGATAGGAAATTACCCTTATCGTCAACTTTGGCGTTAGCCTGTGCAATTGTTTTTGAATCTTCTTCTTCAGCTGCTAAATAAATTGGACTCTCTTCGAAAATAACTCTACCGTTGTCTACTCGGCGGTAAGGTGTTTCGATGAAACCTAATTTATTGACTTTTGCGAATACACAAAGTGAAGAAATCAAACCAATGTTTGGACCTTCCGGCGTTTCGATGGTACACAAACGACCGTAGTGCGTGTAGTGAACGTCACGAACCTCGAAACCTGCGCGCTCACGAGAGAGACCGCCTGGCCCGAGCGCGGATAAACGACGCTTGTGAGTAACCTCAGATAATGGATTGGTTTGATCCATGAACTGAGATAACTGGTTGGTTCCAAAGAACGAATTGATTACAGAAGATAGTGTCTTGGCGTTGATCAAGTCAATAGGAGTAAATACTTCGTTGTCACGAACGTTCATGCGCTCACGAATTGTACGCGCCATACGTGCCAAACCTACTCCAAATTGAGAATAAAGCTGCTCACCAACTGTTCTCACGCGACGGTTTGATAAGTGGTCGATATCATCGATATCGGCTTTAGAATTGATCAATTCAATGAGGTACTTGATGATCATGATGATATCGTGCTTTGTTAATACACGAGATTCTTCGTTGGCATCAAGATTTAATTTTTTATTGAGACGGTAACGACCTACCTCACCCAAATCATAGCGTGCATCAGAGAAGAATAATTTCTCGAATACACCTTTTGCTGTTTCGTAATCGGGTGGATCTGCGTTACGTAATTGACGATAGATGTGTTCAACAGCTTCTTTTTCAGAATTCGATGTATCTTTTTGAAGCGTGTTGTAGATGATAGTGTAGTCAGTTGAGTTACCATCTTCTTTGTGAAGGATCAATGATTTTGCTCCTGAATCCATGATGGCATCGAGGTGCTCTTCACCAATCATCAATTCGCGATCAAGGATCACTTCGTTTCTTTCGATAGAAACTACTTCACCTGTATCTTCATCGACGAAGTCTTCGATCCAGGTTTTCAAAACCCTTGCCGCAAGGCGACGTCCGATTAATTTTTTCAAGTTAGCCTTGCTTACCTTCACTTCATCAGCTAAACCAAAGATATCCAAGATATCGCGGTCTGTTTCATAGCCTATTGCACGGAAAAGGGTTGTAACCGGTAATTTCTTTTTACGATCGATGTACGCATACATGATGTTATTGATGTCTGTCGCGAACTCAATCCAAGATCCCTTGAAAGGAATGATACGAGCAGAATACAATTTAGTACCATTTGCGTGGCGCGATTGTCCAAAGAAAACACCCGGTGAGCGGTGTAATTGCGAAACGATTACGCGTTCTGCACCATTTACCACGAATGATCCTTTCGGAGTCATATAAGGAATTGTACCTAAATAAACGTCCTGAACGATGGTTTCGAAATCCTCGTGCTCAGGGTCGGTACAATAGAGCTTCAATTTTGCTTTGAGCGGCACACTGTACGTGAGACCGCGTTCGATACACTCTTCAATTGTGTAACGAGGTGGATCAATGAAATAATCCAAAAATTCAAGAACAAATTGGTTGCGGGTATCCGTAATTGGGAAATTTTCAGCAAACACTTTGAAAAGTCCTTCACTTTCGCGGTTCTCCGGAGTTGTTTCCAACTGGAAAAATTCTTGAAAAGACTTTAATTGAATTTCCAGAAAGTCTGGATACTCAAATTGGTTTTTGCTTGAAGCAAAATTAATTCGGGTTGAATTAGTTGTTGTTGCCAAGGCTTTTTTGTTTTAATGTTTTGTACTCTGTTGAAATCAACATGCAAAAAACAGGACAAGGCACCCGCCTTTCGGCGGTGCCTTTCCTGCATATCCTGAATCGAATTACTTAACTTCTACTTCAGCACCAGCCTCTTCAAGAGACTTTTTGAGACCTTCAGCCTCGTCTTTAGAAACACCTTCTTTCAATGTAGAAGGAGCAGCATCAACTAGGTCTTTAGACTCTTTCAAGCCGTTACCAGTTAATTCTTTAACGAGTTTTACTACTGCAAGTTTGTTAGCGCCACCAGACTTAAGGATAACGTCAAACTCAGTTTTCTCAGCAGCAGCTTCGCCACCAGCAGCAGCACCACCACCTGCAACCATTACTGGTGCAGCAGCAGCAGGCTCGATGCCATACTCATCTTTCATAATTGTTGCTAATTCACTTACTTCTTTTACTGTAAGGTTTACCAACGTTTCTGCAATTTGCTTTAAATCAGCCATTTTATTTTAATTTAAAAAGGTTTAATAAATAATAAATTATGCTCTTTCTTCGAGCGTTTTAAGGATACCAGCAAGTTTTCCGCCAGCACCTTGAAGACCAGACAATACGTTTTTCGCAGGACTTTGCAACAAGGCAATGAGGTCTCCGATAAGCTCTTCTTTGCTTTTCAAAGATTCTAATGCACTTAGTTGATTGTCACCGATAAAGATTGCTTCGTCAATGTAAGCACCTTTTAAAACTGGCTTCTCAGATTTCTTACGGAAATCAGCGATCAGTTTCGCAGGAGCATTAGCAACTTCAGAAATCATTACAGAAGTACTTCCTTTCAATACGTCGCGTAACGCACCGAAATCTTTTCCTTCAACTTGATCCATTGCTTTTTCGAGCAAAGCATTCTTCACTACTCGCATAGAGATGTTCGCTTGGAAGCATCTTCTGCGAAGCGTGTTTACGGCTTCTACGGTTAAATCTGCAGTATCTGTCAAATACACTACGCTACTTGCGCTCAATTGAGCTGCTAGGTCGCTGATGTATTGTGCTTTTTCTTCTCTTGTCATGTGTTCTAAGTATTAAGCAGTAACAGACTTCGCGTCAATTTGTATTCCAGGACTCATTGTAGAGCTTAGGTAGATACTTTTGATGTATGTACCCTTTGCAGCAGATGGCTTGAGCTTGATGAGTGTTTGGATGATTTCATGCGCGTTGTCGCGGATTTTAGCACCATCAAAACTTACTCTACCGATTCCAGCGTGAACGATACCGTATTTATCAACTTTAAAGTCGATTTTACCGGCTTTCACTTCTTCAACAGCTTTACCAATTTCCATGGTAACTGTTCCTGTTTTCGGGTTCGGCATCAAACCGCGTGGACCTAAGATACGACCTAACGCACCTACTTTACCCATCACAGAAGGCATTGTGATAATCACGTCGACGTCAGTCCAGCCAGCTTTGATCTTTGCGATATAATCGTCAAGACCAACGTAATCTGCACCTGCATCTTGCGCTTCTTTTTCCTTGTCAGGAGTACAAAGTACAAGAACTTTGACATCCTTACCAGTTCCGTGAGGAAGGGCAACGGTACCACGTACCATTTGATTCGCTTTACGAGGATCAACCCCGAGGCGAACACAAATATCTATAGAGGCATCGAATTTGGTAGTAGAAATTCCTTTTACCAAATCACATGCTTCTGATAGAGTGAAGACTTTTGACAAATCATATTTTGCCAAAATCTCTTTTCTTTTTTTAGAAACTCTTTTCATAATGAATGATTATTTGGATTTTGGAGCTTCGCCACCTTTCACGGTAACCCCCATACTTCTTGCTGTTCCCGCAACCATGCGCATTGCAGAATCAACTGTAAAACAATTCAAATCTGGAA
>JBJTCG010000073.1:0-36350 GCA_046091725.1 Flavobacteriales bacterium | reverse complement strand
CCTGAACTGGCAAAGCGCTGTAAATTGACAACGAGGTCGTAGCGTTGTTTGCGCAAGATTTTACCCAAGGCCCAACTATTTTTGAATTTTTGACTTTTGTCAAAAACATAAACGTTTTGAATGAAAGGATGTGCTTGAAGTAAAGATTCATTCCCTTTTTTTACCACAACATCAACTTGTGCATCTGGGTATTGTTGGTGCAGTGCTTCCCAAACAGGTGACGCAAGGATGACATCGCCCAAAAAAGCCGTTTGAATGATCAATATTCGCTGCATTTTCATCGGATGAGGGTCACATAGCCTTGCTTCACAATGGCATCAGTTTTATTAATGATCAGTTCGATGCGGTATTGAAAAACATCGTTGGTGGCGGGTAAACCTGATCTTTCAATTATGCCGTCCCAGCCTTTTGTTGGGTCGTTGGTTTCAAATACGACTTGCCCCCAACGGTCGATGATACTAAAAGTGTATTTTTCAGGATCTACATTTTGAACAACAGGTAAAAATACAGGGTTGAGGCCATCTGGTGTGAAAGCATTTGGGACAAACATGAGCGGATCATATTTCAGACAAAGTTCATTCGAAAAACTACTGTCTGCCAGACCGTATTGGTTTAAATTTTCAAGTGCCATGATCTGATAGCAAACTTCACCTTTGTTTCTGAGTTGCGAAACGTCGTCTTGCAATTGATATGTGCCATCTGGTAAAATAGCAAATGGAACGCTTTCCCACGTGCCATAGGTATTTCTGAAGGCTTGATAATTTTCAATGTTGCCATCAAATTGAGTGTAGGGCGTCCAATTTAGACTATTGATCATGTTGTATTGGTCGGCAGTGCCTGAAACAAAAATAGTTGTGTTTTCATTGGCATATGCTCCAAGATTTTGGCAGCTGTCGAGGTAAATACTGCGGTAAGTCCAAGGACCCCATTTGGTATCGACATCTTCATCTAGAAGTACCGCAAGGTTATTATTTACAGTGGCGCTTCCTATGACTTCAAAAATCCCGTTGGTGTCTTTTCTTTCAAAAATAATTTCAGTGACACCTACACTTTGATCCACCCAAGCCTTTAACTCAATATTCTTATCCTGAACACTAGCCACCCTAAAATAATGAAAACTTGGTGGTGCAGGTTGGGGCATCGTGAAACATAACGGATTCGAAAATGCGCTATTACCGGTTTGTAAATTGACTTTGATATAGAGGCAATAAGCTTCATTTTTAAGCAATTGAACAGTGGCAAAGGTATCTGTAGTGGTAAGAAGCAAGCTCCAGTTATTGTTGTTTTTCATCCAGACCTCGTAATTATTGGCACTAGCACCAATGTAGTTGCTCCAGTTCAGAAGTGCTGTTTGAGGGCACATATCGATTTGATAAGTCGCTAGAATAGAGGTGTGCAAATTTGCCTTTGCTGAGGTTTGATAGGTTGGTGGGGTGGTTGCAGTAAAACAGGAGTCAAAAGCGGCAACAGTGTAAGTGAATGGCCCTGCAGCACCTACGTTGTATAAGTAACTCGTGTTATTTTGCCCAAACAATGTATCTAATTCAATTAAAAATCCATTGTTGTCATAGGTGTAAATGACATAGCCATAGGTGTCAGGTGCAAGATTGGTATCCCATTGAATCTGCATTTGTTGCGTTGTGGTATCAAACCCTACACTTTGAATGACTGGTATAAATGGTGTCATCATGTCGGTAAAGTTACCTCCGGGTCTGTTTGAATTGAAATTACAGGAACTCGTTTTCAGATTGACCCTATAACGAATAAAAGAATTACAAATGTCAATGGTATCAATGTAACTAGTCTGGTTATATGGGACACTATCTAAAAAGTTAAAAAAGTTGGTTGGGTATTCTCGGTAGATATAATAATGAGAATTGTAGGCTGCTGCTGCCGGATTTTTGGGTTTATTCCAATTCAATACTGCCGTACCATCATTCGGATTGTTAACCGTAAGATAAATATTTTTAACAGTGTCAGAAAAACTGAGGTAGGAACCCGCACAACCCGAGGCCACGGCTAAATAAAAATCATGGCTTGTATTGATTGCTGGTATGGCGAAACTCGTTGAATTAATATTAGGATCTGTTCCTAATAAACCATTTTGGACGGAATATATTTGGTAAGCTGAAAATGTACTAGGGTTAGTAGGATTAACAGCTGGCCAATAAAGGGTGAGGTCGTTGTTATTGACAGTTTGGATACAGGCAATTTCAGGGGCGGCAATAATGCCAGGATTCAAGACATGAATGGTAATAGTGGTAAAGCTTACTTGTGGCACCGGACACACGTCGTCACTGGCCTTGAAAACAAAGTGATAGCTTTTTTGAACTAATGCTTGCCCTTGACTATCGAGCAAATGATCACATGTAGTTTGCCAAGTAAATTGCGTTTGTATGGTGGCTGTACCTGAAATAGGAAGTGGTGAAGCTAAACTTGGGCAAGGGCTTGTACTACATGGTAAACTGCCTTCGAGCGTAATGTTTTGAGGGCTGCCATTGGCTTGAAGGTCGTTGTCTGTAACAGCTAAATTGAAAGAGACGAGATCACCGGCATTGACCGTTAATTCGTAGGAGGTTCCGCCATTGAATGGAGGCGCTACTACCGGCGGATTATTATTCGAACTACACGCCTGTAAAACAAGTTGCATTTCTCTTTCAGTCTGGGAAACCAGTGTGTTGCCACGATATGCCTTGACGACCAATTTTACCACATAATTGCCAATGGTGTAGGAGGTAAAGGTGAGTATTCCACTAGTAGGATCTAATTGTGCAGCAATATTATTGGCGTTGAAACTTGGTCCAGGCGTGGGGCTTTGTACACTAAAACCAGGCTCAAATGGAATTGGTGCAGGGTTACTTGGAGGGTTGTAGGCGCCGGTCGGAAAATAATCGTAGGGTACTCCAAATTCAAATACCAATGAATCCTGATTGACATCAGAGACCGCCGCATTGTATTGATAGGGTTGTCCGGCACAGCTGACAAACAAAGGGTCTTGGTTAAATACCGGTGAGTCATCGGGTTGCGCCAAATTGTAAATTTTAGCAGCAAGTGTAATGCCATAACTGGCGGGGTTGGTGAGGTTTGTGAGCGCACCACTTCTTGAAAAATTTTCATAAGTAAAAGCCCAACCCTGTGCTGGTGGTGTTCCGGTTAATAAGATCGGAGCACTTCTGTAAATCACTTTCTCGATGGCACCGATGCCGTTGCCTCCATTGTTGCCCGTACCGCATAATAAAGGGCCCGGGCCTCCACTAATTGCTGTACAGCTAGGAGATAAGTCAGTGCGTTGTACAAAGATGACTTGAATATTGGTAAGGCTGGGGTGGTTCCAAACCCTGATGTTTTCAGAGACCGCATTGACATCGGCACCATTGCAATCACGGTAAAAAACAAGTTCAAATTGATATGATCCATTACCGAGATGTTTGTAAGTCAATTCGCCTCCCAAAACATGAGAAGACCAACTCCAAAAAGTAAGGAGGAGAAAACTGAGCACACTAATGAGCCTAAACATCCGTGGAATAACGTATTTACTTGAGTTTTAGTATAACGGAAACCCAATAATAAAGGTTGCTATCCGGCAGAAATAATCAACATTTCCTCCCAATTAAGGTAGCGCTTGGCCAATTCTTGAATTCTTTGAGGAGTGATGATTCTGATGCGCTCGATGAGGTGGTCATAAAATTCGAGTGTCAGGCCGTAATGATGAACATTAGAAAAAAGGTCGAGCATCGCATAGGGGCCATCGGCACTTTTAAGCAACTGACCGAGCATGTAATTTTTAACTAGAGCTAATTCTTCTTGAGGAACTTCTTCGTTTTTTAGGCGATCAAATTCTTTCTGAATTTCTTCGAACGTTGCAATTCTTGTTTGTACACCAACTTCTGTTCCGATGACAAAATAACCATAAGACTGATGTTCAACAACGTAGGAGCCAATGCCATACGTGTAGCCTTTGTCTTCGCGGATATTACTCATGAGTCGGCTGCCAAAGTAGTCGCCAAGAATGGTGTTGAGTATGCTGAAATCGCAAAAATCTGGATGCGTTTTATTGAATAATGGGCGGCCAATGCGAAGCGCACTTTGTAAGGCACCTTCTTGCTCTATGTGTACGGCTCCGATTTCATTTTGCCAAGTAAAATTTTCAGGGCGCTTTTCGGCCGCTTTAAACCGAAGCAATAGATTTTGAAGTTCCTGAAGATGACTTGTCTCGAGATCACCAATCACCAAAACTTCGAGCAAACCGTTCAGGTAGTGCTCCGAATGAAAAGCTTTGATCTTGTCTATTGCTACAGCATCGTAATCTTCAAGCTGAATTTGTTGGGCGTAAGAACTTCCTGCAAAAAAGCTGCGTTGAAATTGTCTTTGTGCTAAAAAGCTTACTTTTTCTTGTTGAACCAAGAATTTTTGTCGCCTTTCAGCAATGAGGTCCTGAAGTTCTTTAATTGGAAAACTGGCATTGAATAGACTCTCGTGAAATACGGTGTAGGCGCTCAGAAGTTGATCTTTGAGTGCGTAAATGCTCACGATTGCTTCGTTCTGTGTAATTGTGACGTCGTAATAGGCGCCAAGGGCATCGAGCGCTTTTTGAATTTGGCGTGCACTTTTAGTTGTTGTCCCACTGATGAGTAAACCTGCACACAAGGAAGCAATAATTGGTGTGCTCACAGCGCTTCCGGCCTTGAAATGCAATTCTATTTTGCTGGTTTCATTATTGATGCCGTTGCGCCAAAATATGGAAGCTCCGTTGGTAAGTTCGATGATTTCAGGCTGGATAAATCCGATATGATCAATGGGATGAAGTGCTGGGGCTTGGCTTCTAATGAGCATCTTTTTGGCTTTGTATGATGAGACGTGAACAATTTGATTTGCGCAAAGTATGCAAGGCAAAATTTTGCAGCGCTTTTGTACTGATTTGTTGGTAGTGCTGCGCTTCTTCGTTGATCATTTGCGCAGATCCAAGTAGTTCAAAATAAGCCAAATTCATGGCTCTGTTGAGCAGTCCTTGATCTTGGAATGCCCTAGAAGTACGCAGTTTGAGTTGAAGTTCTAGTAAGGAACTTTTGCTCATGGCTTTCTGACCAGTTTTTTCCAATAAAGGCCAAAGGGCACTCTCTAGTTGTTCTATCGTTTTTCCTTGTTGTAGTTTTCCACTGATGATGAATAAACCGTCGTCAAATGATGCGGTAATGTAAGCCGTAATTTCGGCACACAACTTTTTCTTTTTCTTGAGTTCAATGTAAAGTGGGCTTGTTTTCTCGTTACCAAGGTAATCGCTCAATAGATCGGCTTGATAAAAATCAGGGTCGGTACGCTTACCCATTCGAAACGCGTAATAAAACGCGGTAGCCGGAACTTTTCGAATGATTGTTTTGGTTCTGAATTGCTTTTGTTTTGGCTCGTTTAGAAGATTGCGTGCTTTATTTTTTTGCGCTGGAATATCTCCAAAGTAATGCGTTACTTTTTGCTGTATGGTGGCTAAATCAAAATTTCCGATGATGCACAAAATTGCATTTGAAGGATGGTAATGTTGGTGAAAAAAGTCTTTCACCTCTTGCATGTTGGCATCTTCAATTTGTTTGATGTTCTTACCGATTGTAGCCCATTGGTAGGGATGTTTTTTATAGACCAACGGCCTCAAATAAAGCCATGCATCGCCATAAGGTTGATTCAAGTAGCGTTGCTTGAACTCTTCAATAACTACTTGGCGCTGTACTTCGAGGCTTTTGTCGGTAAATGCCAAAGACAACATGCGGTCGCTTTCGAGCCAAAGTGCAGTGTCAATATTTTGAGCGGGTAAAATATCGTAATAGTTCGTGATATCATTGCTGGTAAAAGCATTACTTTGTCCGCCGGCTGCCTGCAATGGTGCGTCAAAATCGGCAATATGCTCGGAGCCGCCAAACATGAGGTGTTCAAATAAATGTGCAAAGCCTGTCCGCTGCGGGTTTTCATCACGGGCACCGACGTCATATAAAACATTGACAACAGCCATGGGGCTCGAAGTTTCGCGGTGGAAAATCACGCGTAAACCGTTGGGTAAGGTAAATCGTTCGAAGTGGATCATTTAAAATGGTTGTTGTTGAGACAGTGCATGGTTATAGCTACTGATCACTTGTTCTATAATTTCTTGGGCACTCAGGATTTTATCAAATAAACCGGCTACTTGTCCAATTTCTAGTTCGCCTTCGTTCAGATCTCCTTCAAACATGCCTTTTTTGGCACGCCCGCGACCCAACAAATCTTGTAATTGCTCGGAGCCAGCGCCTAGGGCGTATGCTTGCTGAACCTGCTCAAAAAATGGATTCTTGAGCAAACGCACAGGCGTCAGTTCTTTGAGGGTAAGTAGGGTGTCACCATCTTGAGCAGCAAGCACCGCTTCTTTGAAATGTGGGTGCGCACTTGACTCAATGGAGGCTACAAAACGACTACCCATTTGTACGCCATCGGCGCCTAAATTCATTGCGGCAAGCATGGCCTCTCCTGTGCCAATTCCTCCGGCCGCAATGACAGGTAGCCCAACCGCTTTTCTGACCATCGGAATCAGACAAAGTGTTGTTGTTTCGTCGCGGCCGTTGTGACCACCAGCCTCAAAGCCTTCTGCAACAATGGCATCAACACCAGCTGCCTCGGCCTTTTGTGCAAACTTAACGCTAGCGACCACATGAACGACTTTGATGCCTGCAGCCTGTAAGTGTTGCGTCCAGGTTTTTGGATTGCCTGCACTTGTAAAAACTATAGGAACTTGGTGCTTGATGATGGTTTGAATGTGTTGCTCGATATTCGGATAAAGCAAGGGCAGATTGACACCAAATGGTTGATTGGTAACAGCCTTACATTTTTGAATTTGTTCGTCGAGAATTTCTGGATACATAGAGCCCGCTCCAATGAGCCCCAAACCTCCGGCATTGGATACCGCAGAGGCGAGTTCCCACCCTGAGCACCAGATCATGCCTCCTTGTATAATTGGGTATTTGATTTGAAAGAGTTGACAAATAGGATTGTGCGTTTTGGACATAGCAAAAAGTGAGTTACAAAATTACGCTAAATGCTTAACTTAGCACATATGATCAGAACTGCGTTATTGGCTTGGATGTCTCTATTTCTTGTTGGCTTGCTGCCGTTGCAAAGTTTTGCACAATTTCAAGGACAAGAGTTTGTCCCCAACAAGGGTCAATGGCCTCAAGATGTCTTGTACCTGGCTAAAGAAGGCTCCAATAAAATCTGGATGGGTCAGGATCGCTTGCTGTTTCAGATGACAGACTTTTCTGCCTTGGAAGCTGCACATCACCGGCATGAAGCGATATCAAATCCTCAAATTCCAAGTGCGCTTTTTGCCCAAAAATTTGAAAATAGCAATACCCAAGCCCAACACCAGGGGCTCAATCCAAAAGCGCATCATTACCAATTTTTTATTGGTCAGGATGAAACTAAATATGCACGTGATGTTCAAGCCTTTGAAAAAGTCACATTTCAAAATTTATACACAGGGATTGACCTCCTTTTTTCTGTCGAAAAGGGCACCTACAAATACAGTTTTATCATTGAACCTTCTTCTGATCCATCCTTGATTCGTTGGCATTACGAAGGTGCAAAATCTGTCAAAGTAAAATCCAATTCACTGCTCATTCAAACCGAATTAGGCGAACTTTCAGAACAGGGTTTGATGGCTTTTCAATTGATCGGAGATCAAAAAAGAACGATTCGTTGTCAATACAAACAGTTCCCCGATGGCAGCATCGGTTTTGAACTTGGCAATTATGATCCAAGCTTGCCTTTAATCATTGATCCGGTACTTGTTTTCGCTACCTATAACGGTGCCATTTCAGATAATTTTGGCATGACTGCCACCTACGGTTACGACGGCTCGGCCTTTGCAGCCGGTGTAGTTTATGGCAATAATTTCCCTCTACCTAGCCTCAGTAGCTTTGATACTAGTTCAAATTTTACCTCCTTGAGCGGAGGATACGGCATTACCGATGTATTTGTTACGCGTTATTCAGCAGACGGTAGTAGTATGCTGTGGTCTTCATTTCTCGGTGGCGGTGACAACAATCAAGGCACTGAAACTGCGCACAGTTTGGTTTGCGATTCTTTGAACAATATTTATTTATTTGGAGCCACCTCTAGTACTGATTTTCCGATAAGTCCGGGTGCGTTTCAAAGCACGCACGGTGGCGGTTTGGCCAATACTAACTTCTTGTACAATGGTGTTTATTTCGGTACTCAGGGTAGCGATATCTATGTGTCAAAACTGAGTGCCAATGGGCAAAATTTGCTGGCTTCAACTTACGTTGGTGGCAATCAAAACGATGGGGTATCGTATCGGACTGTAGGTTTACCTTACAATTCAGTTGCGGCTTATGACTCTCTTACTACCAATTACGGCGATCAATTTAGAGGTGAAATTTATCTAGACAAACAAGGGAATATCCTGATAGCGAGTTGTAGTAGGTCGGCTAATTTTCCTACCCAAAATGCATTTCAAGCGACTAAAGCAAATGGGCAAGATGCCGTTATTTTTAGGCTCAACAATGCCATGACCTCACTTCAGTTTTCCTCGTTTTATGGAGGCAATAAGGATGACGCCGCTTATTCTGTCAAGACAGATACGCTTGGCGCAATTGTTTTTGCTGGTGGCACTTCATCCAATAATTTGGCCGGAACCACCGGTGCCTTTCAAAGTACTTATAACGGTGGCAAAACGGATGGCTTTGTGACCAAACTCAATGCACTTGGCAGTAGTATACTTAAGGCCAGTTATGTAGGTACTAGTAACTATGACCAAGCTTTTTTTGTAGAAATAGACCGCAATAATCATGTCTTTTTGTTAGGGCAATCTGTGGGTGGTACCTTTCCGGTAACAAATGCAAGCTACAGTAATCCTGGTAGTAGCCAATTTGTGCTCAAACTCAATAACCAACTTACTTCCAATCTAGCTTCGACAGTATTAGGCAATGGTTCTGCTCAAATCAATATTTCACCTGCCGCATTTCTTGTCGATATTTGTGGCAATATTTACATTTCTGGCTGGGGCGCCAACATCTTACAAAGCACGCCGTTGAGCGGAATGCCGGTTAGTCCTAATGCTTTTCAATCCTCAACTACAGGTTTTGATTTCTACCTGATGGTTTTGCAGAACAACATGAATGGTTTGCTCTATGGATCATATTTGGGCGGTCCAATTGCTCACGAACATGTGGATGGTGGCACTTCTCGTTTTGACAAGAATGGCGTCGTGTATCAGTCGGTTTGTGGCGGTTGTGGAGGGCATTCTGATTTCCCGACTTCTGCAGGGGTTTGGTCCAATACGAACAACAGCGCCAATTGCAATAATTTGGTTTTCAAATTTGATTTTGAACTCATTCCGAGTGCTGAGTTTTCCAGTTCAGTAGTGCAGGGCTGTGAGGACCTCAGTATTACCTTGCAAAATACTTCAACCCAATGGGACTCCTATCTCTGGGACTTCGGCAATGGCGATACTACTTCCGTAATTTTTAACCCAACGGTCACCTTTACCAACCCAGGTACTTATCAAATCAATTTGTTTGTAACAGACAGCGTTTGTCTGATCACCGACACCGCCCAAGTTCAAATTTTAGTGCTCGATTCCATCACACTTATCCTCAATGATACTATCAGCTTGTGTAGTTCTAACCCATATTTGCTTGTTGCCCAGACCAATGGAACTGCAAGTCAGTTTATATGGTCCACTTCAGCAAGTTTAAACCCTGCATTGAACAACCCCCAAGACTCAACGGTTATAGTTGCCCAAGACGGTTGGTACTATTGTCAGGCGAGCAACGGTTTCTGTAGCGTGCTCGATTCAGTATACTTGGCTTTCAACACGCCATTGCAAGCCAATTTTTCGGTATCAGATACAATCAGTTGTGCACCGTTTTTCATTCAACTACAAAATAGCTCAACTACCACCACAAGTTTTCTCTGGGATTTCGGTAATGGGGTTCAGGACTCCATAACATACGAACCACAACTGACCTACAACCAACCCGGAACATATCTCATCAGTTTACAAATTTCAGATTCAATTTGTCAAGGCACAGCAAGCGCATCAATACAAATTGTTGTGGGGCCATCAATCACGGTACAAGCACCATCTGATTTATTCCTGTGTTCGTCTACTGATACCACACTAAATGCGAGCACCTCAGGAAATTTGAATGCGATAATTTGGTCTTCGAATCCTCAATTTTCAGATACTTTAAATCTTCAGGGTTCAAATCAGCTTTACCTTGATGATCCTCAAAATGGCACTTATTATGTGCAAGTTGTCTCTGATTATTGCATTGCTACAGACAGTGTTTCCATACAGATACAAGCCCAAGCAATCGATTTAAGTGGCCCTAACAATAGCTGTGCAGGAGTGCCTCTCGCGTTGCAACTTGACCTCGGTTTTACTCCTCAACAAATCACATGGGCGCCTGCTTCAATTGTGAGTTCGGGCCAAGGGCAACAAACCGCAACAGTAACCCTCAATCAATCGCAAAATGTTTATGTAAGCATACTCACTGCTCAAAATTGTCTCCTACAAGACTCCATTTTTATAAATGTCTCTGCGTTCAATCCGCAAAGTGTTGTCGCTAGTGCAAATCCACTTGTCATTCTTCCAAATACCAGCACGCAATTATTAGGACAGCCAACAGGTAACTACAATTATTCCTGGACACCAAGCACCAATCTGAGTGCAAGTAATGTCCAAAACCCAACTGCAATTTTAGCAGAAACAAGCATTTTTACACTTCAGGTTTCGGATGGACTGTGTAGTGGTTCTGATACGGTGTTGGTTAAAGTTTACGACAGCATTTGCCAAGAGCCTTTTGTTTATGTTCCTAATGCATTCAGTCCAAATAAAGACGGCAAAAACGATCTTTTATTTGTCAGAGGTCAGTACATCTATGAATTTGTTTTTAGGGTTTATGACCGTTGGGGCGAACTTGTATGGGAAACCAACAAACTAGACCAAGGTTGGGATGGCACTTACAAAGGCAAACTCTTGGACCCAGACGTATTTGATTACTACCTCCAGGTCACATGTGTAGGCGGCTTAGAAAATATTATCAAAGGAAACATCACACTCATTCGCTAAATATGAAAAAAATAATCAGCACAAAATCAGAGAAATTTTTAGAAAACTACCTCAACAATGCAAGCCCAACAGGATTTGAAACCTCGGGTCAGCAACTATGGCTCGATTACCTCAAACCCTACATCGATGACTACATCACAGACGCTTATGGATCTGTTGCAGGCATTATTAATCCAGGGCACGACTATAAAGTGGTCATAGAGGCCCATGCCGATGAAATTTCATGGTTTGTCCATTACATCACCAAAGATGGTTTTATTTATTTGCGCAGAAATGGTGGATCAGATCACATGATTGCGCCGTCAAAACGCGTTAATATTCATACAGATAAAGGTTTGGTGAAAGCTGTTTTCGGGTGGCCGGCGATCCACATGCGCCAGCAAAAGGAAGAAACGCCAAGCATGAAAAATATTTTTTTAGATTGTGGTTGTTCTAGTAAAGAAGAGGTTGAAAAACTTGGTGTTCATGTGGGCTGTGTGGCAACTTTTGAAGACGAATTCATGATTTTGAATAAAAACAAATATGTAGGCCGTGCGCTCGATAACAGAGTTGGAGGCTTCATGATTGCCGAAGTAGCACGCTTATTAAAAGAAAATAAGCAGAAACTACCTTTTACGCTTTATGTTGTGAATTCAGTTCAGGAAGAAATTGGCTTGCGCGGTGCTGAAATGATGGCGCACCGCATCAAACCTAATCTAGCGCTCATTACTGACGTTTGTCATGATACAGGCACACCAATGGTCGATAAGATTGAAAATGGCGATCAACAAGGAGGAAAGGGCCCTGTACTTACTTATGGACCGGCTGTTCAAAATAATTTTTTACGTCATATCATTCAGACGGCAGCTGCAGCAAAAATCCCTTTCCAAAGAGCGGCTGTGTCTAGGTCTACAGGAACCGACACAGATGCCTTTGCATACTCAAATGAAGGGGTAACGAGTGCGCTCATTTCTTTGCCGCTCCGATATATGCATACAACTGTTGAGATGGTTCAAAAAGAAGATGTCGAAAACTGTATTCGTTTGCTTTACGAAACGGTTCTGAGCATCAAAGCAGGTCAGGATTTCAGAACAATAAAGTAGTTCGGATCATGTTAATTTGATCTGCAAGTCATCTAGCTCGATGAGATCGCCTGCAATCAGTTTGGCGCGCTTGCGCAATTCAACTTCGCCGTTGCGCATGATCAGCCCTTCATCAACAATTGCTTTGGCTTGGCCTCCAGTTTCGGCAATGCCCATAGCTTTGAGTAAACCAATGAGTTCTATGTAGTCTCCTTCAATCTGAAATTCTTGCATGGCTTACTTAGATTTGAGCTCCATGGCTTTGAGTGTATTCATCATCAATGAAGCAATTGTCATGGGGCCAACGCCGCCTGGTACCGGCGAAATATAACTCGTTTTTTCAGCAACTTCATCGAATTTAACATCGCCGACCAAACGCCAACCGCGTTCACGGCTACTGTCTTCGACTCTGGTGGTGCCTACGTCAATGATCACTGCACCATCTTTCACCATGTCTGCTGTCACGAAGTTAGGTTTGCCAATTGCGGCAATGAGGATGTCAGCTTCGCGGCAAAGTGCTTTGATGTTTTTGGTTTTGGAGTGTGCAAGTGTAACGGTACAATTTCCTGGGTTGGTATTTCTAGCCAACATGATTGATAGGGGTGTACCTACAATATTACTGCGCCCTAAAATCACACAGTTTTTACCTTCAGTATCAATATGATTTCGGCGCAATAGTTCCATTATTCCGGCTGGTGTAGCCGGCAAGAACCCTGGCAGGTTTAATATCATGTTACCCAAATTTCTTGGATGGAAACCGTCGACGTCTTTTTTCGGATCGATGGCTTGGGTAATTTTGAGTTCGTCGATGTGTTTCGGTAAGGGCAACTGAACAATAAAACCATCAATACTGCGGTCTTCGTTGAGGCGTTGTACTTTTTCAAGTAAGATATCTTCGGGGACAGTTTCGTCATAGCGAATCAGGGTGCTTTCAAAGCCGATGGCCTCACAAGCTTTCACTTTTGAAGTGACATAAGAGACAGATCCGCCATCGTTTCCGACCAAAATAGCTGCCAAGTGTGGGATTTTTTGCCCGGCTACTTTTCTGGCCTGAACAGCCTCTTTAAGTTCGGCTTGAATTTGTGCTGCAGTGGCTTTTCCGTCTAGTAACTTCATCTTAAAATTTTTGCAAAGATACAAAGAAGCAATGAGGGTACAAATCCTGTATCTTTGTTAGAAATTTGAATCACATGAAAAATTTATTCGTGTTGTTACTGTTCTTGCCGCAAATGGCATATACACAATTGCAATACCAAGGGTCTGAATTAGGTCTTGAACCCTATGTTGGTTTTTCAAACCTTGGTGGCGCCTTAGGTGGTGAATTGAAATACGCGGCAAGGCTTTCTGAAAACCTATTGGTAGGGCCTTCCTTTCGCGTGCAACGTATTTGGTCCAACAATCTTGGGGTACAAAGCAACATGACCACATGGGGCGGAGGTGTTTTTGCACACATGCGTTACCAAGAAAAAATATTTGGTGGCGTTGAATTTCAATACCTCAAAAGTCCTTTTAGTTTTGCAAATCCGTTACAAGTAGTAAAGCCCTGGTCACCGACTCTCATGGTAGGTGGCGGATTCTACCTCAAACTAGGTGAAAAAGTTAGGCTCAATGCCGCCCTTTTTTACGATGTGATCAATGCCCCAAATAGCCCTTTTCGAAGCAGTTATTCTTTCAAAATTAAAAATGAATACGGACAAGTTGTGCGTATCCTACCTATCATTTACAGACTCACATTTTTTATCCCACTGGATCAACAATAATGAAAATAGGCATTGTACTTTACCCAACTTTTGGCGGAAGTGGTGTGGTAGCAACAGAACTCGGTAAAGCCCTCGCAGCTAAAGGTCATCAGGTTCATTTCATCACATATTCGCAACCTGTCCGATTGGGTTCATTTAGAGAAAATATTTTTTATCACGAAGTTTCTATTACGGACTATCCTTTGTTTGATTTTCAACCTTACGAAACTCAACTTGCAAGCAAAATGGTCGATGTAGTGAAGTATGAACGCCTTGATATCCTCCATGTGCATTATGCCATTCCACATGCTTCAGCGGCATACATGGCTCAACAAATTCTAAGAGCAGAAGGCATCGATGTACCATTTGTAACAACGTTGCACGGGACAGATATTACGCTTGTGGGCAAAGATCCTTCATTTGAGCCCGTCATTACATTTTGCATCAATCAGTCCGATGCAGTAACCGCTGTTTCCGAAAGTCTTAAACAAGACACACTTGCACATTTTAAAGTCACGAACGAAATTCAGGTCATCCCAAACTTTGTACCTCCATTACCTACAGACGCCGATCAGCGCCAATATATTCGCTCCAAATATGCACCAGATGATCAGTTTATCATTTGTCATGTCTCGAATTTTCGCCCGGTCAAAAGAACCGAAGATGTCATTCGTGTTTTTGCCAAAGCAAGAGCTAGTAAGCCCTGTAAACTGATTCTAGTTGGCGATGGCCCTGATCGTTACGCCTGTGAGCGCTTGTGCCGAGAATTAAAATTGTGCGAAGATGTCATCTTTTTAGGAAAGGTCAGAGACACCGCACACGTCATGCAATTTGCCGACGTATTTTTATTACCTTCTGAAACAGAAAGTTTTGGGTTAGCGGCCCTTGAGGCAATGGCCGTGGGTGTTCCGGTCGTTTCATCCAATACAGGTGGCATACCGGAAGTTAATATTCACGGAGAGTCAGGCTTTTTATCGGCAGTTGGAGATATCGATGACATGGCAAAAAATCTCCTCTATTTGCTCGATCAAGAGGTGCTTAAGGTTTTCAAAAAAGGAGCTTTAGCCCGTTCAGAAGCATTTAGTCTAGCGCAAATATTGCCACAATACGAAGAATTATATCGTAAATTAGTTCAAACGAAGTGATGAAAATAGGAGTTTTGTTATCGGGTTGTGGCGTCTATGACGGTGCTGAAATTCAAGAGGCAGTTTTGACTATGCTTGAAATCGAACGCATGGGCGCTGAAGCAGTTTGTATCGGCATAGATGCGCCTCAATACCATGTAGTGAATCACCTTACCGGCGAAATTCAGGCGAATCCAAGAAACATGCTTGAAGAAGCAGCAAGGATTGCCAGAGGTCAAATCATTAAAATCAATGAGGTGGTACCGGCCGATATAGATGCACTCGTCATTCCAGGAGGTTTTGGAAGTGCTAAAAATTTCAGTGACTGGGCATTTAACGGCCCTCAAGGTAAGCTTTTACCGGAAGTCAAGCTCTTGTTAGTCAATCTATACAATGTGGGCAAACCGATTGTTGCTTTGTGTGTGAGCCCTGTTTTATTGGCTCTTGCCTTGCCACATGTTTCATTGCAACTCACTTTAGGGCATACTGCTGGAAGTTCACCGTATCAAATACAAGATTTCCACGATGGAATTGCTGCACTTGGTGCTCTTCCAAATGAAAAGCAGTTGGGCGAGGTATTAGTAGATCACGAAAACCGCATCATTACCGCTCCGTGCTACATGATGGACGCATCTATTTTACAGGTTCAGCAAAATATTCAAAATGCCATGAACACACTTAAATCCTTACTTGAAGCCTGATCAGCAACATATAGACAATTGGTTGCATGCGCGCAAGGTGCAACGTCAATTTAGAAATCCTTCGGAACTGCTCGAGGGCATTCAAAACGGATCACGAGCAGCCTTAAGTGCGGCTATCACTTTAGTTGAAAGTGAAAACATACAAGACCGTGTTTTAGCTAATGTCCTTTTGACGGCCTGTAAAAAGTTAGCTAAATCGGCCAAAAGAATAGGCATTACTGGTGTTCCTGGTGTCGGAAAAAGTACCTTTATTGAAAGTTTTGGTCTAGAATTGATCCAAAAAGGGCACAAAATTGCAGTCCTTGCAATTGATCCTTCTTCTTCACTTACCGGAGGTAGTATTTTAGGTGATAAAACCAGAATGGAGCAACTTTCTCAGAAAGACGCTGTTTTTATACGCCCAAGTGCTGCCGGAAAAACCTTAGGCGGCGTCGCAAAAAATACTAGGGAAGCCATCTTGCTTTGTGAAGCAGCGGGTTATGATATCATTATCATCGAAACTGTCGGCGTAGGGCAATCTGAAACGGTGGTTCATGGCATGGTCGATTTCTTCTTATTACTGATGCTGGCAGGAGCTGGCGATGAATTACAAGGAATGAAACGCGGCATTATGGAGCTTGCCGATACCGTGATCATCAATAAAGCCGATGGCGACAACGAGGCAGCTGCAAAAAATGCCAGAACACAGTATGCAAGCGCATTGCATATTTTCGCTCAGCGCCCAGATGCGTGGCATGTTCCAGTGCTTTGCGCCTCAGGCTTGAATGGTCAAGGCTTGGCGGCTATATGGCAGCAGATTGAAAAGTTTTTTACTCATATGGAGTCGAAGGGCTATTTGGAAAGTAAAAGAACCCTACAAGAAGTTCAGCTTTTCGAACAGTTGATCGAAGAAACACTGAGGCAACAATTTTTGACAGATGCCAGCCAACAGCGGCAATACCAAGAAATCCTGACGAAACTACAGCAAGGAGAACTCATGGCGTATGAAGCACTAGCCTTGCTATTCTCTTAACAAGCATTTAAATTTTCAAGGCCTTCAAAACCTGAAAGCGTTGATTATCCTTGTAGATTTCAATCCAATAAATTCCTGCGCGTTCCTCCAACAAGTCAAGTTCATAATTGGACTGATTTGGAAGCTTAATTTTCCTGATGTCGCGTCCATGAATATCTCTTACAACTAATGTGCATTGGCTAGCAGCCTCAGCAGCGTTATTTGCCAAGACAAATAAATGGTTACTTGGGTTTGGTTGTAATTGAAAAACCAAATCTTGAGGGGCAGGAGGTAGGGGAACCACCTTAAAAACAGCAGTAAAAGTTTGGGTGTTATCCGTGACATTCACTTCCAAAGAGTCTTGAAGTGAGTCAGAAATATTGGCAGCTGCTATCCAATGCGAAAATTCATAACCGGGTTTAGCATGCGCTATTAACTCCACTGGAACGCCATCAAAATAGGTACCGTTCCATGGCAATATTTGTGGTTCAATGCTGTTCAATTGAATTGTACCAGCCTCTGCCGGATAAACGTCTAGTTGTACCTGCACTTTTTTAGACAGATTAAAGGTTTGCAGCAATTGATTAAATACAAATGTTGATCTACATAGCAATTGATCCCGAAACATTTCGTGGTCAGCAGTAAACGCATCCATTTGCGCTGCAATATTATTAGGGTCGCCCCAGCGCGCAAATTCTAGTGGCATTTCGGGCAGCATTGACTCATAAAATTTTTGTTCGGTCGCCAGTAAGTTCTCTTGACTGTAACTCGTATTCATTAAATCCGCAAAGCGGTTGATAAAATAATTCCTGTAAGGGATATTTTGAATACTTTGCTTCCAAATATTGATGTAAGGATTCGTTTCGGGTTGCCCCAACATATGATTGAGGTGATTGTCTGTGCAGTTGGTCCAGCCATTTGGTTGTAATGATAATTCGAGGTCAATGAGCGCGAAACGCCAGCGCATGTTTGTTTGATCCGACCGATAAATTTTAATATTGTTTCCAGGCCAATCGACATTTCCCATCCAAGACTCCGCAATGATATAATCTGTGTAATGTTTCATGTCGAAATATTGATCTGCAGCCTCCCAATAATTTGCTTGGCTTGGGTCAAGCGCATTGAAGCTATCATAAGCGTTCCAAAAGTTGTTGACATCGCCTTCTACAGCCCGTAAGATCAAATTATACCAATAACTCAAGGAAAGCAATTCAACAGAATCTCTATTGGCGTTATCGTGTTGTTCAAAATATTCGGCATTGAATTTTTCTCGAAGCTCGTAAAGACCAAAATAAGCACCATTGATATAAACACTCACCGGCCTATAACTCGAATAATAATTGTGAGTGCCTTCGCTCATCATGCGGACTTGAGCTGCATCTTTGTAAGGTAGTTTTAAGTATTGATTCGAGCCATTTCGAAGGTATATTTCACTGTACTTACTACGGTTTGGTCGATCAGGTAATAAATTTAAGTTCCATGAATCGTTCCCATAAATTCCATGATTGAAAATCAAACGAAAAGAGTGTTGTGGCTGGGACCGACTGCCGCCCGCGCCGCCATCGACCCTGATAGCCGCTTTACCTTGAATCAACGCCGGATGCGTAGCACCAGTATCTAATAAAATAGCATGTGCAGGCCTGAGCCAATCCATCGCCCAATTGTCAAAAATGCCGCTTGCTCCAAATAAGTTTGTGTTTGGTGTAGAAACCAATAGGATAGGGGTGGTGTGTGCTATATTGAAAACATAGGAGGCTACTGCTTGGTCGCTCGGGAGTAAATTGCTATTGGAGTTAAGTGGCACTACGCGTGCACGCAATACTTTGTTGGAAGAAATTGTAATTGGCGAAGTATAAACTGCAGAACTTGAAGTAGGATCTTGACCATTGAGTGTGTAAACCAATTTAGCAACGGCAGGGTCAAAATTTGCTGAGATACTCACGCTCTGAGCGCCTGAATATAAGCCACCTTGTAAAGAAATTTGTGGTTGCGAAAGGGTGTCCGTATAAACCACAGCATTGTTATTACTTTGAGCAACTGTCGGTTGCATCCAGACAATATTTGTTGCGCCATTTGGAAAGCGTCCTACAGAAACATTAGGTTGTGGGCATCGCACCTCTAACTGATCTTTTAGTACCGAACTTGGATCATATAAATAAACGCTTTCTCCTTGCCCATCAAGTTTGAAATTGGTGTGTAGTTGTTGGCCTTGTAGCGGGTAAAATTCAGAAGATAACTCGTTGGCTTGTGTTTGATTCAAGGAAATTTCAATGTAATCATAGAACTCACTGTTGGTACTGGCCACCTGAAAGGCCAAAGTACTGATGGGCCCTGGCGTTAAACCAGCAGCAATTAATTCGTTGGCCCTGATCAGGATTTGATGTCTTGCCCCCCAGTACCAGTTGCCATAGGGTGCCGGATAATCTGTATTGCTGTTGGTAACAGTGCCGGTGCCAATAATGACATTGTTGAGTTTGATATTTGGCCTTTGGTAATAAATTTGACCTGCATTATTTGAACAAGCTGCAGGCGAACCATCTACAAAACTGGCCATGCAAGAGGAGTAGGCAGTAGTGCTCTGATAGAAAACAGAATTTTCGGTATACCCTGAGCCGTTGTAAGAACAAACATTGATCAGTAGATTAGAGCTGCCATCCCATATAAAATTCGATGATAATTGATGCGTATTCCATCCAGCGCTGGGCTGAAAATTATTAAATGTACCTGCTGTTAAAAAAGGCGGGGTTCCAAATTTATTTTTCCCGCTGCAAAAAATGCGCACAAATGAATTGGCCCCTAAATTGACGTTTGGCAATGACCATGCTGTTTGTGGGATAGCTTGATCACTGAGTTTCCAATTGAGTAAATTGATATTGCTTGCGCTGCTGTTGTATAATTCGATCCAGTCGGGGTAGTCTCCATTTTCGTCCATTTCGACATTACCATTCTTGTTGCAGCCTTCGTTGATACTGATTTGAGCAAATGTGAGTGCAGGAAACAAGCAAAAAAGGATGACGAAATTCAATAATTGGAGCAGTTTCATGGTTCTAAAATAACGAAAAAAGGTCGGATTGCGCCGACCTTTTTCAAATAGAATTAGATATTCCAACTATTGAAAAATCTGAATAGATTTTCTGAGTACTTGCTCGGCTCCTTGTAATTCTAGGATATAAGTACCCGTAGCCACATTATTTACTTTGACTTCAAGAGCACCAGTGCCTAATGAAATCGTTTCAAATGCGATGCGCTGACCAAGTTGATTGTAAAGCGCTACTTGTTCTACGGCAGCACCAACAACAAACATGGTTCCATTGTTTGGATTTGGATAAACAAGCGTCTCTTCAAGATTTTGTGTTTCTAAACCAACCAATGAATTGACTACAATGGTATCGGTATAACTACAGCCCGATGCATCTGTGATAGTCACGATGTAGTCTCCACCGTCTAAGTTGTTGAGGTCTTCAGTGATAGCACCGTTGCTCCAGCTGAATGTGTATGGGCTAGTTGCACCACTTACGCTGAGGTCAATAGCTCCGTCTGTTCCAAAAATTGCAGGCGTCACGGCAGCACTAACTGTCCAAGCAGCTGGTTCAGAAACCGTTGCAGCAGCACTAGTGCTACATCCGTAGGCATCGGTAACCACACAAGAATAGGCACCTTCACCTAAACCTGATAACGTTACAGAACTAGCAGTTGATCCGGCCCAGTCATAAGTATATGGTGCTTGTCCACCTGTTGCGGTAACAGTAACACTTCCTGTATTTGTACCATAACACAATGGGTTAGATGCAGTTGCTGTTGCAGCAATATTACTAACCGCCAAAACGGTTACAACTGTATCTGTACAACCAAGGCCGTCTGTTACAACACATGTGTAAGTACCTGGTCCTACAGATGTTACATATGTACTGGTATTGCTTGAGCCTAACCACTGATATGAATAAGGAGCAACACCACTTGCAGCACTGATTTCTAGGTTGCCAGTTTGTGTACTATTACACAATACGTCTGTGCCATTTACTGTTCCGGTTAAGTTGGACAACTCTACAACGGTATCGTTGAAAATGACGATACAACCCGTCGCATCTGAGACAGTTACCTGATAAGTTCCGGCAGGAATATTCGATAAGGTAGCTGAAGAACCTAAGTTGTTTGCCCATGAATAAACATATGGTGTAACACCTTGGCTTGCATTGAGTGCAATACTACCTGTAGATTGACCTCCACAAGTAACATCTTGAGTTGTAGCTGTAACAGTTAGGTTGGACTGACTTGGTACTACGACATTGAAAGTTAGAGGGCAACCATTGATATCAGAAAGTGTAAGACCGTATTGACCAGCGGCCACATTGCTAATTGTAGCAGTTGTATTTCCGTTGGCCCAGTTGAAGTTGACAGTACCTGTTCCACCTGTTGTAGAAACTGTTGCGGCACCGTCATTGGCACCACAAGAAGCTGCTGTTGTTGCAACAGTTTGGTTGTAGGCTACACATGATTTAAAGATCGGATTCACCACAAAAGAGTAGTTGATCGAAGCTGGTGATTGCCAGTTACCTGAGTTCGATTGATCCCAACGGTAAAAGACAGTATTTGTACTTCCGTAGTCAGTAGAGGTAGCCAAACGAATATTGCCAATGCTTGATGATGCTTGATAAACACCAACAAAATAAGTGCCTGGTGTCAGGTTGAGCGTACCGCCTGAAATTGGCAATTTAATAACTGCTCCATTGAGATTATCTGCTGCAGTCGTCGTGTAGGTCACTGTTGATGCAATTGGAGTGAGGTTTGGAACCATTGCTCCAGTTGTAGCATTAAGAGTGGTACCGTAAATATTAGCACTAGCTATGTAACCTACAGGTGTACCAGGGTTCAAGACAAACATCACTGAATCGAGGTAATCATTTTGGGATAGCGTATAATTGTTACCAAAAACAATGTTGTTAGCTACAGTTGTGGCATTTAGACCAAGTGATCCTGTAATACCAACTGTTCTTGACATTTCACCAGTTGTTCTGGTAAAAGATGTTGTTTTACTATTGTTCTGTGGAACTTGATCTCCGGTGTTATTGAAAACATACTCTACAGAATACGCACCTAATGTGGTAATATTAAAGTTGGCAACTGTAAAAGTATCAATTTGCCCTGCCGTTAAATCTTGAGCAGCACTCGTGGCGGTGTAAAGCGTAGCATTACTTGCATCTTTAACGGTTACCGTCAATGTTACGCCGTTGACAGTTGCAGAACCAATATTTGTTGCGCGTGCCCAAAACTGCAAGTCGTTTCCAGAGAGTGACTGGCGGGTGTGTGTTTTGGTCGTTTCTCCTCCAGGATTTCTATTGTTCAAGAAGGCAATGTCGCTTGTCGGGTCAGATCCAAATTTCGGACGCATCATGAAGACAACATTCACACCATAGGTTTCAGTACTAGTCCAGGCACCGGTGCCCACTTTGATAACGCTTTTTCCGGCTGTATGTGTTGCTGAACTTACGCCTAGTGCAAAACCTGCCGTTCCGGCATGGTTCACAACAAATAAAAATTCAGAACCTGCTGTAACAGCAAGTGGAGTAGTAAAAGTGTGGTATTTCCATCCAGCTCCATTGGCAGTGATACTAGGACCAGCATACACCGGATTTGTACTGACAACACCATTGGTTACTGAATAAACTAAAATATTGTATGCTTGCGTAGTGGAAGTACTTGCCACGTAATATGCAACGCCCGTTACGTTGTCTGCCCCGTAAAAATTATAAAAGTTACCTTGTTTCCAAGTAAAGTTGGTAGAACTCCAGTTATAACCTGTGAGGTAAGTGTTGTTATCACGGGCATAATAATTGAAGTCAAGGGTGAGGTTTTGAGTTGTTACATCGTTTGAAGTAACGCCATCCACTTGGGTTTGTGTTTTGGTATACTTGACAAGGTAAGACTTCGAAGCAGTCAGTACCGGTGCCCATGTGCCACATGATATGACTTGTGATGCTCCAATTGCTAATGAAATAGGCGTGCTAGTAAGTGTTTGAACAGGTGTTGTGGTGTTTGGTAATTCAAAAATTTCCGTAGTTAATACAACATTTGTAAGTGCTGAACCACTAAAGTTGTTGACAGTTGCTCCAAAAGGAATCCCCGCACTTGCTTGCGCGATCGGAACACGCGTGTAACGGTTTGTTACATATGTAATGCCTGCGTCATTGTTCATAGGCAAAGCAGTGAAGGTAAAGTTCCATGTAAAACCAGTTGCTTCCCATTGGTTATCCCATTCGAAATAATAGGTATTTCCTGTGGTAACAATAATGTTTTCGATTTTAGAAGCGTAAGCTGTGGTTCCGGTTGAAATACAACCTGCAAAATCGTCATTATTGGCAACAGGCGTGAGGGCTGAGCAAGTACCAGACCATACCCACAAACGTGTATCGGAACCTCCTCCACATGAATTGATGTTTAAAATTCCGTTAGAAGTTGGGGTGTAAGCATACCAACCTGCGGTTAGTGCTACGCCGTTGCCATTTAGACCCGGTGTTGATGGCGTACCAACTAGTGTGCTGGCAGTAAAAGTGCCGGGTGTTACGGGTAGTGCTGTTGCACAGGTAAGCCCTTGTGCACTTGCATTCCACCCCACCGCCAATGTCAAAATGGCACAGACCAAGTGTAATGTTTTCTTCATAATAAGTTGTTTTTTAGGTTTATAGACCCCAAGTTAACAAATTATTATCAAAAAAGTTTAGAAGTTATTCAAGGTTATTTTGTTTCGGAGTAATTTGATTTCTCCTTTAACCTCGAGCTGTTTTAGTAAACGGGAAATCACTACTCGAGAAGAATGTAAATCATCAGCTACTTGCTGGTGTGTCAGGTGAATTTCAATACTACCTAAAATTTTTGCTTGGTCAGAAAGGTATTTCAGCAAACGTTGATCGAGGTTCATAAATGCAATAGCGTCTATACTTTCCATGAGTTCAATCATTCTGGTATGGTAGCTGTTGAGAATAAATTGTCTCCAGGTTTTATATTGATCGAGCCAGTGCTCCATGTTTTCTGCCGGAAACATCAAAAGAAGTGATGGTTCCATAGAGGTAGCTTTGATTTGGCTGTCTATTTTGCGTGTACAACATTGCAAAGACATAGCACAAGTATCACCACCTTCTATATAGTAGAGCATCAACTCTTCACCGTTGTCATTCTCTCTCGATATTTTAATAGACCCTTCAATTACGATTGGAATCATTTGAAGTTGATCGCCTACATTGACAACAATTTCATCGGTAGCCGTCTCACGAATCTTTGCCACTTGCGCCATTTCTTCGAGCAGGCCATCTTCAAGAATGTAGCCCAAATGATCTCGGAGCATTTGAAGTTTATTTTCGGACGGTAGCATCTGGGTTGTATGAAATAAAGAAATTAGCCCAAATAATTTTGGAAAGTGCAAAAAGATAAGGCGATAATACGATCGTAAAGAATACGACTAAACCAATTTGCCACCAGGCCGATAACCAAGGAAACCAAAGGCTGCAAGAGGTCCAAATTGTCACAAATAATGCTACCCCAAGTGCATAAGAAACATACATTGCGCCATAGTAAAAACCGGGTTCTCTTTCGTATTTTAAGTCGCAGATATCACAATGCTGCCTGACATCGCCTAAATATTTGAAGTCATACGGATGAGAAACTAGAAATTGTCCTTCTTGACACTGTGGACATTTCATCTTTGAAATGCTGTACATTTTACTACCTTTTCCAAAAATCATACATCAAAGTTATATAATACATGCTGTTTAAAAGTAACATAGGTTACCAATGTCAGCAAAACTGACAAAAAGGCATTGACGAATTGTGAATTAGACTCAAAATGTCAGCATTCTGAGGGTTTTTTGGGATGGCATAATACTTGACTGGGAAAGGTATCAAAAATTAATTTAAAATGGGAAAAATTATCGGAATCGACCTCGGAACAACCAATTCATGTGTTTCGGTTATGGAAGGAAATGAGCCTGTCGTTATTGCCAACTCAGAAGGCAAGCGCACGACGCCATCTGTTGTTGCATTTGTTGAGGGCGGTGAGCGTAAAGTGGGTGATCCTGCAAAGCGTCAAGCCATCACGAATCCTACAAAAACGATCTATTCTATCAAGCGTTTCATGGGTACTAGCTTTGAAGAGTCTTCAAAAGAAGTAGCTCGCGTACCTTATGATGTTGTCAAAGGTGACAACAATACTCCTCGCGTAAAAATTGACGACCGTCTCTACACTGCGCAAGAAATTTCTGCCATGATTCTTCAAAAAATGAAGAAAACTGCAGAAGATTATCTGGGTCAAGAAGTAACTGAAGCTGTCGTTACAGTTCCTGCGTACTTTAACGATGCGCAGCGTCAGGCAACCAAAGAAGCCGGAGAAATTGCTGGTCTTACAATTAAAAGAATCATCAATGAGCCAACGGCAGCTGCTTTGGCTTACGGCCTAGACAAAAAAGGAATCGACCAAAAAATAGTTGTTTTTGACTTCGGTGGAGGAACCCACGATGTCTCTGTTCTAGAGCTTGGCGATGGCGTTTTCGAAGTTTTGGCAACTGACGGTGATACGCACCTCGGTGGTGACGACGTTGATGATTCAATCATCAACTGGTTAGCTGAAGAATTTAAGGCAGAAGAAGGCTTAGACCTTCGTCAAGATCCAATGGCACTTCAACGTTTGAAAGAAGCGGCTGAAAAAGCGAAAATCGAGTTGTCTTCCACAACTGCTTCTGAAATTAACTTGCCATATATCATGCCGGTCAATGGCATTCCTAAGCACTTGGTAAGAACCTTACAGCGCTCTAAATTTGAGCAACTTATTTCAAGCATCGTTGAGCGCACAATTGCACCTTGTCGTTCTGCGCTTTCGAATGCAGGCCTTAACCCGTCTGACATCGATGAAGTAATTTTAGTTGGTGGTTCTACGCGAATTCCAGTGATCCAAGAGGCTGTAGAGCGTTTCTTTGGTAAAGCACCGTCAAAAGGAGTGAATCCTGATGAAGTGGTTGCCGTTGGAGCAGCTATTCAAGGAGGTGTACTTACTGGTGAGGTTAAAGATGTCTTATTACTTGACGTTATTCCACTTTCTCTAGGAATTGAAACAATGGGAGGTGTATTCACTAAACTCATTGATGCCAACACCACTATCCCTACCAAGAAATCAGAAGTGTTCTCAACAGCCTCTGATAATCAACCTTCAGTAGACATTCATGTACTACAAGGCGAGCGTGCAATGGCCAACGACAACAAAACACTAGGTCGTTTCCAATTGTCAGATATTCCGCCTGCACAACGCGGTGTTCCGCAAATCGAAGTTACTTTTGACATCGATGCCAACGGAATCATGAATATTTCTGCCAAAGACAAAGGAACTGGCAAGCAACAATCTATTAAAATTGAAGCTTCAAGCGGTTTGTCTGACGAAGAAATCCAACGCATGAAAGCAGAAGCAGAAGCAAATGCTGATGCCGACAACAAGCGTCGTGAAGAAGCTGAATTAGTAAATAAAGCAGATTCTTTGATTTTCCAAACGGAGCGTCAGCTCAAAGAATACGGCGATAAAATCCCTGCAGACAAAAAGCAGCCAATTGAAGATGCGCTTTCAGCTCTTAAAGCAGAATTTGATGCTAAAAACATGGCTAACTTGCAGCCTGCAATGGATAAACTCAACGAAGTATTCAGTGCAGCTTCTCAAGAAATGTACAATGCTGCCAATGCACAAGGTGGTGCAGCTGAGCCAGGAGCAGACACCGCTTCAGGTAGCGCACAAGATGAAGTAACAGACGTAGACTTCGAGGAAGTCAAAGATAAATAAGTTCGAGTCTAAGCAATACAAAGGGCTGTCTGTTGGCAGCCCTTTTTTTTTGTTATATTTGCTCATGCTCTATTCCAAATCTTTTTTACACCGCAGTTCAAATGAATGGGTTGTGTTCGTGCACGGAGCAGGAGGGAGCTCGTCAATTTGGCACAAACAACTCAAAGATTTTTGCGAAAAACACAATGTTTTAGTGCTCGATCTTCGTGGCCACGGCAAGAGTCAAAAATTGAGCACTAAAAATTCCTATTCCTTTGAATTAATTGCCACTGATGTCATTGAGCTATTGCAGCAAAAAAACATCAAAAAGGCGCATTTTGTAGGGGTTTCGTTGGGTTCTATCGTCATCAAATCACTAAGGGCACAGCGTCCTGATCTCGTCAAGAGCATGATCTTTGCAGGCGCCGTTACTAAGCTAAATATCCGTTCGCGTTTCATTTTAAGAATGGGAAGGATCCTATACAGTTTTCTGCCGCAAATGTCACTTTACAAACTGATGGCCCGCATCATGATGCCGCGCGCAAATCACAAAGAATCGAGGTCCTTATTTGTCAATGAAGCCAAAAAAGTAGTCGACAAAGAATTTCAGAGGTGGTTCAAACTAACAGCGCGTTTAACGGCTTATCTAACCAATATCAATTCGAAGCCAGAAACGATTCCAACCTTATACGTAATGGGCGAGCAAGACCACATGTTCTTGAATCCTGTGCGCATTTTAGTGAATCAAGATTTTGCATCAGAACTGAGTGTGGTGCCACAGTGTGGCCATGTGGTAAACTTTGAAAAGGCTGAAACCTTTAATCATTTGGCGCTGCAGTTTATCTCTCGTCACTGCGCCTAATTTGACTTTAATTAACATTTAGCTTTCATTTTGTTAAAAAACATTCAGTCAGACATGCCGATATCGACTGAATTTAACTTAAATTTGTGCTCAATTTGCAGCGAAGGTTTCGCTCAAAGAAACTAGTAAATTGAAGCCCTTATGCCTAAAGATCAGTCGATCAAATCCGTTCTCATTATTGGTAGTGGTCCTATTGTCATCGGTCAAGCCTGTGAATTTGACTACTCAGGTTCTCAAGCAGCCCGATCACTCCGCGAGGAAGGAATAGAAGTAACGCTCATCAACTCAAATCCGGCCACCATCATGACCGACAAAGTTGTTGCTGACAACGTCTACCTCCAACCTTTAGAACCAGCAAGTATTGTTCAAATCCTTGAAAACCATCAAATTGACGCGGTTTTACCAACAATGGGTGGGCAAACAGCACTCAACCTTTGTATCCAGTGTGACGAAATGGGCATCTGGGAACAACACGGTGTTCGCATCATCGGCGTAGACATAAACGCCATTGAAATTACTGAAAACCGCGAAGCGTTCCGCGAGCTCATGCTCAAAATTGGTGTCCCAATGGCGCCTCAAAAAACGGCAAAGTCTTTTCTTGAAGGAAAGGAAATTGCTCAAGAATTTGGCTTCCCGCTTTGTATTCGCCCTTCTTACACACTCGGTGGATCAGGCGCTAGTATTTTACATGACCCCAAAGAATTTGACAATCTACTCGAGCGAGGCTTGCAATTATCGCCAATTCATGAGGTCATGATTGACAAAGCGCTTTTAGGCTGGAAAGAATACGAACTCGAGCTCTTGCGCGATGCCAACGACAACGTTGTGATCATTTGCTCGATCGAAAACTTTGATCCTATGGGCATCCATACCGGTGACTCTATCACAGTAGCTCCGGCCATGACGCTCTCCGATACAACGTATCAAAAAATGCGCGATATGGCCATCAAGATGATGCGTTCTATCGGTAATTTTGCCGGGGGTTGTAACGTGCAGTTTGCAGTCTCTCCTGATGACCAAGAAGACATCATTGCCATTGAAATCAACCCGCGTGTTTCGAGGTCCTCTGCGCTTGCATCTAAAGCTACTGGCTACCCAATTGCCAAAATTGCATCAAAATTAGCCATAGGGTATCACCTCAATGAGCTCAGCAACCAAATTACTAAAACAACTTCAGCACTTTTTGAACCAACCCTTGACTACGTCATCGTAAAGATACCGCGCTGGAACTTTAATAAATTCCCAGGTACCAATCGCCAGCTTGGTCTACAAATGAAATCTGTTGGTGAAGTAATGGGGATTGGCCGTAGTTTTCAAGAGGCCTTGCAAAAAGCATGTCAGTCTTTAGAAATCAATCGCAATGGTCTAGGAGCCGATGGCAAAGAACTGACCAATCAAAACGAAATCTTACATTCTCTTGAGTTTGCAAGTTGGAATCGTTTATTCCATATTTACGATGCAATCAAGCTGGGCATTCCATTTAAAACAATCGTCGAAAAAACAAAAATCGATATTTGGTTCCTCAAGCAAATTGAAGATTTAATCAAACTCGAGCGTAAGATTGAAAAATTCCACCTCGAAAATCTTCCTGAAGAATTACTTTTTGAGGCCAAACAGAAAGGATACGCCGATCGTCAGGTTGCGCATTTATTGCGTTGCCTCGAGTCTGAAGTAGCTCAGAAACGCAAAGATCTAGGTATCAAAAGAGTTTACAAGCTTGTAGATACTTGCGCTGCTGAATTTGAAGCGCAAACTCCTTACTATTACTCTACTTTTGAATACGAAAATGAAAGTATTGTTACCGATCGACCAAAAGTAGTTGTACTCGGTTCTGGTCCAAACAGAATCGGGCAAGGCATTGAATTTGATTACTCTTGTGTGCATGGTGTCTTGGCTGCCAAAGAATGCGGCTATGAAACCGTCATGATCAACTGTAATCCAGAAACCGTTTCCACGGATTTTGATACTGCCGACAAACTCTACTTTGAACCTGTATTCTGGGAACACATCTACGACATCATTCAGCACGAAAAACCAATTGGTGTAATCGTTCAGTTGGGTGGGCAGACAGCCCTAAAATTGGCTGAAAAACTGAGCCGATACGGCATTCCAATTCTCGGAACCAGCTATGAAGCCCTTGACCTTGCTGAAGACCGTGGTCGCTTCTCGAAATTACTTGAAAAGAACAATGTGCCTTTCCCGCAGTATGGTGTGGTAGAAAGTGCAGAGCAAGCATTAGAATTAGCCGATGATCTCGGTTTTCCTTTGCTAGTAAGACCATCGTACGTATTGGGTGGTCAAAAAATGAAAATTGTCATCAATAAAGAAGAACTTGAGCATCACGTGGTTGACATCATCAACGAAATGGGAAGCAATCAAATTCTTCTTGACCATTTCTTAGGAGGTGCTATTGAAGCAGAGGCCGATGCCATTTGCGACGGTGAAAACGTTTATATCATCGGCATTATGCAACATATTGAGCCAGCTGGCATCCATTCCGGAGACTCCTACGCTGTTTTGCCTCCTTACAACCTCGGTGATTTCGTCATGACGCAAATTGAAGACATCACCAGAAAAATAGCCATTGAGCTCAAAACAGTTGGGTTGCTCAATATCCAATTTGCCGTCAAAGACGATAAAGTATACGTGATTGAAGCAAACCCTCGGGCTTCCAGAACCGTCCCATTCATAGCAAAAGCCTATGACGAACCTTATGTCAATTATGCTACCAAAGTCATGTTAGGCCACAACAAAGTAACCGACTTTAACTTTCAACCACGCAAAGAAGGGTACGCCATCAAAATCCCTGTTTTCTCTTACGAGAAGTTTCCGGATGTCAAAAAAGAGTTGGGTCCAGAAATGAAGTCTACAGGTGAAGCCATTCGTTTCATCAAGGACCTCAAAGACCCTTTCTTTACCAAAGTTTACGCTGAAAGAAACATGCACCTTTCGCGCTAAGATTTAGCGAAGTTTCCTTTCAAAAGGGCACTCTATTTATTATATTTGTTGGATGCACCGACTAGAAGACATCACCGCACCAATACAACAAGAATTGCTTGATTTTGAAAAGCACTTTCAAAACACCATGCATTCAGATGTCGCTCTGCTAGACAAGGTTACAAGCTATATTGTCAAGCGTAAAGGCAAGCAAATGCGGCCAATGTTCGTTTTTCTCAGTGCTAAGATGCTCGGTCAAATTGGCCCCATTACTTTTGACGCAACCACACTAGTCGAGCTTTTGCATACTGCAACCTTAGTTCACGATGACGTCGTGGACGACGCCGCTGAACGCCGCGGCTTTTTCTCCGTCAATGCGCTTTGGAAAAACAAAATTGCTGTGCTTGTCGGTGATTACATGTTGTCCAGAATTTTATTGCTTTCCATCGAAAAACGAAATCTAGATTTACTTGAAATAGTGGCACGCGCTGTTCAGGAAATGTCTGAAGGCGAATTATTACAAATTGAAAAAGCACGCCACCTCGATATCACCGAAGAAGTCTATTATGAAGTCATTCGTAAAAAAACAGCATCACTAATTGCTACTTGTTGTGAAGCAGGTGCACTTAGTGTGGGGGCAGCTGATCAACGCGCCAATATGCGTCGTTTTGGCGAGCTCATAGGTTTGGCATTTCAAGTCAAGGACGATATCTTCGACTACGGAACTGGTGAGCAAATTGGCAAACCAACAGGTATCGATATCCGAGAACAAAAAATGACACTACCGCTCATTTATGCCTTGCAAAATGCACCTGCCGCCATTCAGAAAGAACTCAAGTACATCATCAAAAACAAATTTGACGACAGTAATAGTGTGCAACGTGCTATCCAATTGGTTTGGGAGGCTGGCGGTGTGCAATATGCTCAAAAAAGAATGGAAGCGCTCGCACAAGAAGCCATCCACCTTTTAGATGCCTACCCCAACAATGCAGCAAAAGCTTCGTTACTTGCATTAGTATCATACACCATGACACGTGAAAAATAAACTCATGAAACAGCTTCAATTATTTTTAATCGCATGTACCATCGGTATTTTCTTTGTGGGTTGTTCAGATGCCGTTGACACGCCAAAGCAAACTGCTCCCAAAAAAGAAAATTTAGTAGACCTCAAAGACGGACATTATACAGAGTGGTATCCGGGTCGCAAGCAAATCAAATACCAAGGGCAACTCAATGAAGCGGGCAACCGCGAGGGCAAATGGGATTTCTTTTCCGAAACTGGGAATTTGCAATCGTTTACCATGTATATCGATGGTAAAAAAGAAGGTCACTCACTAGTGAAATACCCGAATGGAAAAGTGCATTATTATGGCTCATATCAAAATGACCAAATGGTTGGCGAATGGGTTAACTACGACCAAAATGGCAATAAATCAATAAAAAACTACGGAGAACCAAAATAAATGAGCAAAATTCCTCCGCATATTGTTGATCAAATTCTTCAGACCGCCCGCATTGAGGAGGTCATAGGTGAATTCGTGCAACTCAAGCGGGCGGGTTCTAATCTCAAAGGGCTGAGCCCTTTTACCGATGAAAAAACTCCGTCATTTGTTGTCTCACCAGCCAAACAAATTTTTAAATGTTTTTCAACAGGTAAGGGCGGAAATGCTGCTAGTTTTCTCATGGAAAAAGAACATTTCACTTATCCTGAGGCATTGCGTTGGTTGGCCAAGCGCTATCAAATTGAAGTTCCTGAAGAACGCGAAGCCACTGCAGAAGAATTGGCTGCGCTCAACGAACGTGAAAGTTTTTTGATCATCAATGAGTTTGCTAAAAATACTTTTTCAAATATGCTCCTCGAATCAGAGGAAGGAAAAGCAATTGGTCTTTCTTATTTTGAAGAGCGCGGCTTCACTAGGGCCACCATCGATAAATTTCAGCTAGGGTATTGTCTCAATACGGGAAACGCTTTTACGCAACTTGCCCTTGAAAAAGGATATAACAAAGCTTATCTCGAGGCAATAGGCCTAAGCAAGTCCAAGGACGAACGCAGTTTTGATTTTTTTAAAGGTCGCGTGATGTTCCCGATCCACAGTATTTCAGGACGTGTTTTAGGTTTCGGTGGCCGAACTTTGCTTTCTGACAAAAAAGTCGCCAAGTACTTCAATTCACCTGAAAGTATCATCTACAATAAAAGTGAAATCCTTTACGGACTCTATTTTGCCAAGGGTGATATCGTTAAGTACGACGAATGTTTTCTTTGCGAAGGCTACACGGATGTCATCAGTATGCATCAGTCGGGTATTCAAAATGTGGTGTCCTCTTCCGGCACCTCCCTGACCAAAGAGCAAGTAAAGCTTGTTAGTCGCTATACTAAAAACCTGACAATCTTGTATGATGGTGATGCCGCGGGGATCAAAGCCAGTTTCAGAGGTATAGATCTGATCTTGGAAGAGGGGATGAACGTAAAAGTGGTGCTTTTCCCTGACGGAGAAGATCCAGATTCCTTTGCGAAATCAAGAAGTAATGATGAATTGGCAAGTTACATCAAAGAAAACAAACAAGATTTCATTTCCTTCAAAGCAAGTGTCTTACTCGCTGACGGCAATCATGACCCAATATTGCGTGCTGGTCTCATTAAAGATATCGTGCACTCTGTTTCCTTGATCCCAGATCAAATCATGCGCTCGGTTTATGCCCAACAATTAGCCCAACAATTTGATATTTCTGAGGCAATTGTTCAGTCCGAATTATTGCAATTGCGCAAACAGAGCATGAGCAAGCAGTTCCAAGAACCAGCATTCAACGACATTGAAATACCCAAACAACCTGTTGTTCAAGCTCAGACTGCCGATCTTACTGAAAAACATGTAGATACCTCACTTTACGAAGCAGAAGTAATCAGATTGCTACTCAAATATGGCACCCGCGCCCTAGATTTTCAAATTCTTGGCTCCGAGCAGGTTCAAACAAGTGTCATCGAGTTGGTGATTCATGAGATCCAAAACGACGGGCTGTCCTTCAAAAATCCCTTACATCAAGAGATCTTCGATATTTTTGCAAAGGGCGTAAACGAAGACCAAACGCTTTATGTAGGAAGTTTTTTTCTGCGCCACGAAAATCAACAAATCGTACAATTGGCTACCAATTTTGAAGCGCAAGAACAAGACCTAAGTCACAACTGGATTTCTAAGTACAAAATTCAAACTAAATCTGAGGCCGATGACCTCTATCAGACGGTACTTCAGACCATTTATCGCTTTAAATTGGCACATGTTGAAAATCGAATTTCTGAGCTCAGAAAAGAAATTGAACATAACGGGCTTGGTCCTGATGATCAACTTTTGGCACTCAGCGAAATCGTGAGCCTAGAAAAAGTAAAAATGCTCTTATCAGAACAAATTGGCATTACCGTAATTCGTTAGTACATGTTTTCTAAAACACTATTTTACATCGGACCCTATAAGATTTGCTTTTGGAATCTCATCTTCCTTTTGCTCATTTTCTTAGTGGCGGCCATTCTCAGACGCCTGATTCACCGCGGGCTAAAAGGATACGTCAAGAGTGCCAACATCCATCTTGAGGCCAAGCAAATGGCCCGTTTGCGTCTCGTTAGTCAAAGTGTTTATTTGTTGGCAATTTACATCGCTGTCCTCAGTTTCAGGTACAACAATGGGCGTGTCACTTTTGATGACTTCCTCAATTTCAAGCTATTATCATTAAGTCAATTTAGCATTGATTTCGCTTCAATACTGATCCTGATCTCTGTTTTTTTTGGTGCGAAAATAGCAGTCAATTTATCAAGGCTATATATCGCCAAGCGCTTTAAACGAAGTGCACACTACGATCCAGGCACTGAATATGTTTACATACAGTTGGCCAAATACTTCATATATGTATTCTCCATCATTCTTGGCCTGAAACTTCTCAATATTGACCTCATGATTTTACTCACGAGTTCGGTTGGTTTGCTAGTCGGATTAGGTTTGGGGTTGCAAGATGTTTTCAAAGACATGATTGCCGGCATGGTGTTGCTTTTTGAAGGCAATTTAAGAGTAGGTGACATCGTAGAAATTTCTGGTAAAACCAAAAATGGTTCGGTACAAGATGGAATGGTGGCTAAAATTGTAAAAATCAATGTAAGGACCACCCAAATTCAAACTCGTGAAGGAAATGTGTTGATCATTCCCAACACACACTTGACACAAGACAGAATTGAAAACTGGAGTCATGGTTCAGAACTTACGCGCTTTACGATTCATGTAACAGTATCATTTGGCGCAGATCTTGAACTTATAAAACGCTTGTTGAAACAAGCCGCTTTGGCGCATCCGAAAGTCAAGAAAAATAATCCGGTCATTGTTCGTTTTGCTGATTTTGGCGAATCAGGGATCAACTTAGAACTCATATTTTGGGCCGATCAAAGTTGGGACATCAATAATTATAAGTCAGAAATTCGTTTTGAAATAGACCGACTATTTAGAGCTTATAAAATAGAAATTCCATATCCACAGCGCGTTTTGCATCAGGCTGCTCAGCGCAACTCGTAGAGGTAGCGTTGAATTGTATTTTCAATACCCAAATACAAAGCGTCCGAGATCAATGCATGCCCAATAGACACTTCGTCTAAATGACACAGCATTTTCTTGAGATACGCCAAATTTTCAAGGCTTAAGTCATGACCTGCATTGATCCCAAGATGCAAATCTTTGGCTAATAAAGCAGATTTTACATAAGGTTCAATAGCGAGTTCACGATTTTTTCTGAAGTTTTCGGCATAAGGGCCTGTATAAAATTCAATATGGTCTGTTCCTAGATGAGCTGCTTTTTCTATTTGCATTGAATCTGTTTCCATAAACAAGGAGACCCTCACACCTAGATTTTTAATTTGAGCAATAATTGGTTTTAGGAAAGCTTCTTGTTCAATGCAATTCCAGCCGGCATTTGATGTCAATACTCCCGGAGGATCGGGCACAAGTGTAGCTTGCGCTGGTCGCAAATCTCGGATCAATTTTAAGTAGCGTTCATCTGGGTATCCTTCGATATTAAATTCAGTAGTAATCACATCTTTTAATTGATAGCAATCTTTGGTAGTGATATGCCTTTCATCAGGCCTTGGATGAACTGTAATACCTTGTGCGCCATATCTTTCAGCATCTATCGCAAACTGAATGACATCTGGCATGGTGCCACCTCTGGCGTTCCTGAGTGTGGCTATTTTGTTGATATTGACACTGAGTCTTGTCATGGCACAATAATTGGAACACAAAAGTACGAAACATTAAAGGTTTTTAGTATTTTGGCCACAACTATGAGAGCAAGTGAAATTATATCAGAGGTCATCCCACCACTATTGCACACCGATTCAGGTGAAAAGGCTTTATTATGGATGGATGAATTTCAAGTCAATCATTTACCAGTACTCAAAAATGGGAATTTTGTGGGTGTGTTGTCTGAATCGGAATTACTAGATCAATCGGATCTTGAACCCAACCTAGATGAACTTTTCCAGCATTTGCCTCGTCCTTTCGTTTTTGCAGATGCACATCTTTTCGATATTTTACAGCATTTTTCTTTGTTTAAAATTACGGCACTTCCTGTTCTAGACCGACAAGAACAATACCTCGGTGTCATTTCTTCTCAAGACCTTTTGCAATTGCTTGCACAATCAACTGGCGCAAAAGAATTAGGATCCGTACTAGTTTTGGAAATGGATGCCAATAATTATGTGCTTTCCCAAATTGCACAAATCGTTGAAAGCAACCAAGCCAAAATTCTCAATTTGTTCATCAATAGTGAACCAGATAGTACTAAAATACAAGTGAGTTTAAGGATCAATCAACAAAATCTTAGTCCAATAATCCGTACCTTTGAGCGTTATGATTACCAAGTGTTGGCAAGCTATCAAGCAGAAAACCAACAAAACGAATTGCAAGAACGCTACGATGAGCTCATGCTCTATTTAGACATCTGATGAAACAAATCGCGATTTACGCTAAAAAATTACACAAACCCGATCTTGTCATACTTGAGGC
>JBJTCG010000072.1:0-8327 GCA_046091725.1 Flavobacteriales bacterium | reverse complement strand
TTAATGTTGGCAGCGTACTATTTTCAACAGTAAGTTCTGCAGCATTGGATACATCAATAGAACCAGTAAAACTTGCCGAACTCGGAATTGTGAAATCTGTAAAATTAACGCCGTCACCCACTACAACCTTTGAACCCGTTCCGGAAACTACCCAATTAGAGGAAATTGTTGCAGCAGATCTATTGCGAATTTCATAAATAACCCCATTTGCTGTAAAATTGGTTGGCGCGTTACCTGAACCATCTGTGTTCGAACCCCAAGTATTGAGAAGGTCTAAGTCCCCGCTTGCTTTTGAGTAAATTGTACCTGACCTTAAACCTGAAGCCGCAATGTTTACATCAGTGGCTCCACTACTCGAATGAACTATGTTTCCAGAAAATGCGCCGATACTTGAGGCATTCTGTCTGACATAAATCGTAACTGGCTCATTCACAATATTCCCGGCAGAAACACTAAGCGAAAGCGCATTATTCGAAAAACCCGATCCACTTTGCAATGAAATTTCATAATTAGCAGGTGGTGTAATGGTAACGTTCCCGCTCAAATTATCACCTGAAACTGAGTATGATTGTTCAGCAGATGGCGTACTTGAGTTCTGTGAAAAGTTTGGAAGATTGGAAAGTGATGTAATTATTAACGGTGAGCTTACTATGTAACTTGTCCAAGATATGTCATCTATTTTAATTTGAGACCCTGATGTTCTTAGTTCCAAAGTAACTGAACCTACAATATTTATACTTGCATTATAGTTTACTATCACATTTGAGTTAGGGTCAACGGTAATTGTACTTCCTTGTTTCACATTATTCACCCATACTTCAATTGACCTTGCACTTGTACCCGTGAACCCTCTAACGTAAGAAAATTGAAGTACTCCAATTCCACCATTAACAACAGGTGATGTGACTGTTCCATTCGAGTTTGTACAAATCGCCTTACCATTAATCGTTTGATCTGTCCGAGCAGATGTTGCATTCCAGTTTTGTCCATTACTTCCAACCCATGTCCTAGTTAAGTAAGATGACACTTGGGTTGTTGGTAAATTTGTAAAATCTTCAACTACCTGCCCCCAAACTCCTCCGCTTACCAAAGAAAATAGTACCAATAAGAATATCGAACAAAATACTTTAAAAGTTTTCATAATCGTTGTTTAGAGCAAAGGTCGTTTATTAATTGCACATCAAAATTATTGGAATATTAATGTTATGTCAAGAAAATCTTGGGCATGATATTCACAATCACTCATGCGTTGTCAACAAAAATAATTCAATGAATTATAACAATTAAAAATTAGCGTGAATACCACCCGTGTGAACAAACAAAATGCGCTTTGGTTCAGGGGTTGGGATGGTTGGCGGAAGTAAACGAGGGTCGGCTTTGAGGAGTAGGTCGTGTAGGGCGAAAAGGGCTTTGGCGGTGTAGGTTGGTTCGATCTGGAAATACTTAGTTGAATTGAACTGGTTTGAAGAGCTGAAGGTGTTGATGAAGTTAAGTAGTTCAGGGGTGGTTTTGGCATAGCCGCCGTGGTGGTAGGTGTCTAGGACTGTGACTTGTTGCCAATTGAATTGGAAGTTTGTGGTGAATGGATTGTTTTGAGCCATGGTGGCAAGTGCTTGCATTTCGGAAATGGCGTCAAATCCTTTGAGGACGGGAACGACATAGAGCTGAGTTGTTGGCGGGATGCTTGCTAAAACGCCCAAACTTGTTGTGGTGGTGCCCTGTGCTATGAAAACGGCATCGAAATGTTGGTTGTTATTTTGGGAAACTGCCTCTGGGTAAATTTGAGCACAAGCCCAAATGCCTTCGGGGTTTGCGCCGCCCTCAGGGATGATCCAGGTGGGTAGATTTTGAACATCGTGAAGGCCTTGCTGATGTTTTTCTTGAGCAAATTGGCTGCGCGAAATAAACTGTAATTGCATCCCTAACTCAGCGCAGCGCTTGAGTAACGAATTGCTCTGCTCGGTGAGCTCCTCTCCCCTCACCTTTCCAATTATCGGAAAACCAATGGCTTTTGCAGCTGCTGCACTGGCCAAAAGATGATTGGAAAATGCACCTCCGAAAGTCATCAACTGCTTTGCACCTAATTTATTTGCAGCCAATAAGTTACCTTCAAGTTTGCGCAATTTATTGCCAGAAATTTCAGGATGAATTAAATCATCTCTTTTGACGAACAAATGCGCAAGACTATTGTTAATTTTTTGGAAGGTAAAAAGTTCCAATTGCGAATGACTTTTTAATTTTGCAAACCAATCTGACAACTGCATATCCATGAGCGAAGATTTTTCTGGTTTTTCCAAGCGTGGAAATCTAAACGAAGAAGATTACTATTTGAGTGAAGAGGGCTACATTGTTTTTACAGAAGCTTATCATTTGAAACGCGGCTACTGCTGTAAAAGCAATTGCAAGCACTGCCCCTATGGCTACGATGTCAAGACACATACTGTTGGGCCTAAAAAAGAAAATTAATAGATGCCTTTTTCAGGGTATTTGCCTTTGAAATTTTTCAGGATGTCTTTTATTTTTTGAATGTCGGCATCGGCGTCACCAGAGGGCCATACCAAACTATGGAAGCCACCTGTTTTGGTTGAAAAATCAATGTAGGCAACATAAATAGGCACTTTAGCTTTCTCGGCAACATAATAAAAACCTTTTTTCCAGTCGGGGTTGTAACTGCGCGTACCTTCAGGTGAAAACACCAAGTACATGGTGTCATTTTCTTCAAAGTATTTGACCGCTGTATCTGTGAGGTTGTTTTTCTTGCTGCGATCTACCGGAATACCCCCAATTGCCTTTAAAAACCAACCAAGTGGCCCAACAAAAAGTTCTTTTTTCATGAGATAACGGCCTTTTACACCATACTGATAAAATGCAAGGCGACCCAAAATAAAATCCCAGTTGGAGGTATGAGGCCCAACCGCAACGACACATTTTGATATGCCTGCGGGAGGAGTCTGATCAATCTTCCAGCCAATTAACCAAAAAATAAATTTTGCTACGAACTTCATGCGTTAAAGTTAAGCAATTCATCTTTCATCTATCTTTACACCATGAAGTTCTTCAAGGAAATCATTTCTTTGGTTGTCATCTTAGCGCTTATCGGTGCGTTTGCATTGCTGAGCCCTTTTCTAATTCTACCGAAAAGCAGAGCGGCAATTGCGCCTCAATTCAAAGCCCAAGACTTCAGTATGCAACTGATTCCGATTCAAGTGATCCAGACTTGGGTCTTAGAACAACAATCGGTTTCAAAGGATGTAGAGGTTCAAGAAACGCTCAAAAAATTTGCTAAAAAAATACAAATCAAAGAAGACCCAGTTCTCGATGGTTTTCAATACAATCCCTTTGGTGCGGTTGGGCTTTATGTACTTCCTTACCAACAGCAGCGCTACACATTTTATTTCTTGGCCGGAAAAAACGAAAAACTGGGTTGGCTATCGGACAAACATTTTGCACACCAAAATGGCTTGTTTGTTTTCAACCAAGCACCTGAAGCATCCTTAAAAAATGATTTTCAGCAGCAATTAAAAAAAGCGCTCTGGACCCAAAAGAAATATGAAGCGCGTAAACTCCGCTTTGAGTTATCCAAAGCTCCGTACCTACTGGAGTGGCACAAACACGGCTTTGCCTTACACGTTCCTAATGAAAAAATGGCCGACAACAAAATGTTACAACCAAACGGCTTTCACCTGAGCTGCCCTTTGGCCTTGCAAAATTTATTGGGCGCTGAAATGCCTCTTAATGGCCTAACTGCTGTTTCCTTGAATTATTACGGTGCCAAGCTCAATGAAAAACAAGGCTTAGAATTGTCGTTTGAAACATTACTTTCTTTTCAAAATAAATTCAAAATGAATGCTTTTGTCAGGGCATTTCAAAAAATGGAAAACGAATGGGAATGGCATCCAAACTACGTGCGTATTAATGATGCAAATTATGCGTTCAAAAAGGAAGGCCGCCAATTGTATATCTGCAGCACACCCCAAAAATTTTTACGTGGCGGAAAATACAAGCGACAAGAAAAAAACCAAGCGCTATACTGTTCAGGCGATCCTAAACTTTTAACCAAACTTGAAAACGCAGGATGGGCAGCAGCTGTACTTGAATTATTTCCAATATACAGAGCACTCAATGACCTCAGTGACAGAACCAAAAGCGTTCAAACACAAAATCAAGTAATCTCTTGGGAATTGCACCAAAAATATTATGCAGCCGGTGAGTTTCTTAAGCTATTCGGTACAGCGCTGGAGCAATAAAAAAGCCCCGCTGCTAAACAGCGAGGCCTTCCACTCTATAACAAACAAAAACGATTAACGGATAAAGAGGAGTTCTCTGAATTTTGGCAATGGCCATAGTTCGTCTTCAACTAATAACTCAAGTTTATCTGCATGGTATCTGATTTCATCAAAATGAACTTTCACTTGATCACAGTAAGCAATTGCTTTTTCTTCAGCGTGTTCAATTTTATTGGCAATTTTACGCTGAGCAAGCATTACATCTGAAGACTCTTTCATTTTGTTGATGTGCAAAGACACTTTTTCGAGTAGCTCGATTTGTGCTTTTGCAGCTGCTTTTCCAGCTTTATCGCCCAAAACTGAAATGAGCCCTTGGACATTTTGAATGAGTTTGTTTTGGTACTCAACAGCTGCCGGGATGAAGTTGTTCTGAACGAGGTCACCCATCAAACGAGACTCAATTTGAATTTTGAGGATGTAGTTTTCGTATTCGATTTCAGCACGTGCTTCTAATTCACGAGTAGTTAAAACTTCCATTTCTTCAAACAGCTTCACTACTTTTTTATCGTGCCATGCTTTCAATGCACGTGGGGTATCTTTTAAGTTAGAAAGACCGCGCTTTTCAGCTTCTTTGACCCATTCGTCGCCGTAGCCATTTCCTTCGAAACGGATTTTTTTAGACGCTTTGATCATCGCCTGAAGCTCTTTTAAGATGGCTTCATCTTTAGATTCACCTTTGTCAATGCGTGCATCAACAGCAATTTTGAACAAGCGCAATTGCTTGGCCATAATTGTATTGAGCACAATCATTGCAGAACCACAGTTAGCAGAAGAACCTACAGCTCTGAACTCAAATTTGTTACCCGTAAAGGCAAACGGAGAAGTACGGTTACGATCGGTGTTGTCCAGTAAAATTTGCGGGATTTTACCGATATTGAGTTTCAATTCAGTTTTATCCTGTGGCGTCATTTTACCAGCCTTGATGTTTTTCTCGAGGTCGTCGAGCAACTGAGAAAGCTGGGTTCCGATGAATGCTGAAATAATGGCAGGTGGCGCTTCGTTGGCACCTAAACGGTGGTCATTGCCAGCAGAGGCAATTGCAGCACGCAATAAGTCAGCGTTTTCATGAATGGCCATAATAGTATTCACGAAGAAAGTCAAGAACTGTAAGTTTGACTTCGGATTTTTACCCGGAGCCAAAAGGTTGACACCTGTGTTGGTACTCAAAGACCAGTTGTTGTGCTTACCTGAACCGTTGACACCAGCAAATGGTTTTTCGTGTAACAAGACACGGAAGTTGTGCTTGCGTGCAATTTTTTCCATGAGGTCCATCAACAAGAGGTTGTGGTCATTGGCTAAGTTACACTCTTCAAAAATTGGTGCACATTCAAACTGATTTGGAGCCACCTCGTTATGGCGCGTAGTAACAGGAATACCTAACAATAAAGATTCAACCTCGAACTCGCGCATGAAAGCATTGACGCGCTCTGGAATTGAGCCAAAATAGTGGTCTTCGAGTTGTTGGCCTTTCGCTGGTGCATGACCAAACAAAGCACGACCCGTCAACATGAGGTCAGGGCGCGCATTGAATAAAGCGGAGTCAATTAAAAAATATTCTTGTTCCCAACCCAAAGTAGCGTTTACTTTGTTGACGTTTTTGTCAAAATACTGACACACCTCAACAGCAGCTAAATCAACGGCATGAAGTGCTTTCAACAAAGGCATTTTGTAGTCAAGTGACTCTCCGGTGTAGGAAATAAAGATCGTTGGAATACAAAGTGTTTTGCCAATAACAAACGCTGGTGAAGATGGATCCCAGGCTGTGTAACCGCGCGCTTCAAAAGTATTACGGATACCACCGTTCGGAAATGAAGAAGCATCTGGCTCTTGTTGCACGAGCATGTCACCATCAAAACGCTCAATTGCTTTTCCTGGGCCAATTGGCTTTAAAAAAGCATCGTGTTTTTCGGCAGTTGTACCCGTTAATGGCTGGAACCAGTGTGTGTAATGTGTGGCTCCTTTAGAAATGGCCCAGTCTTTCATGGCGCTTGCCACTTGATCAGCGTATTTACGATCCAAACGCGTACCGGTTTGAATGGCCTCCAACATAAATTTGTAGGTATCTGCCGGTAAATATTCACGCATCATGTCTTGATGAAATACGTTCTGACCAAAAAGTTCAGAAAGCTTTCCATTGTAATCAATGTGTTTTGGTTCGCGATGTAATACATCTTGATACGCACGAAGTCTTTTTGTAGCCATTTCTTTAAAATTTTATAAATTTTGAACAAAGGTATCTATTTTTTAGGGGGTCAAATAGATTTTTTGTATTTTTTTTTCAACATACCCCCTATTTTTTTGACATATTTTAATTTTTTATTGATTTAATCTTAATTTATTTCTTTTTACGACATTTGAACATGCGTTTTGAAGAACTGCTGCAATTCATCAGCCAAAAAGACTTACCAGGTGAAAAAGCTCACGCCCCCTATTTAAAGTATAGGCGCAGTTTTGAAGCAGCCGATAAAGCACTAGCCCGAGAAGCAGCTGTAGGTATTCATCTTTTCGAAAAGGATCAGCAGTTTTACTTTTATTTAATTGAACGCAGTACCTATGAAGGGCAACATAGCGGGCAAATGGCCTTTCCCGGAGGAAAGAAAGACCCAACGGACCCACATCTGGAATTAACCGCAAGAAGAGAAAGCGAAGAAGAACTCGGAATAGATCAAAAACTCGGCTTGCTAACCAAACAGTTAACCAAAGTATGGATTCCTGTTTCTGACTTTGTAGTGACGCCATTTGTTTTTCTGCATGAACAAGAGCCTGTTTTGCAAATCAACAACAGAGAAGTGGCCCGAGTAGAAACAATCAAAGTCTTGGATTTATTAAACGAAGAAAATATTCAGAACAGAGATATTAGGTTACCCAACAACGAATTACTCGAAGGACACCCGTGTTTTATATTAAACGAAAGAATTGTCTGGGGCGCAACTGCGTTGATGCTCAATGAGCTGAGAATGTTGTTCAAAGAAACATAATTGCCTAAAAAACAAAAAGAGGAACAAACTGTATTTGTTCCTCTTTCTGCTAAACCATGCTAAAACTATAAAACTAAAACTACAACTATGAACTGTAATTCTGGTGCAAATTTACACACACTTTTGGTTTCTGCAACTATTTCAATGTAAATTTTTTGTTAAGCTTTCACAGCACGGGTCATTTCTCTTTTTCCTGGAGGGCCGGGTAGGCTCTCCACAACAAAACCCAGACTTTTTAAATCGCGCTTGAATTGCCCCATCGCACAATAGGTCACAAGTACGCCATTGGGTTTCAAGGATCGATGCAATAATTTAAATACGGAAACATCCCACATTTCTGCCTGAGCCCTTGGGCCAAAAGCATCGAAATAAATCAAATCGAATTGCTTCTCTTGGTCTAAGTCCTGAATGGCTTTGTCGATTTTTAAAATGTCGAAATTGGTATGGAGCTGACTCTTTTCATTCCATGTGGCTTGCATCAAGTTATCGTAGACATGTGCTGCTCCTTTTTCATTGATATAATTCAACTGCGACCAAATTTCTTGTGGAACCGGTTGCGTTTCATAGCTTGTATAAGCAATATTCAAATCAGTATGCTGAATAGCTTCTTGGAGTGTCAATAATGCGTTCAAACCTGTTCCGAAACCAACTTCAAGAATTTGAAAATTCAAATTGGCAGTGTTATCTTTTTTTTGAGCTTGGATTACGTAATTGAGTCCGTGTTGAATAAATACATGCCGCGCCTCTTGTACACTTCCGTGCCTCGAGTGATACGTTTCATCTAGTTCGGGCAAGTATAATGTAGGCGAACCATCGGCTGTTTTTAAAATTTCGATTTTCATGGGCTATAACTTCCGGATCAAATACAAGCCATCCCTGATGGGCAACAATACCTTTTCAACGCGGTTATCTTGGCTGATTTTTAAATTTAAATCGCGCAGCAGCACGGTATCTTTATCTTGGTGTTTTTCATCCACCACTTTACCTGACCACAAAACGTTGTCAATAAGGATGAAACCGCCCGGATTTAAAACCGCAAGTGCTTGCTCATAATAAGTTGGGT
>JBJTCG010000071.1:0-11573 GCA_046091725.1 Flavobacteriales bacterium | reverse complement strand
TGCTCTTTGGAAGGTGAGCTTTTCTCGTTTACCATGGCTTATCTTAGCTATGTTGGGAGGAACCATTGGCGCGAAAGTGATTTCCAATTTTGAAGACAGTATTACGTCCATTCCGGCTATGGCATTTTTTATTCCCTTGATTACAGCCATGGGGGGTAACGTCGGTGTGCAATCATCGGCTATCGTGGTACAATCGTTGGCCCGAGGCGATAAAGACCTCGGAAGAATTCTTCCAAAACTTATCCGTGAAGGCAGTGTTGGGCTCATGAATGGGTTAATTTTATCGAGTTTGATTTTCTTTGTAGCAACAGTTTTTGTAGACATGCACTTGGGCGTAGTCGTTAGCTTATCGCTGTTTACAGTGATTTTATTTGCAGCAATTTTTGGAACCTTATTTCCAATGATGCTCAATCGTTACAAAATTGATCCTGCCCTTGCCATTGGCCCCTTCGTGACCACTCTCAATGATGTCATTGGTATCTTCATCTATTTTTCCATCGGGTTGCTATTGATGTGATAGCGCTCGGATACATCGTTTCTTAGAATCAAAAAAGCTTCGTATCTTTGCACTCCACAAAAATCTCTGGAGAGGTGTCCGAGTGGTTGAAGGAGCACGCCTGGAAAGTGTGTATAGGTCTAAAGCTTATCGAGGGTTCGAATCCCTCTCTCTCCGCCAAAGTCTTCAAAAGCTAGCCGAAGGGCTGGCTTTTTTGTTTTGCAAACGCTCATTCAACTCTTTACATAGCCAAGCACTTCCGGTACCAACAAGCGCACCGACCAAAACATCACTTGGATAATGCACGCCCAAATGCATGCGTGAATAACCAGCTGCTCCTGCCCAAATATAAGCAGGGGCGATGACATACCATTTGGGAAAGGCTAAACTCAAAGATGTTGCGGTGGCAAAAGCCTCGGAAGTATGTCCAGAGGGAAAGGATGGGCTGCCTGCGCCAGTTAGTTTTTGAATGTCTGGATAGGTCACAAACGGTCGGTCACGATCTATGGCAAATTTCATGGTGGTAGTAACAATTGCCGAGGTTAGGAGTGTGGCACCAATAAAATAACCCTTGTTTTTAAGCGCATTGTCTTTTTGAATCAAGCCAATGGAAGTAATAATTAATGGCGCCCCCAATCCAATTGGCGAGACTGAATTGGTGATAAACTTAAATGTAGGGTCTAATGCTTGATTGCGCTCTAAGTTGATTTTTCGAAGCAATTCAATGTCGAGATTTTGGGAATAAATAGTGTTACCCAAAATGATAATACAAACGAATAAATGGACTGCTTTTTTCATTTAATAAGTTGTTTTTAGTCCCATTTTTACTGAAATTCAGGATTTGGAAAAAGGCTATACATGTTATCGGTATCTACTTCATCGCCAAATTGATAGCGGTGTTTGATGGTGGCTTCTTTCTGAAAGCCATAAATGGCCATTAGGCGGTTAGATGCGATGTTATCGGTGGCGACAAAAGATTCGATTCGTCTGAGTTGCATTTCATTTTTTCCGTAGGCCAAGATAGGTGCCAAGGCTTCAGTCATGTATCCCTTTCTTTTGAATTGATCAGCTTTCAAGCTGTAGAAAATCTCGGCGCGTTGGTGTTGTTTTGCCCAAGAGTGGTAGCCCGCCCAACCAATGACTATGTTGGAAGATTTTTCGACAAGTTGGTAATAATGAATGGTCAAGTTGTAGGTGGAAAAACCACCCTTGTAGCGGCTGCATTCTAATTCGTATTCTTCGTCATTTTGATGCCCGAAGATTTGCATAATTTCTTGCTTATCGTAGTTCGAAAAAATGTCATCATAGGTCTGCTGATCGAAAGGAAATAATTTCAATCTAGTGGTTTCAATTATTGATTTTTCATCGAATAGCATACATCAAATTTACTATCTTTGCTGTTATGCGCAATTTGATCGCTTTTCTGCAACGTTTTAGGATATTTTTGGTCTTTGCACTCCTGCAGATCCTCGCTATTTCATGGTACGTTTCCTACCTCAATTTTCCGCGCAGTCAATACCTCACCACTACAAACGACATCTCAATTCAAGTACTCGAGTGGGAACACGACCTTACTAAGCATTTCAACCTCAGCAAAAACAACACCCAACTTCAGTGGGAAAACATTTATTGGCGCAAAAGACAGCCAAAGTTCATGTATCAAATTTCACGTGGCAAATACAAAGTCAATGATACCATCTACGAACAACAATACACGTATATCCCCGCTGAGGTCATCAACTCGAGCATCACGCGTCGCAACAACTACTTTACAATCAATGTAGGAAAGGCACAAGGCATTCGTAGAGGAATGGGTGTTTTTTGCCATGAAGGTGTAGTTGGGGTAATTCACTACTCTTCTGATCATTACAGCTTGGTCAAAACCGTACTTACCAAAGACATCAATATCGATGTCAGTATTCAAATGAAAAAATCCGACTTACCTGGTTTGCTCAAGTGGGATGGCCGTGATCCACGATACGGCATCATTACAGGTATCAACAATGACCTCCGCATTAAAAAATGGTCAAAAGTAGTTACCCGCGGTGGTTCCGGGATTTTCCCTAAAGGCCTGCCAGTTGGTAAAGTAAGTTATACCGAACCTATTGAAGGGCAAGCTTTGTGGAAAGTTGAAATTTTATACTCTGCTGATTACCGCAGTTTACAACGCGTTTATATTATTAAAAATAATCACCTCAAAGAGCAACAAGATCTAGAGGCACAAATACCGCCAGACGAAGAGTAACATGAACGTGGTCACCAAACATATCCTGCGCTTTATTGTCTTGACATTCTTGCAAGCATTGATTTTCAATCAGCTGAATATCGGATTTGGCATCCACCTGATGGTTCAGCCACTTTTTATCATGCTATTGCCTTTTGAATTAGGTGTCATTCCCATCATGGGCTTGGCATTTCTAATGGGCTTGATCATCGATATTTTTTCAAATACCTACGGGCTCAATACCTCGGCTCTGGTGCTCATGGCATATCTTAGACCGGTAGTATTCAAATTTTATGGACCCCGCGAAGGATACGATCCGCTCAAAGAACCAACCGCAAACGATATGGGCACCAGATGGTTTGCTATCGTGTTTGGGATCCTACTCGGCATGCATACCTTTTGGTATTTTCTGATTGAAATTTTTGAGTTCAGCCGCTTCTTCTTTATACTACAAAAGACCATTCTCAGCGGTGGGCTCTCCTTCTTACTGGCTCTGCTCGTTCAGAGTTTTCTATTGAACCGCAATCAAAAGAAATGAACCTAGACGCCAGACGCAACGTTATCTTGAGTTTTATCGTGCTGGTTATTGGCATCTACCTTTTTCGTCTGTTTTACATGCAAGTCTTGGACGAAACCTGGACACTACGCGCTCAAGAAATTGCCGAAAAACGCAAAGAAATTTTTCCTCCGCGCGGCGTAATTTTTGACCGCAACGGTAAAAAAATAGTCACCAATCAGACTTACTACAACCTCATGATGGTCGAGGATAGCATCCAAAACCTCGATACTGCAGCTTTTGCTAAGCTCATCGGCTGGACAACCCAAGAAGTAAAACAACGCTTCAAAGACATAGTAGAAGGCGAGGGTACCTACTACAACAAAATTACCGGCAAACGCACCTCCAATTATCAAAAAATACGCGCCTATCCTTTCCTTAAGGAATTGACCCTTGAAGAGATGTCCAAAATTGCGCCTCACCTCGCTAATTTCAAAGGATTTCACGAAGAAGCAACCAGCGCCAGAAATTATCCATTCAAGAGTGCTGCCAATATTCTAGGTTATTTATCTGAAGTAACCCGCGAAGAAATTGATGAAGATCATTTTTATAAGCCCGCAAACAACATCGGGCGCGCCGGTATCGAAAGATTCTATGAAACCGAGCTTCGGGGCGTAAAAGGCATCAAGTACATTGTAACTTCTGCGCTCAACAACGCTATTGAATCTTATGCCGACGGCAAATATGACACCACAGCTAGGCAAGCCGAGCCACTCAAAATGGGTATGGATGTTGTGTTGCAGGCATATGGTGAACAACTGATGCAAAAGAAAAAGGGTTGTATCGTAGCCATTGAACCCTCTACGGGTGAGATTTTAAGCATGGTTTCAGCTCCAAGTTATGATCCAAACTTGCTGGTCGGTAAAAGAAATATTAGTACCAATTACCCCAAATTAGCCACAGATCCTAACCTACCGCTTTTCCCAAGACCTCTGCAAGCCGAGTATCCTCCTGGTTCGATTTTTAAATTGGTGCAAAGTTTAATTGCCATGCAAGAAGGCGTCATTACCGCGAATACTGGTTTCCCTTGTGACAAAAGTTTAGTCGGTTGTCACAACCACCCTTCTGCCCGTAATATTGCCGAAGCCATTCAATATTCCTGTAACCCATACTACTACATGGCGGTCCGACGCATCATTCAGCAAGGCGTCAAGAAAAATAATTTTGCCGATGCCGAATATGGGCTCAACAAATGGTATCGTTATATCCGCAGCTTCGGGTTGGGCGATGTTTTTGATACAGACGTCAGTGGTCAGCGCTCGGGCCTCATTCCAAATTCTAAGTTTTACGACAAATGGTACGGGCATCATACTTGGGCTTTTTCCACCATACGCTCCATTTCGATTGGGCAAGGAGAAGTGAAACTAACACCGCTGCAAATGGCCAATATTGTAGCCATTATTGCAAATAAAGGTTGGTATTATACGCCTCATTTTGTGCGCTCTATAGGCCGAAAAGGACCTTTGCCAGAATTCAAGAAAAGACACTGGACCATGATCAACTACAAACATTTTGATCCCGTCATTGAGGGCATGCGCCGAGTGGTAAACGAAGCAGGTGGAACCGGCAAAATGGCGCGGCTTGAAAACATTTTGGTTTGTGGTAAAACCGGTACGGTTCAAAATCCACACGGCGAAGACCACTCCGTATTTTTTGCCTTCGCACCCATGAACCGACCTAAAATTGCCATTGCGGTCTTCGTAGAAAACGCAGGTTGGGGAGGAACATGGGCCGCGCCAATTGCTTCTCTCATGATTGAAAAATATTTGAAAGGGAAAGTCTCTGACCCTGAAAAAGAAAAGCGAATTTTAGAAGCACAAATCGCTTATAAAACAACAAACTAATGCGCAAAGAAGAAAGCCTTACCGCAAATCTCGACTGGCCGCTTTTTGGGGCTATCTTAACCATGCTGATCATGGGCTTTGCAACGGTTTACTCTGTTGCGTACAATGAAGAGGCGCCGTCTTTGTTTGACTTTTCTGAAAAATATGGCCGACAACTTTTTTGGATCATCTTCTCTTTATTCCTCGGATTATTGGTCTTTTTAATTGATGCCGATATCTACCGCCGCTTTGCCATTCCTATTTATTTATCGACACTTGGTTTATTAGTTATTGTGCTATTTATGCCTGCGGTTCACGGCGCACATGCCTGGCTCGGAGTCGGGTCATTTGGTGTACAACCTGCAGAGTTTGCTAAAATATCAACCTCCCTACTGCTTGCAAAATATATCAGTGGGCTTACCGTGAAGCAACAAACTACTGGGACAGTCCTTACGGCAAGCAGCATCTTACTCATTCCAATGGTGCTGATATTATTGCAGCCAGATGCCGGTACTTTTGTGGTTTTCACATCTTTTTTATTTGTGATGTACAGAGAAGGGCTCACCTTTGATCCTATCCTTCTGAATTTTGTAAATGCCATTCCCGGAGTTCGGTACAAAGAAACTTGGGTTGGATCTCACTTTATTCCCATCCTATTCGCATTGGTATTCCTGAGCATTATTACCTTACTGCTTGATGCCGTTGTATTCCATTTGAATTTATTTGGTTTTTCACTTGAGCTCTCGGGGTCTTCGGGTGTTATTTTTGGCTTACTCGTTATTTACTTGATTGCATGGTTGCTGATGCAGCGCTTTAGTACGCGTCGGGAACGCTCTCGCATGATGGTTGTCTTGACACTTGGCCTGATCATCGCTAGTGCTTTCAGTTTTACAGTTGATAAAGGATTTGGCATGTTGCGCCCGCACCAAAAAGACCGCATCGAACTTTTCCTTGGCCTCAGAGAGGATCCAAACGGCGATGACTACAACCGAAACCGTGCTATGGCAGCAGTAGGCTCAGGTGGTTTCTTGGGCAAGGGTTATCGCGAGGCCTCTGTCTCTAGTGTGCGCTCTAACCACGTGCCCGAATCTGAAACCGATTTCATCTTTTGTCCATTTGCAGAAGAATGGGGCTTTGTAGGCGTACTTATTTTATTTGCACTCTATTTATTTGTGCTATTTCGCATCATTATTATTGCCGAAAGACAGCGCTCTGCTTTCAACAGGATCTACGCCTATTGTGTGGCCATGATTCTATTTTACCATTTTGCTATCAATATCGGCATGAACATTGGGTTTGCGCCGGTTATCGGAATTCCGCTTCCTTTGTTTAGTTACGGAGGTTCATCCATGATGTCATTCAGTGTCATGCTATTTATTTTACTCAAACTTGATGCACAACGCAAAGATGTTTTGCGCTAATTAGTTTTTAATTTTGAACTATGAAAAGAAATGCAACGGTCCTAACAGACCAAGAACAAAAAAAGATGACCAAAATATTTTGGGCCTTCGCCTTGCTGCCTTTCTTTTTGGTAGCGAGCTTACTCTTACTGCAGTCCGAAGATGATCTTCCACCGGTTTCAATGCTCGATAACCCTCCAGAATTACAGGCTTCCCTTATCTTGGCCAAAAAAAGCGTAAAAGAGGATACCGTTATTGGTCGCTTTTGGCAAGTGAACCGCACAAGTGTCAAATACCGCGAAATTTCACCGTTTGTAACTGACGCACTCATATCAACCGAAGATGAAAGATTTCTAAAGCATTCTGGCGTTGACTTCCGCGCTTTAGCAAGATCTTTTACGTCCTTAGGACGCTCCGGAGGGGCTTCAACCATTCCGCAGCAGTTGGCCAAACTGCTTTTTACCCTCCAACAACGTCAAAGAGAAGAACTGGCCCGCGCAAGTGGAGAAAAGCTTGAATTGCCCTACGTTGGCGGTCTTCTTGGTAAATTCAGACGCGTCAGCGAAAAAGCTCGTGAAAACATCATTGCCAAACGTCTAGAAGAGCGTTTTACCAAAGAGGAAATCATCACCATGTACCTCAATCAATTCGACTTCTTATACAATGCAGTAGGCATCGAAAATGCTTCCCGTGTTTACTTCAACAAACGTCCGAAAGACCTAACCAAAAACGAGGCAGCTACCCTGATCGGACTCTGTAAAAATCCGGCACTTTACAATCCGTATTCTTATCAAATCAGAAATTACCGCGCTAAAATCGCTGAAAACAAAGGCATTAGTCCTTCTTCGGTGTCAAAAGAAGATATCTTGGCAGCGCGTTCAAAAGATTCCTTAAAAGCAATTTCAAGACGCAATCAGGTATTATTTCAATGGCTTAAAAATTCCGAGAAAGGAAATGAAGCCCTCCGAACTAAGATTACCCGAGAAGAATTCGACAAAATCAGTAAAGAACCGATCACTATTCGCTACCGCTCTTTGGATCACAAAGAGGGCATGGCTCCTTATTTCAGAAAAGAATTGCGTACTGAAGTACAGTCCATCTTAATGGCGAAAAAAGCAGACGGAACCTTCAAATATTTACGCGAAGATGGGAATCCTTATGACATAGATGCCGATGGATTAAGAATTTACACTACGCTAAATCCTACTATGCAGCGCTATGCCGAATACGCAGTAGAAAGACACATCAAGGAAGAATTGCAACCACAATTTGACATCAATAATCGCGGGCTCAAGAATTATCCGTTCTCTAATAGTATTGATCCAAAAATCGTGGAAGAAATCATGACCTCCGCTCGCCACAATTCTGATCGTTATAAAAAATTAGTAGCACTTGGTCTTAGTGAATCCGATATCAATAAAGAATTCAATGTTCCGGTAGAAATGTCTGTCTTTAGCTGGAATGGCGAACGCGATACCGTCATGAGCCCCAACGACTCCATTCGTTACTACAAAGCTTTCTTGCACGCTGGATTAGTTTCTATGGATCCAACAACCGGTTTTGTCAAAGCGTGGGTAGGTGGTGTCAATTTCAAGCACTTTGGCTACGATCACGTCAGACAAGGTAAGCGCCAGGTGGGGTCCACGATAAAGCCGTTTGTCTATGCCGCAGCACTTTCAATGAAAGTTGTAAATCCATGCACAGGATTCTCGGCAGACGAATATTGTCTGGATCTTGTTGACCACAACACCAATAAAGTAGTTGGTCAATATTGTCCGGCTGGGCCTGCAGCACCTAGTGTCAGAGATGGTTTGGCACAATCATCTAACAAAGTAACAGTCGCCGTAATGGGACGCATGGGGGCATTTAATCCTGTGCAAAAAACTGGTGGGCCTTACCAAATTGAAAAATTGCTCAAAAAAATGGAGATCAACCTTAATCCAAACGACGTCGTGCCATCGATGTGTTTGGGTAGTATGGACCTTTCTCTCTTGCAAATGGTAGCCGCTCAATGTGTGTTTCCAAATAACGGAATCTATGTTCGACCGACCTTTATTGAACGCATCACGGACCGAAACGGTAAAGTTATTTACAGCGCCACAGAACACCGCGAACAAGCCTTAAATGCCACTGTAGCCTACGAAATGCTACAGATGATGAAAGGCGTGATTAATTTCGGAACAGGTGGAAGCTTAAGAGGTGGCCGCAGCTGGGGTGGTATTACCGCACCAACTGCAGGTAAAACCGGTACTACTCAAAATAACTCGGACGGTTGGTTTGTCGGGATTACTCCTGAACTCGTTACTGGCGTTTGGGTTGGTGCCGAAGACCGCGCCGTGCGCTTCAAGACCATGACTTGGGGCCAAGGTGGTCGCATGGCATTGCCAATATATGGTTACTATATGCAGCGCATTTATAAAGATCCGGTCATCGCACTCTCAACCCGAGATTTTGAACAGCCATCAGACTACGACCCATCAACATACGATTGTACCGTTGCTCCTCAGCCTGAGACAGTCGATGAATCAGAAATCCCTTTTGAATTTTAGCCATGAATAAAGTAGTTAAAGATGTACAAACCGCGCTAGAAGGCATCCAAGACGACATGACCCTCATGGTTGGTGGGTTTGGCCTTTGTGGCATCCCAGAAAATTCTATTGCCCAACTTGTTAAAATGGGCGTTAAGAATCTCACATGTATCAGTAATAATGCAGGAGTTGACGACTTTGGCCTTGGGCTGCTCTTACAAGCCAAGCAAATCAAAAAAATGATCAGCTCTTATGTCGGTGAAAACGATGAATTTGAGCGTCAAATGTTGTCTGGCGAGCTCGAAGTGGAGCTCATTCCACAAGGAAGCCTTGCCGAACGCTGCCGCGCCGGAGGTGCCGGAATACCTGCATTCTTTACACCAGCAGGCTACGGTACAGAAGTTGCCGAAGGAAAAGAAGTCCGCGTATTTAATGGCAAACCCCATATTTTAGAATCAGCACTCACTGCAGATTTCGCTATCGTAAAAGCTTGGAAAGGAGATACAGAAGGTAACCTCATCTTCAAGGCTACCGCCAGAAATTTCAATCCAATGATGGCAATGGCCGGAAAAATCACAATTGCCGAGGTCGAAGAGTTAGTGCCGGCGGGTACGCTTGACCCTAACTTCATCCATACTCCGGGCATTTTTGTCCAACGCATCTTTCAAGGTAATTCATTTGAAAAACGCATCGAACAACGCACCGTTCGAACAAAAAATTAAAGCATGGCACTCGATAAAATAGGTATTGCAAAACGCATTGCTCAGGAGCTCAAAGATGGCTGGTATGTAAATTTAGGCATCGGTATTCCTACGTTAGTTGCCAATTATATTCCCGAAGGAATTGAAGTTGAATTTCAGTCTGAAAACGGAATCTTAGGCATGGGGCCTTTCCCATTTGAAGGCGAAGAAGACCCCGACTTAATCAATGCTGGCAAGCAAACAATTACCGTCAGAAACGGAGCATCCTTTTTCGATTCAGCTACCTCTTTTGCCATGATCCGTGGACAACACGTTCAATTGACTGTTTTAGGGGCCATGGAAGTTTCTCAAAATGGCGATATTGCGAACTGGAAAATTCCAGGAAAAATGGTTAAAGGTATGGGCGGCGCCATGGATTTAGTTGCGTCTGCTGAAAATATCATCGTAGCCATGATGCACAGCAATAAAGCCGGAGAATCTAAAATTTTAAAACAATGTACGCTGCCACTTACGGGTGTCGGTTGTGTCAAAAAAGTAGTCACAGAGCTTGCCGTACTAGAAATAAAAGACGGTAAATTTCATTTAATTGAAAGAGCTCCAGGCGTGTCAGTTGAAGAAATCATATCCAAAACAGAGGGCGAATTAGTGATCCCTACTGTAGTTCCAGAAATGCAACTTTAATTGCAAAATTTACCGCTCATATACCAAAGGGCAATCGAAGCCGCAATCGAAGCCTCTAGGGCAATTATCAAAATATATGAGCAAGATTTTCAGCAAGTCATCAAACAAGATGGCTCTCCTGTAACTGAAGCAGATCATGCGGCAAGCGCCTGTATTGAAAAAATATTGGCTCCGTTAGGCATTCCGATCACAGGAGAAGAGTCCGAAAAAGCACCTTATGAATTGCGCCAAAATTGGAAACAAAGCTGGTGCATAGACCCCCTAGATGGCACCAAAGAATTCATTAAGCGCAACGGAGAATTTGCCGTGAATATTGCATTAATTGAAAATGGCAATCCCATTTTTGGCCTCATAGCAGCACCGGTTGAAGAAAAAATCTTGTTCGGTTCAAAAGAAACTGGTGTTTTTCTTTTTTCTTTCGAGGTAAGTGAGTCCCCGGAAAAATGGCAGCGCATCTCGGTTCCGACCGAAATGAATTTTCCAATTGTAATGGCCTGTTCAAGAAGCCATCATAGCGGGCCTGTCCTACAATTCATTCATGAAATAAAAGCTTTGGGGCACGAAATTGCTTTTCTCAAAAAAGGCTCTGCACTCAAATTTTTTGATTTAGCACAAGGAACTGCAGATGTATATCCGCGTTATGCACCCACTATGGAATGGGATATCGCTGCAGGGCAAGCTATTTTAGAAGCCTTAGGTGGTGAAGTAGTGCATGCAGAAACCGGCCAAGCACTTGAGTATAACAAAGCAAATTTAGTAAACCCCTATTTTGTAGCTAGAACAGCCGCTTCAAAAAAGCAATTGCATTAACGCTTAGACAGACAATCAATCTCTACAATAGGGCCAACCATACAAATGGAGCCCATGCCGCTCATTTCATGGTATTTCACCCAAACTTTCATGCCGTCTGTTGGAGTGATATTGAAATCATTCAAATTAACGGGCTCTAGCACATTTCCATTTTGAAGCTTAATCACTAAACCACAACCATCTAAACCGGTATAATCCTCGATGGTAGCAGCTTGCGCATTGTCACAAGAAGAACGGTTGCAAGAAAAGAAAAAGAATGCAACTATAATTAGATAATAGAGTTTCATATTTTCAGTTTTCGATACGCTAAAATTAAATCAAAAATAGGAATGTCACTATTTGAATTTTTAATCC
>JBJTCG010000070.1:0-7819 GCA_046091725.1 Flavobacteriales bacterium | reverse complement strand
AGGTACATCTAACTTTTCACCGCAAGCACATGCTGGTTCGCAGATATTCCATTTCTCGTAATTAAGCGCCATGTACTCAGAAAATTGCTTCGTACGAATAGGGTAGAGGTGACACGAAATGGGTTTAATAAAATCAATTTTTCCTTCACGTTGCGCTTTCTCAATGGCACATTTAGCGGTATTGCTCTGATCAAAATAAACAAATGCGCATTCTTTGCCATTTACAAGCGTGGTTGCTGGTTCAAAATCTTCGTCGTGGTAAACCACACCTTGAGCTTCAATGGCAGCAATGCCTTCAGGCCGCATGTACGGTTTAATCTGCTCCAAATGTTGTTCTATGATTTTTACTTCTTCTTCAGTAACAGGTGCGCCGCCGTCTCCTTCAATGCAACATGCGCCTTTACAAGCATTTAAGTCACAGACAAATTGTTTTTCAAAGATTTGGGTGGATACGATTTTATCGTTGATTTCAACTAACATAACGCAAAGATAAGTTAGGATTTGGTGGAATGGAAAAAAGTCTATATATTTGTATCACATTTGAAGATGGTTAGAACGAGGGGACGAAAGTCCCCTCTTTTTTTCCACAAACGTAGCTACATGTTAGATCGTAAATTAATAGAATCCCTCATTGCTGAACGCATCGCAGAGCTCGACAACGGCCTCTACGTTGTTGACCTACGCATTTCGCCAAAAAATGTCATCAATGTTGAACTTGACAAGCTCAAAGGTGGCGTTAGTGTCAGTGATTGCATGGCGGTTTCGCGAAACATCGAACACAACCTCGACCGCGAACAAACTGACTTCGAACTTCATGTTTCGTCTGCAGGTCTCGATCAACCAATTCGCCACATCAACCAATTTGCCAAAAATGTCGGCCGCAGTTTCAAAGTGCAGCCTCTTGAGGGCGAAAAATTTGAGGCCGAGTTAGTCAAAATGGCTGACGACAACTTGGTGTTCAAGCAACGCATCCAACGACGCGACGAAGAAAAAAAGAAAAAAGTTTGGGTAGAAGAATTCATTGAACTACCCTACGACCAAATAAAAGAAGCAAAAATTGTAATATCCTTTAAATAAGCACCATGAACAGTTTGGAACTTGTTGACTCATTTTCGGAGTTCAAAGAACTTAAAAACATTGACAAACAAACGATGCAACACGTATTGGAAGACGTCTTCCGTGCGATGCTCAAAAAGAAGTTCAATACAGACGAGCACATCGATATCGTTGTCAACATTGACAAGGGTGATGTTCAAATTTTCTTGAACAAAGAAATCGTTGGTGACGGCGAAGTAGAAGATCCAAATACAGAGATCGCCTACTCTGATGCCATCAAGATTGAGCCAGATTTTGAAATCGGTGAAGAAGTAACCGAAGAATTCAAGTTTGCCGATTTTGGTCGCCGCAATGTTTTGGCCTTGCGTCAGAATCTCATTTCTCGCATCATGGAGCTCGAAAAAGACCAACTTTACAACAAATACAAAGAGCGTATTGGTGAAATTGTTACCGGTGAAGTTTACCAGGTGTGGAAAAAAGAAATTCTCATCATGGATGACGACAACAACGAACTCATTTTGCCAAAATCGGAGCAAATACCTTCTGATTTCTTCAAAAAAGGAGAGTCTGTACGTGCAGTAGTTGCTAAAGTAGATATGCGCAACAGTACGCCAGTGATTATCCTTTCTCGTACTGCTCCTGAGTTCCTTGAGCGTTTATTCGAGCTTGAAGTACCTGAAGTTTTCGATGGCCTTATTACCATCAAGAAAATTGTACGCGAGCCAGGAGAACGTGCTAAAGTAGCCGTAGAATCCTATGACGACCGCATTGACCCAGTAGGTGCATGTGTGGGTATGAAAGGTTCTAGAATCCACGGTATCGTACGTGAATTACGCAACGAAAATATTGACGTCATCAACTATACAAGCAATCAACAATTGCTTATTCAACGTGCTTTGTCACCAGCTAAAATTACTTCAATGGAAGTTTTAGAAGATGACAAACGCGTCAAAGTGTATCTCAAACCAGATCAAGTGTCTTTGGCAATTGGTAAAGGTGGAAACAACATCAAACTCGCCGGAAAGCTCTGTGGTTTTGAAATTGATGTTTACCGCGATGGTGAAGTAGACATCGAAGACGTCGACCTCGAAGAATTTGCAGATGAAATCGATAGCTGGATTATCGATGAACTCAAAGCTATTGGCTGCGATACCGCTAAGTCAGTACTTGAAATCAGCAAAGACGACCTTGTATCACGTACCGACCTCGAAAAAGAGACAATCGAAGAGGTGTTCCGTATTTTACAAGCAGAATTTGAATAACTTTAATACCAATTAGGAGCGCAATAATAGATTATGGCGGGAAAACCGATTCGTTTAGGAAAAGCAGCAGGAGAATTGAATGTAGGAATTCCGACAATTGTCGAATTCTTAGGTTCAAAAGGAATAGTTATTGATGCAAGCCCAACAGCACGTTTGGAGCAAGAGCACTTTGACATTCTTTGCCAAGAATTTGCTGCTGACCAAAACATGAAAGAGCAGTCTAAAGCTGCCTTGCGTCGCGAAAAACGCGAGTCTTTATCAATTAAAGACAGGCCGCAAGAAGAACAAGTAGCTCAACCAGTACAAGAAGACGAAGACGAAGGTGAAATCAACCTCGAAGAAATCAAGCGTCAAGTACTGAAAGAAACGCCAGTTGCTCCGGCAGCTGTTACAGAAGCACCTGCGGCGGAGCCTCAAGCTTCCGAAGCAGAATCTGCGGTTCAAGAAAATAAAGTAAACGTTGTTGGCAAGATCGACCTAGATGCCATTAATCAGCGTACGCGCCCAGACAAAAAGAAAGAAGCGCCTGCAGCTAAAATACAAGAAAATGCTGCACCCGCTGCTGAGCCAGTTGCTGAAAACGCACCAGTTGCAGCTAAACAAGAAGAGCCAAGCGCCGCTGAGGCAAAAACTAAAGAAGCTGAGCCAGAAGCTCCGGCAGAAATAGAAACCATCCGAGCAGCACGCCAAACCTTGTCTGGCCCAACTGTTCTCGGCAAAATTGAATTGCCAGTTGAGCGTCCACGCACGCCAGTTGCATCTTCTTCTGACGATGCCAATTCTAAACGCAAGCGCAAGCGCATCAAAAAGGTGGAACCAGGAAACAACACAAGTGGCAATAACACAGGTGGTAACAACCAGGCTCGTCCTAAAACTGAGAAGGCTGAAATATCTGAACAAGATATTCAAAAAGAAATCAAAGAAACTTTAGCGCGTCTTTCAAACCAAGGAGGAAAGTCCAAGGCATCTAAGAATCGTCGTCAAAAACGAGACAACTACGCTCAGCGCCGCCAGGAAGAAATGGCAATGGCCGAGTTAGAAGAAAAAACGCTCAAACTCACAGAATTCGTTACGGTTTCTGAGTTGGCATCCATGATGAATGTACAGCCAACACAAGTCATTTCGGTTTGTATGTCGCTTGGAATCTTCGCATCTATCAACCAAAGATTAGATGCCGAAACCATTCAAATTGTGGCCGATGAATTTGGCTTTGAAACTGAATTCATCAGTGCAGAACTTCAAGATGCCATTACGGTAGTAGAAGATCAACCCGAAGACCTCATCGCGCGTCCGCCAATCATTACAGTAATGGGACACGTTGACCACGGTAAGACTTCCTTACTTGACCGCATCCGTAACGCCAACGTAACCGAAGGCGAGGCCGGAGGCATCACGCAGCACATCGGAGCCTACTCTGTTACACTCAAAGATAGTCGCAAAATGACTTTCCTTGATACACCAGGTCACGAAGCGTTTACCGCCATGCGTGCTCGTGGTGCGCAAGTAACAGACGTTGCCATTATTATTGTAGCCGCTGACGACGACGTCATGCCACAAACCAAAGAAGCAATCTCACACGCTCAAGCAGCCAATGTGCCAATGATCTTTGCGATCAACAAAATTGACAAACCAGGTGCAAACCCTGATCGTATCCGCGAGCAACTTTCAGCCATGAATATCTTGGTTGAAGATTGGGGAGGAAAATACCAGGTGCAAGAAATTTCTGCCAAGCAAAACTTAAACATCGATGCACTCCTTGATAAAGTTTTATTGGAAGCAGAATTACTTGATTTGAAAGCTAATCCGCACAAAAATGCTGTCGGAACAGTAATAGAATCCTCACTCGACAAAGGAAAAGGTTACGTTACCAATATGCTTGTTGAAGCAGGAACTATGCGCATTGGAGATGTCGTACTTGTTGGCCGTTATTACGGCCGTGTGCGTGCCATGCACGACGAACACGGAGTAGCGCTGAAAGAAGCCGGTCCAGCACAACCAGTCTCAGTTTTGGGAATTGGTGGAGCACCTAGTGCCGGTGATAAATTCAACATCCTTGACGACGAAAAAGAAGCGAAATCAATCGCACAAAAACGAGAGCAACTCTATCGTGAGCAAGGATTGCGTACTACTAAACACATTACCCTTGATGAAATCGGTCGTCGTTTGGCTATCGGAGACTTCAAAGAGCTCAATATCATTGTGAAAGGTGACGTAGATGGTTCAATTGAGGCCCTTTCCGATTCACTCTTGAATTTGTCTACAGAAGAAATACAAGTCAATATCGTACACAAAGGTGTTGGTGCCATCACTGAAGCAGATGTCAACCTCGCTTCAGCTTCTGACGCCATCATTGTTGGTTTCCAAGTAAGACCTACATTGCCAGCGCGCAAATTAGCTGAAACCGAACAAATCGATATCCGCATGTATTCGGTTATCTACAAAGCCATTGAAGAAATCAAGGCAGCGATGGAAGGCATGTTGTCTCCAGATATCGAAGAAAAAGTACTTGGTTCAGCTGAAGTCCGCGAGACATTCGAAATCACCAAAGTTGGAACTATTGCCGGCTGTTATGTACTCGACGGTATCATTAAACGCAGCTCTAAAGTTCGCTTGATCCGAGATGGCATTGTTGTTCATTCAGGTTCTTTGGGTTCATTGAAGCGCTTCAAAGACGATGTCAAGGAAGTGAAAAATAACTACGAATGTGGTCTGAACATTGATAAATTCAACGATATCCAAATTGGAGATATCATTGAAGCATACGAAGAAGTTGAAGTAGCAAGAAAATTATAAACCCTTATCAAAGCTAAATTTCATTAGTTTTGTAGGACAAAAAAATAGAAATTATGGGCAAATTCGGACCAACTGAAATCCTTTTAATACTTGCAATTGTTGTTTTATTTTTTGGAGGCAAAAAAATTCCTGAACTCATGAAAGGTCTTGGAAAAGGCGTGAAAGAATTCAAAGATGCTTCAAAGGGTGAAAACACCACTACAGAGTCTTCAACAGAAATTTCTAAAGAAGAAAAATAAACGCATGTACCGTAGCATCGCAGAGATTCAGAGTGCCTTGCATTCTGGCAAGACAGCATTGGCCCTCGTCGATGAACACCTCGCTCGTATCGAAGCACACCAACACCTCAATGCTTTTTTAGAGGTATTTGAAACCTCTGCCCGCGAGCAAGCCAAAATTGTCGATGCAAAAATCAAAGCGGGAACAGCGGGTCAGTTGGCCGGCGTCATTGTCGGAATCAAAGACAACATTTGCTACAAAAATCATAAGGTTACAGCCGCATCCAAAATTTTAGAGGGTTTTACTTCTATTTATACATCCACGGTTTTACAGCGCTTGCTTGATCAAGATGCCATTGTTATCGGAAGGCTCAATTGCGATGAATTTGCAATGGGTAGCTCTAACGAGAATTCTGCATTTGGCCCTGTTCAAAATAACCTCAAAGCCAACTACGTTCCAGGCGGTTCTTCTGGAGGAAGCGCCGTAGCAGTTTCAGCTAATCTTTGCACGGTTTCACTCGGTTCAGATACAGGTGGTTCCATACGTCAGCCAGCCTCATGGACGGGCACTTACGGTATCAAGCCAACATATGGTCGTTTAAGTCGATATGGCCTCATCGCCTATGCTTCTTCTTTTGATCAGATAGGGTTTTTTACCAATGATTTGAATGATACCAAGTTGTTGATTCAAATTACTGCCGGACAAGATGAATTCGACGCTACGAGCTCAAGTAAACCCTATACTGTACGCGAACAATTACCTTCGAAACTTAAAATTGGCTACATCAAAGAATGTTTTGATCATCCGGGCCTAGATCCGGAGGTTAAAACCAAATTAGATCAATTCGTGGCTGCACTAAAGGCAGCTGGGCATGAGCTCACTGAAGTGAGTTTTCCGTTTTTGGAATATATGGTTCCAACTTATTACGTACTTACTACTGCTGAGGCTTCTTCGAATTTAGCGCGTTTTGATGGTGTCCATTACGGCTACAGAAGTCCAGAGGCCCAAGGAGTGGAAGCTACTTACGTTGAGTCCCGCACAAATGGCTTTGGCCCCGAGGTGAAACGTCGCATCATGACCGGCACATTTGTGTTGTCACATGGTTACTACGATGCCTATTACACCAAAGGACAGCAAGTTCGCAGAATGTTGAAAAACCGCACCAACGAGCTTCTTCAACATTGTGACATCTTATTGTCTCCGACCACGCCATCTACCGCTTTTGAAATGAATGCGATAAAAGATCCGATACAAATGTATTTGCAGGATATTTTTACTGTGCACGCAAACCTTACCGGAAATCCGTCACTCAGTATGCCTTTTGGCACACATTCCAACGGCTTACCTTTCGGACTACAACTCATGGCAAAAGATTTTGAGGAAGATTTCCTTTATCATGCTTCAGCACTAATACAAGAAGTAATATGATGAAGTGGATTCATTTGTCACTTCTCCTTTTTTATTCAGCAGTTGCCTTTGCGCAAAAGCCTGCTCACCTTGTGCGCCCCTCTGACACCCTAGATCCAGATCCGTTTGTAAATACGGTGCAGCAGAGTCTCAATTTGTTTTACGCAGATTACGCCAATACTCAGAAATACGATTCCATCATTTCTGCCTTGAATTACACGCCGGGCCAGATACCCACATTTTCAGACTCCATCATCTGTGAGCGGCTAGAAAAAATGAACGATCTTACGCCGTTTCATCTTGATTGCAATGCAGCAACGCTTTCCACGATTAAGTTTTTTGCAGCCCAACGCCGCGGATTCATCAGAGTAGCTTTAGGACGTTCAGCGCTTTATTTTGATCTTTTTGAAGAAAAACTCACCGAATATGGTTTGCCGCTTGAATTGCGTTATTTATCAGTCATTGAAAGTGGTTTGCGCCCTCAAGTGAAGTCAAGAGCAGGAGCCCTAGGTCTTTGGCAATTCATGTATAAAACGGGGCTATATTTTGGCCTAGATGAAAATTCTTACATTGATGAGCGCATGGACCCCGAAAAGGCCACTGATGCAGCCTGCCGATACCTGAAGCAACTTTATGGAATCTACGGAGACTGGAATTTGGCGCTTGCAGCCTACAATGCGGGCCCTGGGAATGTAAATCATGCCATACGCAAGTCTGGTGGCAAGACAACCTATTGGGAAGTAAGGCCATTTCTGCCAAAAGAGACTCAAGGCTATGTTCCCAATTTTATTGCTGCAGCATACATGATGACCTACCATGCAGAATACAACATCATTCCGATGGAGGCTAAAATCCATAATGCCCAACTAGACACAATGTGCCTTAAGAACGGCGTCCATATGCAGACCATTTCCAAACTCACAGACTGGGAACTCACAGAAATCCAAAGTCTCAATCCGGTTTACAAAACAACCTATATTCCAAAAATGAAACCGGCTCGTTGTGTGACAGGCCCACTTGAAAAAATCGGATTACTCGTAAGTTTTGAAGATTCACTCTACGTACTTGAAGAAGCGATTTAT
>JBJTCG010000069.1:0-2652 GCA_046091725.1 Flavobacteriales bacterium | reverse complement strand
AAAACAAATTGATATTAAATTTTCCTTTGTTGCCCACAACCGATTAATTTAAATTTCATTCCTTTAGCAATGTCTTTTTTTTAATTTTATATGCAATCATTTTTTAATATTTTTTTATTTTTGCTAATTAAAAGATTTTTGTGCGGTTAAAGTTTGTTTTCAACTAGGTGAACCCCATCAATTACTAAGTGTACGTCTTTTTATTTGTAACCATAGTCCATTTTTAACGTAGAACGGCAGGTATTTGAGTATCTTTAACAAAAAAACAAACAATGAAAAAATTATTCACACTTGCGGGCATCGTACTTTCAGCAAATGCCTTTGCTCAGGGATGGAATTTTCAAGTAGGCGTTGGTGGCCACCTCTGGAATATTTCAGATCAAGTTGGTTATGGCCTTAGCGTTAATGCAGGTACAACCTATGACTTCAACAAAATAGTCGGTGCACGCTTTGACTTCAACTACGACTTCGTTGGCGAAGAAAGAATCAAGCGCGCTGGCTTGCAAGCCAATTTCCACCTCATGCCGCTTTTGACAAAAGCTCCTAGCAAGTTTGGTCTTGATGTACACGCTGGTTTAGGTTGGGTCAATAACAGCAACGCCATGTACAATGACGGCTATTACTTCCGTGGCGATGACGCTTGGAACCGTACTATTGGTCTTACACCGACCTTGGCTCTCAACGAGAAAACAATGTTGACCCTTGACTTCACTTTGAACAACAACAAAAAGACCGAAAGTCAATTGAAAAACTACGCTAACGCTGTTGTTGGCATCCGTAGATCTTTCTAAGCAACATACTGAAGCCAACGCTTCAACCACAAAAAAAGCCGCGCTCAAATGAACACGGCTTTTTTTTGTGAAACCAACTTTGAAGTTGTCTGACTATTTTTTCTTTTTGGCAATGACCTTTCTTACCTCAATAATTCTGCGCAAGTTGCGCAAGTAAAGAGATAACATTACACCCAAGCCCAATAGTAAGGTAACAACCACCCATTGCGGTGCCAACATACAAGTTTGCCATACCAACAGTAAGACACCGATATTGAGCAGAACAATGACTAAAGCTGTTTTGCGGTGATTCCAGCCATGGTAATCCATCAAAAGGTGATGAATATGTGTGCGGTCAGGGGCAAATGGCGATTTTCCGCTAGAGGCCCTGGCAATAAAAATTCTGATGGAGTCAAAGACTGGAATATAAAGCAAACCTATCAGCAAATGGGGCACATTGCTAGATTGAATGGTATCAACATACACATTAAAATCTGAGGACATAACTTCGATGACCAAAGAAGAAAGGACAAAACCTAAAAACATAGAGCCGGTATCGCCCATGAATATTTTTTTGTCGGTACTAAGGTTGTAGCGCAAAAAGGCCAAAAACATGCCTACAAATGATGCACAAACCATCACGAGGGTGTAGTCTTCTCTGAAAAAATAAAAAATACCAAAGAAACTAAAGAAAAATGCAGCTAGTGATGTTGACAATCCGTCGATACCATCTATGAGGTTAAAGGCATTGATGAAGAAAATGACCACTGCATAAGCTAAAGGAATCGATATCCAAAGTGAAATATGATGAATACCTAGAAAACCCCATAGCTCAGTAATTTGAAAGTCTGAGGACAGGAACAACATGGAAATTGCTAAGACTTGACCAAGAATTTTATTGCGTGGGCCAACACCAGTAAGGTCGTCTTTTAGGCCTATCATGAAAACAATGAGCGCCGCAGGAATGAAATAATAGGCCCTGCCGGAAATAAAAAACTGTTCGGCGAAAGATAGCGCCATAACAAACACAATAAAAAAGGAAACCCCTCCAAAACTCGGAACCATTTGAGTATGCGATGAACGCTCATTACGCTTTTCAAACAAGCGGCGCACCTTGACCACGTTCATTACAACAGGGGTTAGTAAATAGGTTATGAAAAACCCAGCCATGAAAAATAATATCAGGACAAAAAGGAGATATACTGTCATGAAAATTGGAGTGTTTTACTTTGATAAAGATGCGAAGACTTAAACTTTGGTTGCCTTTGCACGCGAAATAATTTGAGTGAATTGAATCTTCCCTTATTTTTCTGCATCGATTTCTATATGAGAACCCCAATTGATGACCTTCATGCGCTTGTCTTTAGGGTGCTTGGTTTCGTATAAAATTTGATCGACATTAACAGCCGTAAGCAGCGCGATTTTGGTACGCAAGGCCTTAATAAAACTTTCTCGGCGTTTTTTGAGAGTTTCATAAGAAAGCTCCTCTTCATCGAAGAGATCATTAAGCGCCGATAACTCGATGCTCTGTTGCCTTTCAATGAGTTGCAGGCAGCTCCACTCTAGGTCAGAGAAATCAGCAGGATGTAGCACAGCATTTCTGCGCTTGAACCAGGCCGTTTTATGAACCCTTCTGATATAAAATAAAAGCAAAAATAAGATGAGGTTAAAGGTCAATGATATCCAGAGATAGGTTTCTGCATCGACCAACTTGAGTAAGGAAATGTGCTTAAAAAAGAATTGTTCTTGTTCTTGCTGACCATTCGTTAGTTGCTCTAGATTTGAAATAGTTGCAACACACTTTGTGTCATTAGTGCCTTTTTTAATGACCAAAAATTGCGTTTGGTCAAAGTTTGGAAGTATCTCACGATAGGTTAAAAAA
>JBJTCG010000068.1:0-3887 GCA_046091725.1 Flavobacteriales bacterium | reverse complement strand
TCTCTGATTACTAAAGCACCGCGTGGATCATCTGCTAAGATAGCCGTCGGTGCTTTTTTCATGGTAGCTCTTTGCATTTTACTCGAGCGCATTTCAAAAAGATAAACCGTTTTTCCCATACCTTTTACTTGAGCAATTTGCTCAGCACTGATATCCTTACTGCGCATCATGATGCCATGTAAGGTTGGAATGGATTTTAATTTTTCAAAGCCATCTTCAAAAGAGACAGTTGAAAACACAACCTTAAATGTTTGTGACAGCGCTGAAAGCCAGTACGGATAAGAACTGTCAATTATAAGCTGGTCTTTTTGCTCGTCAGGGATTGCCAATAAAGCATCTTTGAATCTTTGCATATCAGAATAGGCCTGCGCGCAGTCATTCCAATGTTTGATGTCTAGTATAAATGTCATGCCGGGCGTCAGTTTTTCAAGTATTTCACTGAGCTTCACCAACTTTTCACGATGGATACTTTTATAGCGCACTTGTTCTAATTGTAGATCGGTCAGCTCGGCCACACATCCTACTCCATCTGAACTGGCTTCTAAATGATTTTCGTGATACAACCACAACGTGCCGTCTTTACTCATGCGTACATCCATTTCTACACCGTCAATTGTAGGCAATGAAAGCGCCAAGTCTATGGCCTGCTCAGAATTATCGTGATAAACACTGTAGGCAATATCCATACCCATTCCAGCGTGCCCGAAAACTTGAACATCGGGGTAGCGCTCGTGCTTATTACAAGCTATCACAAAAAGCACTAGTGTTACTAAGAAAAAATAGTTTATCCGATTTTTCAAAGTGGTCAATAGTTAATTAGTTCGCATTCTTAAGTAGTAATTCAACTGAACTTGAGGGTTTAAAAAAAAATGAAGTTGTGGCGCTGAAGGATTCGGAAGAACAACTCTTTCCATCACTAGCCCCAAACCTATTTGGGTTTGAATCAAATTCTTTTTACCAAAAGTATAACCCAAGCCACCGTAGATGCCATGATATGTATCTAAAATGCTCGCTTGTTGAAAGTCAAATTGATAACGCAAGGTATAAAAAGGCATTTTTATTGGATAATGCCTGTTTTTGAAAGGCAACGGAGCTTGCCAAAATAATGCAAATTGAGGTGCTAAAGCCCCTTGCAAACTGCGCTCAATACCACAACCCAATTCCAAACCTAAGCCACCGCTTTTGATAATCTTGACACCTTTGATACTCAGCACTTGATCATAGCGGTGTAATGCCGCCCCAAAACCTACAAAACTTTGAGCCGAAGCTTTGTTGAGCGAAATCAAAAAAAGTAGCGCTAATAGCAATCGTTTATACATGATCAAAAATAAAAAAAGGCCCCCAAAGAGGGCCTTTCAGTTGTATTGTTTATTTGATTTAAACCAAACCTTGGTCAATCATAGCATCAGCTACTTTTACAAAACCAGCGACGTTGGCACCTTTGACGTAATCAACATTGCCATTGGCATCTTTTCCGTATTTAACGCAAGCTTCGTGAATAGAGACCATAATGCCATGTAAACGTTGGTCAACTTCTTCAGCAGACCATGACAAACGCAAAGAGTTTTGCGACATTTCGAGACCCGAAGTTGCTACCCCACCAGCATTGGATGCTTTTCCTGGAGAGAACAATACGTTAGCTGCCTGGAAAGCTGCAATTGCTTCTGGTGTTGAAGGCATGTTTGCTCCTTCAGCAACGCATTTAACTCCGTTCGCAATCAAAACATTGGCTTCATCGCCATTGAGTTCGTTTTGAGTAGCACATGGAAGTGCGATATCTGCTTTCACTTCCCAAGGTCTCTTTCCAGCTACAAATTTTCCACTTGGATACTGCTTCACGTACTCAGAAATACGACCACGACGGTTGTTTTTAAGATCCATAACCCACGCCAGTTTCTCAGCATTGATACCCGCTTCATCGTAGATGTATCCTTCAGAATCTGAAAGTGTTACCACCTTACCACCAAGCTGAGTAGCTTTTTCACAAGCAAACTGAGCTACGTTACCAGAACCAGAAACAGCTACAATTTTACCGTTAAAAGAGTCACCTTTAGTGGCCAACATTTCTTTTGCAAAATATACTGTACCATAACCTGTTGCTTCCGGACGGATCAAAGAACCACCCCAATTGCGACCTTTTCCGGTTAAAACACCAGTAAATTCGTTGCGCAAACGCTTGTATTGACCAAACATGTAGCCAATTTCACGGCCACCTACGCCGATATCACCAGCAGGTACATCGGTGTCAGCTCCAATGTGACGGAAAAGCTCTGTCATGAAAGATTGACAAAACTTCATGACTTCGTTGTCAGACTTTCCTTTCGGATCAAAGTCAGAACCACCTTTTCCTCCACCCATTGGTAAAGTAGTTAGGGAGTTTTTAAAGATTTGTTCGAAACCTAAGAATTTAAGAATTGACAAATTCACAGAAGGGTGAAAACGCAAACCACCTTTGTATGGTCCGATTGCGCTGTTGAATTCAACGCGGTACCCGCGATTCACTTGAATGTTGCCGTTGTCATCTAACCACGGAACGCGGAAAATAATGGTGCGTTCTGGCTCAACAATACGGTCTAGAATTTTTGAGGTTTTGTATTTAGGATTAGCCTCAATAAAAGGAATAACAGCTTCAGCTACTTCCTGGACGGCTTGTAAAAACTCTGGTTCATGGCCATTTTTGGCACGAACACGATCCATGAAAGCTTCAATTTCTGCGTGATACTGATTTGACATAAGAGTTGTTTTTTGTTTGTAAACTTTGGGCAAAATTAACTGAAAAAGCACTCCTGCATTCATCTTTTTTCAACATTTTATTAGTGTCTAAATGACACTAATTCACCCATCGAGTGCATGATTGAAAAGAATTGATAAAAAGTGTGTGATTTTGCTTGTCAAAAAGCAACTCTAGGACTTATATTTGCGTTTATGAACCGTATTGAATCAACTACTACAAAAATGACGTTTTCTAAAAATACACCGATCGCCAAATTTGCTGCACTAGTTTTATTAGTTCAGTCCATGACATTCTCGTCTTTTTTGGCACAAGGTCCTGTAACGCTTTGCCTAGGACAAGACACCACTGTTTGCCCAGGTCAAACCGTCGTAATTAATAACTGTAATTCAGGTACAACCCCTGGAACTTCGGCTGGTCTATACCTGAATGCCCCTACCAACGTCACGCTTTCAGATGATGCATGGTCTGCGGCAGTAAGTATGGGTTTTACTTTTAATTTCTATGGCACTAATTACACGCAGTGTGTCATTGGCTCCAACGGCCTTATTTCGTTCAATCTCGCCAATGCAAGTGGCTATTGCCCTTGGTCCTTAGCTGGTGTCGGAACCTTACCCAACGCTGGCTTTGCTGCTGCCAAGAATACCATTATGTTGACTTACCAAGATATCAATCCGTCATTGGGTGGTCAAATCCAATATCAGACCATCGGAACAGCGCCTAACCGAAAGTTTGTTGTCCTCTACAAAAACATCATGATGTTCAGCTGTACATCACAATGTAACTACATGGCCATTGTGCTTTATGAAACAACTAACGTATTTGAACTTCACATCGGTAACAAACCAATTTGTTCTACATGGAATAGTGGTTTGGCAATTCAAGGCTCTCAAAATAATGCGCCAATGCCAATAGCGCATATTACCCCAGGAAGAAACAATACCGTTTGGGGAGCAAATCAAGATGGGCGCCGGGTTTTACCTACATCTCCTACCAACACTGCCTCTTATACCATTTCACAGATACCATACATGATGGTCAATAGCCCAGGAAGCAATTTTGTTTGGTCAAATACCAATGGGCAGTCTTTTCCATACAACAACGGCACACTCAATGTTAATATCATACCTCCAGGCACAACCGGCTATTTCTTGTC
>JBJTCG010000067.1:0-2894 GCA_046091725.1 Flavobacteriales bacterium | reverse complement strand
CTGATTTTTATTTACATGATATTTTATTCGAAGATTTAAGTGATAATCCAGTCTTCAATTTTAAATTTAATCTGGTTGGTGCTCCTTCCAAATTTCAAGATCAGCTAACCACTACTGTTAAATTAAAACCTCGACAATTGTTTGAGCAGTTAGAAAATGTCCGTACACAGAAGTTAGCTAGTTTTTCAATTTCAATTGTTGATAACTATCCTGAAAAGGATACTCTTTCGTTGACGCCTTCTGCTACTATAAAACCCACTGTTGGCATATCGCCAACCTCAGCACTACACCAGCAGGATTTCATAGATTCCTTTTCGCATATTGTGGATTTACATATTGAAAATCTTTTGGCTGATTGGAAGGGGCTGTCAAATTTTGAAATTTTACAAACACAACTTGCACATTTTGATAAAGTGGTTGAAAGAACCATACGAAATCAACAGCCAACCTTGGTGGTGATACATGGCGTAGGCGAAGGAAAGTTAAAAAGCGAAATACATCAGCTTTTGCGTCAAATGAAGGAAGTGCATTTTTTTGAAAATAGGTATGACCCCCGTTTTGGGCAAGGAGCCACCACGATTCATTTTCAGTATTAATCAACTACTTTTGCAGTATGACAATTGAGAAATTACAGGATATGCGGTCCCGCGTAACCGGGATAAGGAGGTTTCTTTGACGTTGAGAACCGACTTCAAAAGATTGCACAAGACAAACAGCTTTCGCTAAGTCCTGGTTTTTGGGACGATAATAAGCGTGCCACCGAAATAATGAAGAGTATCAAACTCAATGAATATTGGGTGGGTATTTATTCTTTAGCAGAACAATCTGTGGATGATTTTGCTGTACTTTTTGATTTCTGGAAAGCAGGAGATGCAGCGGAGGGTGAAACCCAGGAAGCCTTTGACAAAGCACAAGTTTTGCTTGATGATGCAGAGTTTAAAGCAACTTTGAACGAACCTGAAGATGAATTACCCGCAGTTCTACAAATCAATTCTGGTGCAGGTGGGACTGAAAGCCAGGATTGGGCTGAAATGCTTGCTAGAATGTACCGCATGTATGGTGAAAAGCAAGGATGGAAATTTACAGAGCTAGATTGGGTATGGGGCGATGGTGCAGGTATTAAAACGTGTACGTTGCAGTTTGAGGGGCCATTCGCGTATGGGTTTTTAAAAGCTGAGAGTGGCGTACACAGACTGGTCCGTATTTCTCCTTTTGATAGTAATGCTCGAAGACACACTTCCTTTTCATCAGTATTTGTATACCCCTTAGTCGATGATACCATTCATATTGATATAAAAGAAGCTGAAGTGAAAATGGAGACTGCGCGTAGTGGGGGCGCAGGTGGTCAAAACGTAAATAAAGTTGAAACAAAAGTAATGTTGACGCACCTTCCAACTGGAATTGTGGTGGTTTGCCAAACCGAGCGATCACAACTGGGTAATCGTGAAAAAGCTATGACCATGTTAAAAAGCCGTCTTTACGAGGAAGAGTTACGAAAGAGAAATGAAATAAGAGATGCTGTAAACAGTACTAAGAAAAAAATCGAGTGGGGGAGCCAAATCCGTAGCTATGTTTTTCATCCCTATAAAATGATTAAGGATCATCGAACTGATTTTGAGGTAGGTAACGTACAGCCTGTTATGGATGGAGAGTTGGATGGTTTTATCAAAGCGTTTTTGATGAGCGAAAAAGATAATAAGCAGTCTTAAGTTTTTGTACCTTTATTTACAACCATAAACACCTTTTATGTCATTGGGCACCTTTTCTTATCCATTACCAGTTAATGAGCCTGTTTTGAATTATGGACCAGGCTCGCCCGAGAAGATTCGATTGAAAGCGGCACTCAAAGAATTGAAATCGCAGGTTGCAGATATACCACAATACATTGGCAGTAAAGAAATTCGTACGGGTAATAAAATTGCCATACACCCTCCCCACGAGAAAAAACACTTGCTGGGGTATTTTCATAAAGGTGAAGCAAAGCATGTGAAACAAGCCATTGATGCGGGGTTAGCAGCAAAACAAGGTTGGGCTAATCTTTCCTGGGAAAATCGCGCACATATTTTCTTAAAAGCAGCTGATTTGTTGGCCACTAAATACCGTCCTTATATCAATGCCGCTACTATGCTTGGTCAAAGCAAAAATGCATTCCAAGCGGAAATTGATGCAGCTTGTGAATTGATTGATTTTTTACGTTTCAATGTTCATTACCTCAGTGAAATTTACAAACAGCAACCTATTAGTAGTCCCGGCATTCATAATCGGATGGAATATCGTCCGCTTGAGGGCTTTGTGTTAGCTATTACTCCGTTCAATTTTACGGCAATTGGAGGAAACCTTCCTGCTTCTGCTGCGCTGTGTGGTAATGTAGTAGTATGGAAATGCGCCTACACACAAATTTATTCTGCACAGCTAACCTTACGTATTTTAAAAGAGGCAGGATTGCCTGACGGAGTTATTAATTTGATTTATGTAGACGGGCATTCAGTTGGTGAAGCTTGTTTTACTAATCCAGATTTTGCAGGGGTGCATTTCACTGGGTCTACGCAGGTTTTCAATGCAATGTGGGAAACAATCGGGAAAAACATTGGCCGGTATAAATCTTATCCACGTATAGTTGGTGAAACAGGAGGTAAGGATTTTGTGTTGGCGCATAAAAGTGCAGATCCAGATATTTTAGTAACCGCCCTGCTACGTGGTGCATTTGAATTCCAAGGGCAAAAATGCTCTGCAGCTTCCAGAGCATACATTCCCTCAAATATCGCCGAGGAAGTAAAAAAGAAACTCATTGCCGGTGTGCGTCAATTTAAAATGGGATCAGTTGATGATTTTTCAAATTTTATTATTGAGGTAATTGATGAAAATAGCTATAAAACAATTTATAATTATATCGA
>JBJTCG010000066.1:0-2720 GCA_046091725.1 Flavobacteriales bacterium | reverse complement strand
CCGAACTGTATTATTGTGCAATGGCAAAATGTGCGGCGAGTGGGTATGCAAGGTGAAGTTTTCTCGTTTCAGGCGAAGCTGAATTTCACCTCTGTTATTTGGCCTGGCATAGAATTTATTTACGGTGATTATTCATCGGTCAATAGCACTCAAACGCCGATCGAAATTGGCATCCGAATCGGCACAAGTAGCCAAGGAACAGCATTTCAAAATATTCAAGTCAACAACGGACAAGCATGGGTTCCCGAACAGTTTGGCACTAGCATCAACTCAAGTTGTTTGTTTCCGTCCGCTTCAGGATCTACGGGTGTTCCTCCATCTGGCATGACGCACAAGTGGTTTTTGCTCTACAATAATTTTGTTCCTAACCCTAACAGTTCTCCTATTTGTAATCAAAATGGAAATGTAGTCATCTATTCCAATTACGACGGCGGCACACTCAACATCAACTGTGACCAGAACATTCCCAATTTAAAGATTGGCATTTCCACCTACGAGCCAGTTATCGTTAATATCAGCGGTGCTTTTGTCGGAAATGTTACGGAGGTACTATACGCCGGTTTTAATTCGAGTCAAAATAACAACCACTGTGGTCTAGGAAATATTACCACAAGTATATCAGGTGTGAATCCTTCATTGGTGCAAATTTTAACTGCCCCTCCTCTCGGATACTTCCCGGATCATCAAAACGGACAAGCTTATCAAAGTGGCCTCATGATTGGTGTGAGCGGGCAGTGTGACACCCTTTATCAAGCAGGTGGGGGCAATACACCAGACGAAACAGTAGCCTATTTTATCAATGCCTTTGGTGGTAGCCTTCGTTTTCATCATACCTCCTATAATTGCTGGACTACCGAAATCTATGATTTATCTGAAGGCGGCACTTGTTGTACAGATCCATTTTATACCACCCCCATATGGGACATCGCCATTTCCAACGACACAAGTATCTGTTTTGGCGAAAGCGTCAATCCAATGCTCTTATTCAACAACAACGGAATTGGTCCATTCACTTATTCCTGGACCTTCGAAGGTCAAGTAGTAAGTCAGCAGGAAGCCTTTAGTTTTAATCCAACTTCGAGTGGCTTGGCATGTCTTACCGTTACCGATGCGAATGGAGACACCCTAACCGAGTGCATGTACATTGAAGTCAATCCACTACCAATTGCTGCTTTTACGGCTTCTGATACGCTACTTTGCTCAGACGAAGTACTCACGCTGAACAACCAAAGCGTACCTCAACTCGGATTAAATACCACTTGGCTCCTAGATGGTCAAGTGCTCTCCAATCAAACGAATGTTACCTTCTCTCCAAATGCACCGGGGGTTTACGATATTACCTTAATAGTCAACTCAACTGCTGGCTGTTCCGATACCTTTACACTCAACAACTACATTACGTTTTTGGATACACCCCTTGCCGCGTTTGATTTTTCTCCTGAAGTGCTACAAATAGGAGATCAAAATATACAACTTACAGATGCTACATTGGGTCAGGTGGATAGCTGGCTATGGACGGTCAATTTTGGCAATAATACCGAAACCAGCACACAGCAAAACCCTGCATTCTCTATTCCGAACAATACTTCAAATGAATTTTCAATCGTACTCCAGGTGACAAATCTGGCAGGTTGTACAAGCAGCGCCACAAGTATTATCGGCTTATTTGAAAATGCTACCCTATATATACCAAATGCTTTTACTCCTGACGGCAATGCACTGAATCAGTACTTTCAAATCGAGGGGAATAAAATCGATCCTTCAGACTTCTCCTTGCAGATTTTTAATCGTTGGGGCGAACTCATTTTTGAAAGCAAGAACATTGAAATCGGTTGGAATGGCAATTACGGCCCAAATAACGTTTCCGCGCAAAGTGGCGTTTATACTTATCAAGTACGATATCGTTTTGACGGAATGCAAGAATCCAAAACCATTAGAGGGCATTTTAGCTTACTCCGATGAAAAAGTATCATTGCCTCTGCTTACTCCTTGTATTGGCCAAAATTGGTTTTACTCAAAAAGAAGCCAATGTTTGGCATTTTGGAGTCGGACATAGTTTGGATTTCAACAGCGGCTCTCCTGTTCAAACTTCAGGAAGTCAGATTTTCACTTTCGAAGGAAGCACTTCTTATTGCGATGAAAATGGAAACCTATTATTTTATTCAAATGGCGGAGGCAGAATACCAGCAAGCGGTCAAGATGGAGGAAAAATTTGGAATAAAAACAACGAGGTCATGTATGACATGCAGGGTGTGGAAGGCGGAGGCTGGAGTGCTGCGCAGTCATCCGTGATTGTTCCGGCTCCTGGCGAACCAAATGTGTTTTACCTTTTCACAATGGAGGAACAAGAGCATAACGTGGACGCAACACCTGCCGTTTTAGCAGCAGAACCAAATGGCAGAGGTTTTAGGTATTTCAAAATTGATATGAGCCTAAATGGTGGTTTAGGGGAAGTAATAGATGCTGATGTGGCAGTTTATGACTATTCATTTGAAGGTATTTGTGCAATTAGGCATGCCAACCAGAAAGATTATTGGATTTTAATCAATCAAGATACCTCGGGGATTGGCGTTTATAGTGTGACTCAAAATGGCGTTCAGCTTGCAGGTGTATATCCTGCACCAACATCAACCTCAGGCGGCGTTATTAAAGCAAGCCCTTTTCCATTTATTGCAGGGCAAACCTGTTGTAACAAGGTCATGACTCCGGCGGGTTTATTT
>JBJTCG010000065.1:0-23206 GCA_046091725.1 Flavobacteriales bacterium | reverse complement strand
AAATGATAGTGCATGTCTCGAGGAAACAAAAAACGCTCGAGCAATTGCGCAGCACTGAGTTGCCTGCCTTTTTCCAGTGGTATAAACTCAGCAACCTCACGCACAACATCAATGACCTTCATGTCGGGGTCTACCTCAATGAGGTCTTGGGAATAATAGCCAAAAACGACGGTTTCGCCAATGACAATTTTACCCTTATCTGGCTCAATCCCGCCTGTTAAAAGTTTTAAGAAACTGGTTTTACCCGTACCATTGTTGCCGACAATACCCAAGCGCTCTTGGCGTTGAAAATGGTAACTGAAATCATCTAATATGACTAATTCATCATATGACTTAGAAACTTTATGAAATTCGACAATTTTAGTACCCAAACGTTCCATTTTGATGGGTAGTTCCAATTCATCTTCATCAAGGCGCTGAGTAGCCACTTTTTTAAGATCCGAGAAAGCGTCTACACGGGCTTTTTGCTTGGTTCCGCGAGCTTTGGGTTGCCTACGAATCCAGTCGAGTTCCTTGCGAAATGTATTCTTGGCTTTTTCTATCGTAGCTTGAAGTTGATCTTCACGCTCAGCCTTTTTTTCTAAATAATAGGAGAAATTGCCTTTATATCGATAAATAGTTTGATCAGCTAATTCAAATATAGTATCACAAACCACTTCCAAAAAATAGCGATCATGGGTAACCATTAAAATAGTGAGTTGAGAAGCAGATAAATAATTCTCAAGCCACTCTATCATGTCTAAGTCGAGGTGGTTAGTTGGTTCGTCTAAAATCAAAAACTCTGCTTCTGCTAATAAAACCTTGGCTAAGGCTACTCTTTTCTTTTGCCCACCTGAAAGTTCTCCTACTTTTTGTTTGAGATCTTTGAGTTTCAGAACAGACATGATTTGCTGAACCTTCACCTCGAGGTCCCAAGCCTGATGTTCTGTAAGCGCTTGGTACAAAATACCCAGCTTTTCTTCATCATTTGCAGCTAATGCGTCATTGTAAGATTTGACTAATTGAATTTCTGGTAAATCATGAGCTAAAACAGCATCGAGCACACTAAGTTCAGGATTCAAGTCTTCGGTCTGCTCCATAAATGCAATCCGCAGCTCTTTTCGAAAGGTAATGCTCCCGGAATCGGCAGGCTCTTTACCAAGTAAGCATCGCAAAAGGGTTGTTTTACCCGATCCATTTTTTGCAACTATGGCTGCTTTTTGCCCTTGTTCAATGCCAAAGGTAAGCTCAGAAAATAAAAGTCTTTCACCATATGATTTGGTGAGTTGTTCAACAGAAAGAAAGTTCATAAGATCAACGGAGGCGGTCTAAAGATTCAAGTAAATCTTTGTCCTTTTTTACGCCTTTAAATGCAAAGTAAATGATTGGCAGACCGACCACAGAAAGGTAGTAGCCTATACCCAGCTCTATTCCGACTGCTCCTTTCACGATCAAACCGAAACTTCCAAACAGTAATAACGCTAATAGTGAAATGGCATAAAGCAACAAAGCTATTCGGGTAAGTGCGAATTGTCTTTTTAAATTTTTGTAGGCCATTAAAGCTAAATAAAGAAATAAAACAAAGGCTATTACAAAATAAAACAGTACAGATCCTTGGATGTTTTCTGCTTTGGCATGTGCTACACTAGCCCCAGATTTAAATGATTGAACCCCGTAAACGGAATATGAGCAATAATTTTTTGCCGTCTGAAAACCAAATATTTCAACACCTGAAAGCAGTGAAGATAAAAGCACCATGACGATGATAAAGTAAATTGTTTGAATGCGTTGTATCATGAAAAAAGTGTATTGCGTTGTTGTCTTAAATAGAAATCGAGCAGAACAATGTGGGCCATTGCTTCAACAATTGGCACTGCCCTCGGAACGACACAAGCATCGTGGCGTCCTTGTATAGCTAATTCTTTGAGTTGGCCATTGGCCTCTAAAACCTCTTGTACTTGTGCAATGCTGGCTACCGGCTTAAATGCCACTCTGAAAGAAATGGGCATGCCGTTTGAAATGCCGCCTTGAATACCCCCAGAATGATTGGTAACGGTACTGCCATCTGGTAAAAATTGATCGTTGTGGGCAGAACCTTTCATTTGAATGGCTGTAAATCCGCTTCCGATTTCAAAACCTTTGACAGCATTGATCGAAAGCATTGCTTTTCCGAGCTCAGCGTGTAATTTGTCGAAAACGGGTTCGCCCCATCCTGCCGGAACACCTTCAATAATGGAACGAATGGCGCCTCCGATAGTATCTCCTTGCTGTTGAACTTCTTTCAATAAGGATTCCATCTGGATAGCTAAAACTGGGTCTGGACAGCGCAAAGCAGATGCTTCAATCTCTGAATGGCTATACCATTTAGGGTTGGTCAGTTGAACTGAACCAATTTGATCGACATAAGTTGAGGCTTTGATGCCCAATTTATCTAGGACTTGTGCAGCAATTGCGCCAGCTACTACCCGACAAGCTGTTTCTCGGGCACTACTACGACCACCGCCACGATGATCGCGGTTACCGTATTTTTGTTGATATGTGTAGTCGGCGTGCGAAGGACGATAAGTGTCTTTGAGCGCTTTGTAATCTTTGGATTGTTGATCCTGATTTTGAATTAAAAATGCGATCGGGCTACCTGTGGTTTTACCTTCAAAAATACCTGAAATCACCTCTAATTTATCCGCTTCTTTTCGTGGAGAGACCAAACCAGACTGGCCCGGACGTCTTTTATCTAGGGCTAGTTGGACTGCATCCAAATCAAGCGGGAAATTGGAAGGAAAACCCTCAATGACGCCACCAATGGCAGTACCATGAGACTCACCAAAAGTGGTAAGTTTAAAGATTTGACCATAGCTCGACCCTGACATAAAGCAAAGGTAAGCAATTTGGATGGTTAATCTTTTTATATTTGACCTATGTATAAATCGATATTTTTAGGACTCAGCGCACTTTATTTGAGTGCGTGTGCACCTGCGCGTTTCGTTGAACCATTGAAAAAAGGCGAACAAGTGATCAGTGCTCATTTTGGTGGGCCAATTGCCAAAGTCCCCGGCATTGGTGCCATTCCAATACCTTTTACGTCAATCGGATACGGACGCGGTCTCACTGATCAAACAACGGTTATGGGCGCTCTTCAAACGACTTCTCTTGCCTTTGGCGTTGGACAATTTGAACTCGGAGCCTCACAGAAAATCTGGAGCAATGACCGAATGGGCGTCTCTGGCCAACTAAATGCCAACTTTTTACTTGATTTTTACACTGGTGCCAACCGCCTTTGGCCACAACTAGACGCTAATTATTATTTCAAGTATGGCAGGCAATGGAAGCCCGAGCATCTTGATAAAATGTGTTCCGTTTATCACCGCAATTACAACTTCTTTTATGCGGGCCTTAGCAATTGGTTTGATTTCTACAGGGTTGAATCTCAAGGAAGACCAAACGAACAATTATGGATCCCGAATCTACAGATAGGTCATCAATGGATCCGTCCGAATTGGACTTATCAAGTCGAAGTAAAAGTACTTGCTCCGAATTCTTCCAATGAAAATATCGTAGTGCCTTACCCAAGTTTGCTTCAGAATCAAGGAGCAACTGGCTTGTATTTTGGTGTCACTTATCGCTTGTAATCATGAAAAAAATAACACTAATCTGCTTGGTAACCTTGAGCCTTGTTTCCTGCAGAAAACGTCTCGACGGATTTTTATTTAACCCAAGTCAAATCGAATCATACCAACTCGATGCCTATCAAGGTGAACTAACGCTTGACTTAGGTGGGCAGTTCAATGTCCCTGAATCCATGATTCATCAATTTCAGCTCGATGTAGCGCTCGAAGAAGGGGTAGCTAAAATGAGCGCTATTTATGTCGGAAATCTCAACGAAATTAGTACCGATACCGTGATTTTGTATTGCCACGGTAACAAGGACCACATGGATTTTTATTGGCCCCGACAAAAACTCTATGCAAATACCGGTGGTCTTGGGCGCTATGGCGTACTGATGTTTGATTACCCGAGTTTTGGGCTTTCTGAAGGCAAAGCCTCAGAGGAGAACATGTACAGATCCACGGCAGCTGCTATCCAATGGTTAAAAGACCAAGGACTACAAAAGGAACGCTTTATTTTATTTGGCTTTTCTTTAGGTTCAGCTGCAGCATGTGAAGTCGCAGCTCACCCAGCTGAATATGCGTTAGAGCCTAGCAAGTTGATATTAGAAGCTCCTTTCGCTTCTGCGGAAGTAATGATCCAAGATGCAGCTTTGCTTTCTATGCCGGGTTCTTTTTTAGTCGACCTTCAAATAGATAATGCCACAGAAATCAAGAAAATCAGTATTCCATTGCTCTGGATTCACGGTGAAGCAGATTCATTTTTAGCAATCAAGAGTCATGGGCAACCAGTTTACAACAACAAAACACAAGGATACAAAGAGTCGTATATTGTGCCTGGTGGCGAACACGAGACCACGCCTTTTGTTGCTGGATACCAGGCATATATTGATCGCATCAATCAGTTTATTCTGCTTTAATGAAGCAGTAAAATTTTGATGCTCAAGTTTTGACCCTTGACATTGGTTTTTAAGAAATAAACCCCTGCTTTTTCTTGGAGTTCAAGACTTGAATGATTGACATCGATCACACCTTCTTGAATTTTTCTGCCTCTTGAATCCTCAATTTGGTAAGTTGTTTGTTCGGTTAAACCTTTGATAGTAAATTTCCCATTACTAGGGTTTGGCACAATCGATATTTGATTTTTATCCAAAAACGCAACAGCAGTACTGTCAATTTCATTGGCTAATATGGTAAAATCATCAAAATAGAAACCGTCTTGTCTAGTTCCGCCATCAGACTTTAACTGAAAACGCACTTTGATACTTTGACCAAGGTAATCGCTCAGGTTGATTTCCTCTAAAACCCAATCTGATTGTACACCATCCCAAAGTGGCTTGTTAGCAGGCTGAACACTACCATTACCAGAAGTTCCTAATGTCGTGTAGTTTCCACACTGTGCAATCCATGTTTGTCCGTTGTCGGTAGAAACTTGGAATTGCGTAAAGTCATATCCTGCCTCAATATTCCACTTACACCAAAACGTAATTTTTGCAGCACTTTTGTTCGTAAGATCAATGGCAGGTGTATATGTGTAAGTCGTATTTGTATTATTTGCATAATTACCTGACGGCGTGTCTGTGAATGATTTGGTAGCTGTGACATAAGTAGTTGAGGTAGTATTCCAGTTTCCAGTCCAAGCACTTGGATCCGTGGCGTCTTCAACAGTCAAGACATTATAGGATCCAAAAACTTTAGTGATGGTGTCGTTTTTTTGCCAAAAAACGTTGTCGGTTTGCAAGATATATTTGACGGTATCGCCAAATTGGATACTCGGATTCAATGTATAGCTAATCAATGCATCGACGCTTTGCTGAATCGCTAAATTATGAGTTACGGCCGCTCCTACATTAGTGATATTTTGGAGCGGTATAATACTGACAGTTACCGGACCGCTTTCTCTTCCAAGCCTAATGGCTTGATGTGTAAAATTACCTGAAAGGGCATTAATCGTACTTGGATCTTGATCTTTTACAAGAACATAGCGCCCTGCAAGATGAGCCAGGATAAGATTTGGAAAGAACATTTCTTTACAAGTTGGGATGATTTCCGCTTGCGGCTGCCAAAATGCCGTCCCAACCTCAGGGGTATGCACAAACATCGTGTCTTTTTGCCCAATGCCAATATCTAATTTGTACATGTAATCGTCAGAATCTCCGGATGCCGGATACAAGGCCGAACTTTTCATTGCTGTGTACCCGTTGTATTGAACCATGTGATTGGTACAAGTTTGGAAATAATCATGGTGATCGGCAAATTCTGCGGTAGTTGTACCTATTGGAAAAAGGATGTCTTCAGCGTATGTATGCGCATTGAAAGCCGTAATGAAATGATTGTTTTGAACCAACCAACGCATGGCTTGGGTTTCAGGTTCTGAAAATGGTGCGGTACCACAATAGGTTTCATTCGTTTGATTCGTGCTGGTACCGGTTGTGCCCCATCCGTAAGAATAATTTCTGTTGAGATCCACGCCATAAGACCCACCAGAATTTAACTTGCGGTTTTTGCGCCACATTCCCCCACCATTTGGATTTGTAGTCTGATTATATACATAGCCATCAGGATTGACACATGGAACAAAATATAGTTGCAAGTGATTCACTATGTATTGTATTTCAGCACTTGATTGGTAATTTTCAAGAACATACCACATAAAGAAAACCGTTTCCATCAAACTCATTGGTTCGCGCGCATGATGAATTGCAGTATATAAAACTTTAGGCTCACCTGCTTCATCTTGGTCTGGATTATCCGAAATTTTCACATAATAGATGGGTCTGTTTTCGTAGGTTAAAAAATTTGAAATAGGAGCTTTGACTGTAATTAAATTGGGGTAGACAGCCGCCATTTCATCTAGTTCAGCTAGCAATTCTTGGTATTTCAAATAGCCTCCCATCGTTCCTAAATTAAAATGAGTAGGCGTAGTTGGGTTTGCCGATGGTGAGGTTGTAGAAGAATTATTACAAGTTGTATTTTTTTCTTGATCGAAAGTATTGGCCTCAATCGCGGTAGATGAGGGTTTTTCAGGATTCAAAATAGCTTCGTAGTAAGCTTCTAAATCTGAAATCAAAACTTCATATTTCACGTTATGTTGATCCATTATTGCTTTTTCAGCACTTGAAAAATCTGCGATGAAATACTTGTCTTCTTTATAAAAACCGTGATCAACTGCAACACCAAGGTCTGCTAATAGTTTGAGTTCACCATTGGCAACATTTACTTGGAGTCTGGAGTAGTCTTGAGCAAATAAAAGACTAGCTGTAAAAACGAAAAACAGGAGTAAAAGAGACTTCATTTTCATAATGATAAGAATGAGGGTACAAATAAAACATTTTTAAAGCTTTGACGCAATTTTTTAGGCAGTTTTGGCAACCATATGCGTTACTGATAGTTTATATTTTTGAGTTTGATAACGAATGTGTTAATTTTACTTAGTACATGAAAATACTAATACGTTTTTTGGTTGTTTTTAGTTGGGTCCAGCTTGCCTCTGCACAACAGGTTTGGATGTACCCCAACAAAGGACAATGGGACCAACGTATTTTATACAACCTTCCAATTTCTAGCGGCAGGGTGTACATCGAAAATCAAGGCCTAACGTATTTCTTATCCAATGCAACTCAGCATAGCCACGATACTGAAGATAGTCATGAAAACGAATCTTTAGGTCAATACCAATGTATCAAGCATGTATTTAAATACGGTAATAATGCACATTTTGAAGCGAGGGACTCGAGTGCGCATTACCACAATTATTTCATCGGTAATGACCCGTCTCAATGGAAATCCGGAGTCAGGGGGTTTTCTACTCTTCAAGACTCTCAATATTTTAAGGATGGAAAGCTCATTTATACTACTGTAAATGATCAGCTTGCTTTTCAACTTGAACTTGTGCCCCACGGAGATCTTGGGCAATTTTCCTTCGAAATCCTTGGAGCAGATTCCGTCTGGATAGACGCCAAAGGAAATTTATTAATCAAGCACCGCTTTGGTGAAATTTCCTATAGTAAGCCGCTTGCTTGGCATACAGATACAAATGGCAGCAAATTAGATGTTCCTATTCACTGGGCGTTTGAAAATGGTCAAATTGACTTCTATGTAAATGAAGCATATGACCCCAATCAAACCCTTTACATAGATCCCAGCCTGACTTTTTCAACCTTTACGGGATCACCCGTAGACAACTGGGGTTTTACAGCTACGCCAGACATCAATGGTAATCTATTCGGAGGTGGCATTGTTTTTGGATCCGGTTATCCGACTACAGTTGGTGTATTTGACGCCAGCTATAATTCCGGAACAGGCACATTTCCAATGGATGTTTCTATCACGAAATTCAATGCCACCGGTACTGCACTGCTCTATTCAACTTATTTAGGTGGTTCTGGAAACGAAACGCCGCACAGTTTTGTTTGTGCCCCTAACGGCGAACTGTATGTTTATGGTGTCACCTCGTCAACAAACTTTCCAATGGCTGGCCAGTCCTACGACAACAGCTTTAATGGAGGCCCATATCAACTTCAAAACTCTCTGGAATTCAATGGCTCTGATATCTATATTGCTCGTTTCAATGCTGCTGGTACTTCTCTTATTGCCTCAACTTTTATTGGTGGGTCAAATACAGATGGGCTCAATGCCGCAAGTTTGTTTTACAATTATGGAGATCAATTTAGAGGTGAAATTGTCTTAGATGCCAATCAAAACGTTTATGTCTCCAGTACAACTACTTCCTCGAACTTCCCGACTATCAATGCATTTCAAGCAACATTAAATGGAACTCAGGATGCCGTAGTTTTTAAATTGAACACCAATTTATCCCAGTTAATTTGGAGTAGTTATTTCGGTGGTAGTGGCTCTGAGTCAGGTAATTCTATCACCACAGGAAGCAACGGAAGTGTTTATGTGGCTGGCGGCACTACATCAACCTCCTTACCGATCAGTGGTGGCAACGACCTTTCTTTCAATGGTGGCAGTGCCGACGGTTACGCGTTGCGCATTAATTCGGCAAGTGGTGCTTTACAATCAGGAACCTACATGGGATTAGCAGAATACGACCAAACATATTTTGTCCGAACAGATGTCAATAATGGTGTTTATGTTTACGGGCAATCGCAGTCTGCGTGGGCAATTACCCCAGGTTGTTATGGGAACGCAAATTCAGGGCAATTTATCAGGAAGTACAGTTCTGACCTTGCTAACATCAGCTGGACTACCATGATTGGTGCGGGTACAGGTAATGTAGAATTGTCACCAACTGCTTTTTTAATTTCCGATTGTTACGATATTTATTTGGCCGGTTGGGGTGGTCAGCTCAATCAACTGTACGGACAAGCAGCTTTTTCAACTACTAATAATTTCCCGGTAACGCTCGATGCGTATCAGCTCAATACCAATGGCTCCAATTTTTACATCGCCGTACTTGATCAAGATGCCAGTGCACTGAAATACGCCACCTTTATGGGTGGTCTTACAAGTAGTTCAAATCATGTCGATGGTGGTACCAGCCGATTTGACAATCAAGGAAGGATTTATCACGCGGTCTGTGGAGCCTGTGGAGGCAATGACTACGGGTTTACGAGCACACCCGGCTCGTGGTCGCCAACTAATCAAAGTTCAAACTGTAATTTGGCTTGCTTTAAGTTTGAGCTCAGCACCATAGAAGCCATCGCCGCACAACCAGCACCCCTCATTTGCATTCCACAAAGTGTCTTTTTTGACAACAACTCACAAAACGCCAACTCATTCTTTTGGGATTTTGGTGACGGAAATACCTCCAATGCATACGAACCCATTCATGCCTACACAACTCCAGGTATCTATGACGTTCTTTTAGTTGCCTTCGATTCGACGGGCTGTTTTACACCAGATTCTGTTATAGTTACAGTTAACATTGGTGCTTTTACCGCAGGTGCTATTCAACCCACTTCGACTATTTGCCCCGGAGACTCCTATCAACTCGAAGCCTATGGCGGAAATTCCTACACCTGGAGCCCAGCTAATGTATTGGATAACCCAAATATTGCGGAGCCAACTGCAACCATCAATGCAACCACTACTTTTAGCGTCATTGTTGCCGATTCTTGTGGTTCAGACACATTGCAAATCACACTCAATGTAAATACACCTACAATTACACTTCCTAATGATACTACTATTTGTATTGGCGCAAGTGTTCCAATAAGTGCTGTAGGTACAGGTTCAATTACATGGTCACCCGGAAATTACTTGAATACAACAAGCGGTTCCAATGTCATATCTACGCCTCAAAATTCTATCACTTACACAGCAACTATTACTTCAATTAACGGTTGTACTGCTCAAGATTCTATTCAAATTACTGTTTTTAATAATCCACCCACACCCCAACTAATAGATAGTGTTTCGCTTTGTTATGGCACTGCCATGCCACTATCTGTAAGCGGCGGCACCTCCTATTTGTGGTATCCAACCAATAACTTACTCGGTGCCAATACAGCTACCGTTCAAATTTCTCCTTTGAGCCCTCAATATTACTACGTTGATGTCACCAACAGCTGCGGAACTGAAACAGACTCTGTGTGGGTTTCTATTTTAACTGCGCAAATATGGGCAGGTTCTGATACAACGGTTTGTCCGGGGCAAACTGCTCAACTTTGGGCAAATGGTGCCCTCTATTATGAATGGTCACCAAGCGCATCGGGCTCAACGAACAACGGTGCTTTGGTAAGTGTTTTGCCACCAACAAATACAACTTATTTAGTCATCGGAACAGATGCACAAGGATGTCAAGATAGCGCAACAGTTCAAGTGAATGTGTTCGCTGCAGCCTACGTCAATGCTGGGCCCGATGTTTATGCAGTGCAAGGCGATGTCATTGAGCTAAATGCACTTACTTCAGGACCAGGTTCAGTCATTTGGAGCCCCGATGACGAAGTGAGTTGCGTCAATTGTATCTCTACTGAAGTGAGCCCAAGTCAGAATGCACTTTATAGCGTCTTTTTTACCGATCAGAACGGCTGTACTGCACAAAGTCAGGTCAATATTTATTTCGACCCATTTTTCTATATTCCAAATACTTTTACCCCTGACGGAGATATGTTCAATCAATATTTCAGAGTGATTGGAGGTAATTATTTAGAGGCAGAGTTATCCATTTATAACCGATGGGGGGAACTCATTTTTGCAACTAAAGATCTTAAAGATTATTGGGATGGCACCTATCGTTACAGACCTTGCCAAGATGGCACTTACACCTGGAAATTAAAATACACCGACTTTAAAAACAATAAGGAGGTGATAACCGGTCACGTAAATTTACTGCGCTAAATATAATTGCAGTAAATTTGAATTATGGCTGCAACACTTCAAGCATTTAGCTTCAATGGTTTTCAAGAAAACACCTATGTTGTCTCTGTAGGTTCAGATGCCGTCATTATTGATCCTGGCTGTTATTCAAGGCAAGAACAAGCTGCCCTCAAGGATTACATCGTAATAAATGAGCTGCATATTCATGCAATTTTGTTTACACACGCACATATTGATCATATTTTAGGAGCCCAGTTTTGCTTTGATCAATTTACAAAAACTGCTTTTCTGCACTCCGCAGATATCCCAACTTGGGAAGCAGTCGAACGCTATGCAACAGTGTATGGTTTTGAGCAGTATATCCCGGCAGAACCTCCAAAGCTAGTACTCGAAGATCAGCAAAACTTGATATTTGGCAATTTGGTATTCAAAGTATTCTATACTCCTGGGCACGCACCTGGGCATGTCGTTTTTTACCATTCGGATGGGTTTGTTATAAATGGCGACGTATTATTTAAAGGAAGTTTTGGCAGAGTTGATTTACCTGGTGGCGATTTGAATACCTTAAAGAATAGCATTCATCAAGTGCTTTTTCAAATGCCAGAAGATACCGTTGTCTATTGTGGGCATGGTCCGTCAACCACCATAGGACAAGAAAAATATTCCAATTATATCCTTCAATTTTAAACATGCGCATCGGAATCAATACGCGGTCATTACTGGGTTCAAAGATGGAGGGCTTTGGAAATTACACCCTAGAACTCGTATCGCGTATTTGTGCTTCCCAACCAACACATCAATTTGTTTTGTACTTCGATCGCCCCGTAGATCCAAAATATAAATTTGGTTCTAATGTCGTCACCAAAGTGATTTACCCACCAACCAGACATCCTTTTTTATACGTTATTTGGTTTCAATGGCGCTTAAAAAAAGTCATTCAGAAAGATCAACTTGATGTTTTTTGGTCTCCTGATGGCATGCTTCCATTGGGTTTAACGATACCTACACTCTCTACCATTCACGATTTAAATTTCGAGCATTTTCCGAAAGATTTACCACGGTTAGTTTCAAAATATTACCGATATTATTTTCCAAAATTTGCTCAGCAAGCCACAAAGATCATCACAGTTTCTCAGACTACTAAAGATGATATCATTGCTTGTTATTCTATTCCATCGGATAAAATAGTAGTTATTTATAACGGCGTCAATCAGGCTTATCAACCCTTGAGTTCCGATGAGAAAATATTCTTTATGCAGGGCCAAGATTTTCCCGAAAGCTATTTTTTATTCGTAGGGTCCTTGCACCCAAGAAAGAACATCCATCGCTTGCTTGAAGCCTACCAACAATTTGCTGGAACTAATTCCGAAACAGCATTGGTCATTGTTGGTTCCGCGATGTGGGATGCCCAACAATTTGAACTTCAAGCTGATTTGAAAAAGCGTATTTACTTTCTAGGGCATGTTGATAATCAGAAACTTGCCTTGATTATGGCAGCAGCAACGGCATTTATATATATTCCCTATTTCGAAGGATTTGGAATGCCACTTGCCGAGGCTATGGCAACTGAAACTCCTATTTTAGCCGGAAATAAAAGCTGTTTACCGGAGATTGCAGCTGATGCAGCATATTATGTAGATCCTTTTGATATTGATGAAATCGCAATTGGAATGCAAAAAATCAAAAATGATGTAGATTTGCAAACTGAACTCAAGAAAAAAGGCCTTGAACGTGTCAAAGCCTTTAATTGGGATCATGCCGCAGCGCTTGTGTGGGATGAATTAACAAAATTGGTTTCGTAGTTCAACGGATAGAATAAGCGTTTCCTAAACGTTTGATCCAGGTTCGATTCCTGGCGAGACCGCTAAATTATCATAGCAATAAGAATATTGCTTCTACGCAATTACATTGAGTTCCTTGCCCACCTTCACAAAAGCTGCAATTGCTTTATCTAAATCGGCGATTGTATGTGCCGCGGAAATTTGGGTGCGTATTCTTGCTTGTCCCTTGGCAACCACTGGGTAAAAGAAGCCGATTGCATAAACGCCCTCATTGAGTAATCTATTTGCAAATTCTTGCGATAATGCCGCATCATAAAGCATAATTGGCACTATTGGAGAGTCACCGGGTTTGATATCAAACCCAGCTGCAATAATGCGTTCTTTGAAATAAGCGGTATTTGCTTCAAGCTTATCGCGTAATTCAGTTGTTGCGCTGAGTAAATCAAAAACTTTGATTGAAGCCCCCACAATTGCAGGTGCCAATGAATTAGAAAATAAATAGGGTCTCGATCTTTGACGCAACATCTCAATGATCTCTTTCTTTCCGGTTGTATACCCTCCCATTGCACCGCCAAGCGCTTTGCCAAGGGTGCCTGTAATGATATCAACTTTGTCCATGACGCCAAAGTGTTCTGGAACACCTCTTCCAGTTTTACCAATAAAACCAGCAGAGTGACATTCGTCTGTCATGACCAATGCATCATATTTTTGAGCTAAAGCACAAATTTCATCCATTTTGGCTAAATCTCCATCCATCGAAAAGACACCATCCGTTACAATGATTCTAAAACGTTGCGCTTGCGCATCTTGCAATTGTTTTTCAAGATCTGACATATCAGAATGCTTGTAGCGGTAGCGAACAGCTTTACACAAACGCACTCCATCAATAATCGAGGCATGATTCAGTTCGTCTGAAATGATGGCATCTTGTTCACCAAAAAGAGGTTCAAATACACCACCATTTGCATCGAAGGCTGCGGCATACAATATAGTATCTTCAGTACCATAAAAAGCTGCAATTTTACGCTCTAGTTCTTTATGAATATCTTGTGTTCCACAAATAAAACGAACCGAAGACATCCCATAACCATGTGTATCAAGCGCACTTTTGGCCGCGCTCACTACTTCTGGATGAGAAGACAAGCCTAAATAGTTATTTGCACACATAATAACGACGTCTTCACCGGTGCTTACATGAACATTTGCACCTTGCGGTGTTGTGATGATTCGTTCACGCTTTAATAAACCATTAGACTCAATTTGAGCTAGTTCATCTGCTAAATATTGTTTGATATTACCGTACATTATGCTTTTATTTTCTTATTTAATAATTGATAGAGTAGTTTTGCTTCCGACTCAGAGAGTTTCCTGCCAAAACGAACTTTTTGATTGAAATAGTCAAACTCGAAACGCTCTCCGCCATTGATCCAAGGCGAGGACTCCCAAACATCTTGAAAACCGCCTTGCTTAGGTATTTCATATTTGAAATTCTTCATGTTCTCAAAAAAGTAGGTAGTCGTTTTACCAAAATGACGCAAAGATTTTTTTAGATAAAAAGCTTCTTGATCAATTTTGATATATTCTTGACCGCGAAGATTCCATAAAAAACTCATCGTTACCCGCCAAGCATAGTATAGCCAAAACACCAAAAAGACCCAAAGAATCAATTGTTCTTGGTTTTTAAGTTTCATGACATTCAAGGCCCAAATGACAGTGCCACCTATGGCATACCACATACCCAACCAAGCTCCCATGATTGCAGAAACCCAGGTGCTTTTTGATGGGTCGATGACTATAGTAGTTTTGTCTTTTTGATCAACAAAACTGATGCGTTTTCCTATCCATTTCACAATACAAAAGTAAATGAAAAAAGCCCCACTTTACAGTGAGGCTTTATTTAATTTGTTGGTTACGAATCTTAGTAGTTCCAGAGATCGTGCTCCCAGTTACGGATGCTTTCTTTCACTCTTTCAGACTCATAAAGAGCTTCTACACCAAATTTGTAGTCTTCGATTTCACGATCAAATTTGTCAGATACCTTGTAAATTGTTGAAGAGAATTTGCGCTTCCAGAATAAGTCGTCAAAAGACATCCATTGAGCATCGTTCTTGTCGTTGTAAACGTAGTAGTTGACTAAAACATTGCGCAATTCATCAAAGTACAACCAGAACATTTCACGCTCTTCGACGCGGCCAGTATACTCTTCAAACTTTCCGTTTGCTAAACGCATTGGCATGCCGTTTTCATTGTAAAACAACAAGCTACCTCTAGAGCTTAACTCGCCAGGACCTGGAGCAGGTGCTTCGGCATAACGCGCTACTGGAGCAATGGCAATAATTCTCTTATCCAAAACTGAACGTTCTTTATCAAAATACCAGTCTTCCTTGATATAGTAAGCAACAATACAGCTAGAATTCAAGTACATTGTGATACGATCTTTTCTAACAAATCCACCTGGTTCTGTTTGATCCCACAATCTTTTCAATTCTTCAAAAGGATAACGACCAAGTTCTTCGTAATCAGACTCTGGGTTCTTTGCATCCAATGAATCAAGGTATTTTTCTAATGTTTGGTTAGTTTTTTCAACAGACCATTCGTCTTCAGAATACCTACGGAAAATCGTTAGTTTTTCACCATTACCTTGACATGTCATTACCGAATTAACCGCTCCTTTATAGGCTTGTGATTCGAAATAATCATTTTGACCATTACGGACTATTGGGTATTTCAGTGAATAGCCATCTTCATCTCCATAATCATAGAATGGGCTATTTACACGAAAAACTGTGAGGTCACCAAGAATGATATGACGTTGAATGATTGTCCACAAAGACCAACGTTTGTCATCTTTTAACCAACTTGGATTATCAATGTCAGCAGGTGTTTTCGGCTTATAAACCGAACCTTCCATCTCTGAATAATCGAAAAAGTCGTTAGGTAGAAAAATGTCGTAGTTCATTTTCTCACGTGCATCAATACGTGAAAACACGCGTCTTTGCCAAGTTACATCACTTGCACGAACGTATTCGTACTCCACCTTAGAGCGCACAGGTACTTCGTCTTGAATGGCTACACCATCAATTACGCCTCCTGGCAAGGTGTTGTATGGCCCACGTTGAGGTCGATCTTGAGCGATCGATTCAAGGGTAACGAAACACAATAAAATTAGAACAACATTTTTCATAATAATGAAATTTGATTACGGTTTAACGGTCAATACACCTTGCATTGAGTTCTTACCACCGGTACCAGTGTAACTGATATCTACAACCACTTTAGCTCCTGCCTTTGCTTTCTGAACAGCACTTGCTGGGATCACAGAACCAGAGAATTTAATTGGTTGGTCATTGCCGATAGTGATTTCACCACCGATAATATTAAAGTTTGCTTTTAGTGGGCTATCTTTCAAACCAAGGGCAATACGAGCACCTGAACTCTTACTGATCTTCGCATCAAGAATTTCAGGTTTAGGGAACGATTTTACTTTGTATTTGAAAGTACCATAAGACTTAGATTTGCCATCCTTATCTTTACCACTTAGTGTAATAGTTACAGAAGTTGCGTTTCCTGGTGTTACTAAATAACCATCGTATTTTACACCTTCGTCTGTCCAAGAAGATTTTCTTGAACTACCTCCAGCTACAGAAATTGAAGAACTAACTGCTCCGGCAACTACAGGAACCACTTTGTTATCGTAATTTCTGTATAAAACTGCCATCTCAGGAAGTGCAATAGAACCTTGCGCTTTCACAACAGCAACTTTCCATTGCCAATCTTTTGTGTACGGAACACCTGACTTATTAACGATTGTTACTTTACCATTAACCGTCATGTCAGAAGCTCCAGCTCTTACTTTAATACGACCGATACCGTCCTTCACTTCAACATTTCCAGTGCTAGAAGTTACAACTGGGTTTTTGTCAGAGTCGTAAGCTGCCATGGTAACAAGTAATTCAACTTCCTCGCCAGATGTAGCAACACCTGGGCCGCTTACTAATTCTTGAATTTTGTTGAAAGAGAACTCACCCGTAGTCACCTTTGATTTCAATAAGTTTACCGCTTTTGCACGTGCACTTAAGATTTCATTTTGTAAAGAACTCAAAGAAGCTAAAGCACCAACCAAAGGAGCATGATCAAATGTACGTCCTAACCAATGGATATTTTTTGCTTCGTGGTGGTCATCAAACTCTTGCTTCGTCAACTCTTGATAAATGGAAACAAGTGCTTCCATGTCCTCAGGATTTACTTTGTTGCCCGAAGCTTTGAACATTTTTTCAATCTTTTTGGCAAGATCTTGGAAATCTTTATATTCATTGATATCGTTAACTTTAACTTTCCAAGTATTCTTTTCCCCTTCTTTGTAATTTCCCGCAATCTCTACAATAGATTTTCTTAAGCCATTGTAATCTTTCCAAAGTTTTGTTCCCTTTTTAGTAGGGTCAATTTTAGAAATTTCAGATCCAACGATTTCATGCATTGGTACATCGAAGTTGTCTTTCTGTTCGATTGCTTGTAAGTACAAACGTGCAGGTAATAGAGGTGTTTTTGGATCGTATTTTTTCCAAACAATAGCCAATTTATCATTTGGCTTAGCTGCCTGAATACTCTCTGGACCTTCCACTTTAGAAATCAATTCAAATTTGATTTCGTCTACATACTTGATGAAAGCACCGACATTTTTGTCGATTTTTTCAATCATACCAAGATATTTCTTGATTTTCTCAGCTTTTGCACGACCAGCTTCGTCTTTAGTTACAGAAGAAAGTTCTTCAACCAAAGTACCTTTTGCTGTCTCACCACGATCGTATTGCGTGATGCTTCCGCGCTGAATGTTGTCTTCGATCGCTACAAATGCATCTAAGATTTGCTTAGATACGTTCAATGCGAGAAGTGCAGTTAAAACCAAGTACATCAGACCGATCATCTTCTGTCTTGGTGTTTCCTTACCACCTGCCATTTTCTTTAATTTTAATAATTGTTGTTAAATAATAATTTGTTAATTAAAGAAAGGGATTAACCTCTCATCGCGCGCAACATGTTACCATATACGTTGTTCAAATCAGTAAGATTTTGAGACAACATAGCCATGTTTTCACGGTAAGAAGCTGTATCCTTAGCTGAAGCAGCGAGATCTGCCATGATTGTTTTGATATTCTCTTGTAGTGAACTCATTGAGTTGATGCTTTCAAGGTAGTCTTGAGAAGACTTCAATTGAAGCTCGTATACATTGTTCAACGCACCAAGATTTTGACCTAATTTCTGCATTTCAGCACCAAAGTTTCCTTGACCTTCGCCAGCAATTCCTGCAATTGCAGCAGCAGAACTAGCATATTGTTCTGTCAATTTGCTCAAGCCTTCAGAAGCAGTTTCTAAACTTTTCACATAAGAGTCTGTAGCACCTGCTGCAGTTGAAACAGCACCCAAAGACTTCGCGTTTTCAGCAAGGTTAGTCATGCCATCTTTTAATTTTGCTAATAATGATTGGTCGATACCAGCTTTGTCCAATTCCTTTGCTAATTGGTCCGCAGCACCGCCGCCACCCATTCCACCTTTTTTCAAAAGTGGTAATAAACGGTTTTCGTCATTGTTTTCGTCAACTCCTAATTCAGGGAAAACACGTGTCCAGTCTACTTCTTCGTGAAGAGGTTCCATTGCGATGAAAGCAAAGATTGCTGCTTCTGTAATCAAACCTACGATCAACATTTGGTCAGCACCTGGCCAGTGCATGATTTTAAATAATGCACCCAAGATTACTACTGATGCTCCGTAACCTGTTACGTACTTTGTAATTAATTTGTACTTGCGTGATGCAAAAAATCCACCATTACCACTCATAATTTTTGTTTTTTAGAATTAGAAATTAAATTGTTAGTTGTTTATAGTTGTTTAGTTTAGGATAATATCTGTTTGAATCTCTTCGCCGTTTTCTTGTTCGATGTCTTTACCACCGCGGCCCAAGTGAGTCATTGTGTTTCGGAATCCAATATAGCTTTTCGCTGTATCCTGGAACTCGTATGTACGAGTTGCATTCATCAGGTAGTAACCGATGTCTTTCCAAGAACCACCGCGAATCACTTTGCGTTTTTTCGCAGGTGCATCACCATCTTTGGCATCGTATTCAAAATCTTGAGCAAGATCGTGTGCAAACTCGTATGTAGATTCATCATATGCAGTAGAACACCATTCTGCTACGTTACCTGCCATGCAGAATAAACCGAAGGCATTTGGATTGTATGAATAAACTTTTACAGTGTAGAAACCACCATCTTCAAAGTAGCGACCACGCATAGGCTTGAAGTTGGCCAAGAAACAGCCATTTTCATTACGGATGTAAGGACCGCCCCATGGGAATTGAGCCATGTCTAGGTCACCTCTTGCACCGCGCTCCCATTCTGATTCTGTAGGCAAACGGAAGTCGTTGACAAATAAGTCACCATTAGATTGCAACCAAGAGTGGAAAATTTGTGTTCTCCAAACAGAGAATGCCTTGGCTTGAGTCCAGGTTACGCCAACTACTGGATAGTTGTCATAGGCTGTATTCCAGAAGTAATTTTGAGCCATTGGCGAGTTATTAGAGTAAGTGAAATCTCTAACCCAACAAAGCGTGTCTGGATATACATGGATACGTTCCTTGATAATGAAACGCGAACGATCTGAATGCCCACGAATGGCATTGTGAGAACCTTTGCTGTTTGCGTATCCCATATCTAGGTCTTGTCCTGGATTTTGTAGAACAGTTCCTTCATAGCTATTGACGTTATTCAGGCTTAAGTTCTCCACTTTTCCATTGTCGTCAACAATTGGTTGACCATTTTCATCTTGCGGTACAACCTTGCCAGTTGTTTCGTCAACCCAAACTTTACTGGTATTTTGATCCATGGTCATAAGGGTTGCTCTGTGGTTGTCAATCGTTTTTTGATCTTTACCAACAGGCTCTCTAGGACTGCGTTTTGCAAGGTCTGGATCACCATCGATGTCGTAAGCTATACCTGCTTTTCTAGATTCTGGTACCGGATTAATTTTACCGCGACGCGCCGCTTCTTTGTAGTCAATCCAGTAGTAATCGAAATATAATAAACGTGTATCAATTTCTCTGCGATTGTAGAAACGTTCGGCCTCACTAAGATACATGTCGGATAACATAAATGCTACTTCTGGATCTTCGTAGTCTATCTCTTCTAACCAATTCAAAGTAAAATATTTACGGTTATCAATACGACCACCTTGTGTATATTTTACTTTGCTACTTGCAGATTTTTCGTCTTTTTTATCGGCTTCGCCACCTTTTTTCTTGTCGCCTTTGAAAGCATACATAGCAAAGATACCGGCAAGCTCGTCGTCCGTTATGACAACACCTTTTTCAGTATCTGCATTTTTCGCTTTGAAGTCGAAAGTAAGGCCATTCACCAATTCTTTTGGTTTCACTTTTGCTTTTGTGTTACCTTTTGTACCATCCATTTCACCCATAAGTGCTAGAATAGTAAGGTCCACATTGGCGTTATTAGCGGAGTCCATGAAGAGTTGGAACGGAGAATTACCTCCTTGTACGTCAGAACCGGCATTTACCAAAGTGCGGTATGGCTCACGGAAAAAGTTATCCGGAACATTTACCCAGCGCTCCGCTTCTTCACCAGCACTGCGACGATATAATTTTTCGCGGGCAATGGAGTCACGGACCCAATGTACAAATTGGCGATACTCGTTGTTCGAAATTTCAGTTGCATCCATGTAAAATGCAGGAACAGATACAGTACGCTTGCGCGCTGTATGGAAGCCCATGATGTCTTCATCATCTTCTCCTGCTTGGTATGCTCCAGATGGAACATAAACCATGCCCTGCGGCATCTTGCCAGGGCCTAATACGTCCGGATACCAGGTGTCTCTACCACTCACACCTACTAAATTACCTTCGATGTCGCTACAAGCGTACATGAAGCTAAGAACAAATAGAAAACTAAATAATTTTTTCATTCGTTTGTTTTTGGTTCTGACCTACTCCCAATTTAACTTGCTACAGGTATAATTTCGGGTATAACGTAAGAACGATAAAAATGGTTACACTTTTTTCCTCCTATAACCAACGAGGGTGTCTTGCTTTCGTCTTTGGAGGCGGCGGCAAGAAATAGCAATACTTGACAAATAATTCATGAGAACCTCTTGAAATACTTGCAAGTTTATTAATGTTAATGTCGTAAGAATAGCCCACGTTAAAATTCTCGATTGGAGAATATCCGGCCATTACGGCGATTGCGTCAGATGTTCTGAAAGTAAGGCCACCGTAAGCTGGGTTGCCTCCAAGCTCCATCATGTAACGCGCGTTGATGTCCATTGAGTATTTGATAAGATCTGTACGCACCAATGTTTGGATATCAATGTTGTTTCCTGTTCCAAAGGCATCGCGGACGATGTAACCACCCATTATGTAGTAATGGCGGGCCGTTTGGAAAGACAAAGCTAAGTTTGTTGGGTCTGCTTTAAGATCAGATTCAGAAAGATGTGTAGATGAGAATCCTGCATAATAATTTTTAGCCTGGAAATACAAACCAAAATTGGCGTCTACTGAGGTAGCTGAAAAACCAACAGGCAATGATGGGTCAGGTGCTCCAGTTGGCGGAACCCAAGTTGGATCCATGCCATAGTTCATAAAGCCGATGCCCACACCTATACCTAAAACACCTACTCTTCCGATTTGTAATGGGTAGGAATAATTGACTAACATGGTGTTTTGACGTGCAAAACCAATAGCATCGTGATAAAAATTGACACCAATACCACCGGGGAAAAAGCGAGTTAAATTACCTTCCAAGTTTAGGACAGCGGAATTTGGAGCTCCGTTCACCTTGTCCCATTGGTTGCGGTAAATAGAAGTGGCGCAAAAACCGTTGTACATATCGATACCGGTTTTGCCTGGATTGATGCTCATTTTGTCAAACATGAAATGAGTGACAAGCTTATCTTGCTGAGCGTATGATGCAAATAGCAAAATAGAAAAAGCAGCAGTTAATAATCTGTTATTCAATAGCATAAGCTTGGTTTAGCATGTAAGTAACAGGCGTATTTTCATAGAATACGTCAGTTTAAGGTGCTAAAGTAAGGAATTCTTAGCAAAAATAAAAAGCTTTTTCGCGTAAAAAGCATCATCCTAACTTCTGATATGTCTTCCACCAAAGATCGGGCATTTCATTTTTCATGGCTGCATCGTAGTCTTCTTTGTCGCAGGGAACCATATGGTGTCTTTCGTACTTTGAGCCACTTTGTGGCGGATACGGCACTTCCATCCACCATCTAGCAGACTTGTTGCTTTTGTAAAAAATGAGGGTGCGATTCACCTCTTCAATAAATACACTAAACTTGGTGTAGTCTGCTTTTGAACCAAACGGAAAATCGCCAACACGCGCAAAATATCCTTGCAAGAAATACCAAATTCCTTCGGCCAATAACGAAGTGCCAATCAAAGATAATTGTTGGTCATTGAAGAAACCTATACAGCTTACTTTATCAGCAATACCGGCATATTTGGTGACCTGACAAAACTGAGCAGCAGTAAAACCGTTCGGGGCACCCGTTTGAGCGCCTAGATCTGTTGCTTTTATTGCCTGTAAGTCAATGCTAATAATATCGGCATTTCTCAAGTGAGGCTCTGCTTTGCGGAAATCCTGATTGAATTCGCCAAGACGACAGATATCAAAAAATAGTTTTTCAAATAATTCATATGCTGCAGCATCTGCATAAGGCTGTTGGAAACCCACTGCTGCATGATTGAATAGATAACAAGGTCTTCTTGTAATGATGTGGCTCAGAAAATTTTCGGCATCAAGGGGTGAGTCAGGCTCGCCAATGTCTAATTTGCGGTCAATTGAGCAAGTATTTACGAGTTGTTCCAATTGCTCATAACCTTGGTATAGAGCCATGGTGAGGTCTTGGCTTCCGCCAATGACAATAGGAATGATATTGTTTTTAACCAACTCTGCGACAACACTTGCTACAGCAAAATATGTGTCTTCTATAGTTGCGCCCGGTAAAATGGTGCCAAGATCATATATTTTTTTGTTCCAATTACTTTCCGGGTGTAAGGCGTAAAAATGTGTTCTAAAATCAAATTTTTGACGAAGTTCAGTATCAGTTGAAGCGCGGTATTCAGGCACCTCAAAAATGGCGCAACCAGGTTCATTGAGCACTGGAAATTGACCAAAGTTAGCCTCAATTACAGAACCTATTTGTACTGGCTTGTAAGCAGATTCGTTTGCAATTGGCTGAAAATAAATAGATAAGTCTTTCATTGACCCAAAATTTTAGAAATGTCTGGCTTAAAATAAAGCGCCGACTTGAGAACTTTGCCATCTTCGCGATAAATTGGTTTTCCATTTTCATCGAGTTTTGACATATTGGAGCGCTGTATTTCTTGAAAAATTGGTTCGATCATGTCTTGCAAGCCATGACGAAGAATTGTGCCGCATAAAATGTAAAGTTGATCTCCAAGTGCGTCAGCAATTTCGACTAAATCTCCGTTTTTTGCCGCTTCCAAATATTCTTCGTTCTCCTCTTTCATCAGATTGTAAC
>JBJTCG010000064.1:0-5837 GCA_046091725.1 Flavobacteriales bacterium | reverse complement strand
GTATAAAAAAGGCCAAGAAATAGATCTCCCAAATTTACTTCCTGGCCTATATCTTATTCAGATTCAAGGCTTAAATATAACTTTGAAAATGCATGTATATTAGTTCTTTACCATATTCTACAACCATTAAATCAAGCCAAGATACATCTACCTTGACAGTCCATTTAGTCCCTTTCTTGGGGTAGTAATTCAGTGGAACTGCAAAGAGGTAAGTGGTCCAATTTTAGTTACTTATCATCCAACATATTGATTACTCCGCTTTTCCCATCTGTGATAATTGTTTTTGTATTTGCGGAGGTTGAAAGTTTCATAAAGGCTTGAATCTGATTCATTTTTAAGACGTTTGGCGTTAAGCTGGAATTGAGCATGTCGTTGGCAGCTTTATTGGCTTTTGCTTCTATTTCAATACCCTTTGCGCGTCCGTCTGCTTCAATTTTAGCGGTTTCAGCGCGTGCTTCTGCCTGAATGATGGCATTTTTCTTTGCGCCTTCAGCCTCAATGAGTTGGCGGTCCATTTCTTTTTTCTGACGATCAAGCACAAACTCCATTCTTAAGGCCTCTTGTTCGGCTTCGAGTTTTGCTTCAATCGAGCGGGTAAGCCCTTGAGGCAAGCTGATGCTTTTTAATAAAACAGCCTCAATGATAAATCCTTTTTCCTCGCAAACTTCTGCCAAGCGTTTTCTAATCTCTTGTTCTATTTCATTGCGTTTAGCACTGTGCATGTCTTTTGCGTAATACCTAGAACACACATCAGAGGCTGCCGATCTAAACACAGGTAAAATGAGGCTTTCCTCATAATTTAAACCTGTCTCTTTAATGATTTTTGGCACATCTTCAGCTTTAATATGGTACAAAATGGAGCTCTCCGAAAGAATCGTAAGACCTTCCTTTGAAGGCAGGTTTTCTTTGATCGATAAATTCATGGTGCGCACATTGACTTTCACCACTTTGGTAATAAATGGATTGTAGGCTACGGGTCCTGCCATTCTGACTTTTTCATCTATTTTTCCTAGTCTACTTTTCACGGCCACCTGATGTGGTTTGACTACCGTACAGCTTGCCACACCTGCGGCCAGCATTGTCAAGAATAAAAATTGTTTCATCGTTATTAATTTTTCAAACTAATGTTCAAAGGATGTGCCATAAACGATGATTTATGTCTGAAAGGATATTGATAATTTTTATGAAGATTATAGGGCAAATCAAGTGACTCATTCAGTGCTCTATGAAACAAATGCTAGAATATAGTGTTTCAAGTTCAAACATCTCCCATGAAAAAACTTGCTATACTTTCCGTTCTCATATTAAGTGTATTCAGTACCCTGGCCCAAACGAATGTTTCGGGAGGTATTTATCAGAACGCAACGTGGTCTTTGGCCGGTAGCCCTTACATTGTAAATGGTTCGGTAGTGGTATTTCCGGGCGTAACACTCAATATTCAGCCGGGTGTAGAAATACGAATTAATAATCAGGCATCCAGTAATATTTATATTGAAACACGAGGAATATTGAATTGTGTTGGTACCGATGCTCAGCCAATAAAGATTCGAACACTCTATGATACCACAAATGTCGGATGGCAAGGATTTGTTTGCACGAGTTCACAGGGTGGAATTTTGAATGCTGACCGTTTTGATATCGCCAACGCATTTAAGCCATTTGCATATGAAGCGCCACTAGCCAACTATCAATATACCAATTCAAAGTTTCGTCATTGTTTTGAAGCAATCACACTGGGCAATACGGTTGAACTGAATAATTGTCAATTCATCGATAACGAAACTGCAGTTTATGGATGGTCATATTTTATCATCAATGACTGCTTATTCAAAGATAACAACACGTCTGTTTTTGCCTATCCTACGGCTTTTACAATGACAAACACACAATTCATTGACAATGCAATAGGCGTTAGTTTCGCAGCAGGAGTTTATGACTCATTGTACATCAGTGACTGTCAGTTTCTGAACAACTTATTGGCAATTGGTTATCCGAGTAATGGACGCATTGAAAACTGTATTTTCAATGACAACTCCACAGCTATTCAGTACGCATATGGAGTAGAAATCGCTAACAACGAGTTCAATTACAATGAATTAGGCATTGAAGCTTCCATCGCTGCAGAAATCCATGACAATCAGCTTTACAATAATTTTGGAGCAGTACTCATTTCCGGTGTCAGCAATATTCAGGACAGCCCAGCAATTTACGACAACGAAATTTGCAGTAACATCAATTTTGCAGTCAATAATAACACCAACATGAACTATTCCTTGTTGAGTAATTGCTTTTGCGATCTAGACTCGGCAGGTATCGAGGCCATGATCATTGATGGATACGATGACATCACCAAAGGTCTAATCAATTACCAGATCTATGATTCGACATGTACGACGCTTCTGGGCACAGTGCTGAAATTTGGCCAAGGTGCCGGAATCAATGAATTTTCAGCAGAACTTAAATTTGAAAACCCCATTGCCAACGGCACATTAATTTTTTCAGATGCCGCCATACAAACCATCGAAGTTCAGGACTTAAATGGCAAAACATACAGTTTTAGCTCAAGCGGTTCAGGAAAATTCGACATCTCCATTTTACCTGCAGGTTTTTACATGCTGAGTGCTATTGACCGTCAGAAGGCAAGAAAAGCGTTTGTAAAACCTTAATTAGGCTTCGTCCTTATTCTACAACCCTTAATTCAAGCCAAGATTCATCCAGCTTGACTGTCAATTTTGTCCCTTTCTTGGGTTGAATAGTAAATTCTTTATCTGATGAAAAAATCAGGAGGCCCAATTGATAACCCGTTGGTATGATTTGGTCATCGGGTTGAAAATTAAACGTGAGGTCATAGAAATCCCCAGGATTCATAGGTTCTCCTTTTTCTATTGATCCATGATTTTGCGGGTCGGCCCATGCCCGATTCACGATGATGTCTTCAATTTTTATTTTCCTAGGATTGTAATTCTGAGGTACTGCAATGAGGTAAACCGAAAGGTTAGCAGCAGGTTTGTCGGAGGATATTTGAACATGAATGCGGCCGGTTCCGGAAAGATGCAGCGGTTTCATTAGTGTATTTGTCCAAAAAAGCAGTCTGTTGGCGGCATACTTTTCAGAAATGAGTTGAACCGCAGAAAGGCTGGCATCGTCAGTAAAGCTCAATACTTCTGCTGCTCCTTTTTGTTTGGAAAGCGAACCCGTATTTTGATTGCCTGTTTGTAGGTACTGTCTTTGCATCTTTGAATCAGGATTTGGAAAGGCCTTATACGGATGCGCTTCATTTTCGCCTTTTGAAACAATCCAAGCATTTGCCATTTTTTCAACGCCATTATCGACCCCATGTAAATATTTGGTGAACCATTTATTCAACATCCAATGCGGGGGAGGATAACCATGGCCTTTTTGATTGTAATAAATTTTAGCGGGTAAACCCATTCTTCGGGCTTGCTCATAAAACCGAAAACTGTGTTCAGCCATAACGTTCCAATCCTCAAATCCATGACACATAAATAAAGCAGCTTTCATGCTGTCCATTTGAGTCAGGTAATCGCGTGAAGCCCAGAACGCATTGTAGTCGCCGGTAATTCTGTCCTGACCCGGAACTAAGATTTGATCGCGCATTAAAGCATCGTTATGTGCCCGATTTTCTGGGTCACCACTGTGTATGAAATCGTATAAAATATCGGTATCTTCACCAAGATAGCCACCAGGAGATCTCACCAAACCATTCGAGCGGTAATACAAATACCATGAACTCACAGGAGCATTTGGAATAATTGCTTCCAAACCTTTGACGCCAGTGCAAGCTGCAGCCAAACATAAAGTACCATTGTAAGATGTTCCCATCATTCCAACCTTGCCAGTGCACCAAAACGCTGTTACTGTATCAGTTCCGGTGCGTGTTGTATAGCCAATAGCGCGTCCGCAAAGCCAGTCAATAACCGCAGCTGGAGCTAACTTTTCATTTTCACCACCTATGGTAGGTACGCCATCAGAAAAACCTGTTCCGGGAGAAGACGAATAAACGGTAATGAATCCTTTATTTACCCATTCTAAGTCATTAAAATAAGCTTCCAAAGGTCTGTTTTCTTTGCGATTCGCAATAGCGTGTTTGTGCACTGGTGGAGTTTGACCCAGCTCGTGTTTGACATTCCAGTAATAACTTTTTGAATCACCGCCGGTTCCTGCAAAATAAGGACTTGACATATAAATAACAGGTAATTTGAGCCCTTCCGTATTTGTTTGTAATGGTCGGGTCAAAAATACGTGCATGCGATCAAGCTTGCCATTTTGATCACTATCAAAATTGGTTTGTACCCACAACTCTTCTTTGATCCAATCAGAGGGCTTATTAAAAGCGGGGACGATTTGAGCTTGCCCTTCTCTGAAGATAGGCTTAGCTTGTTGGGCGAATGTGTGGTTGAGAAAGGTAAGACCCAGGGTGAGGTAGAAAATAGTTTTCATGAGTTTGATAGAATAATGATAAAATTATATTTTTTCCATAGGTTTGGATAAAATCAAGAGTTATGAAATATTTTATTCTTACGTTTTTTACTTTGAGCCTTCTGCTTTCTTCATGTAAAAGGGAGGGCTGTACTGATCCGAGTGCAACAAACTATTCCGTACACGCAAACGCAGAAGATGGCAGTTGTACCTATTATATTTTTGATATCAATTTGAATTCCTACAATTATAAATTCATATGCAATGGTGATTGGTCTGTTCAAAATTTAAGGGTAAAAAAGTATAAAAATGGAGATCCGATTCCACAAGTGCAAGATGCAACCGAATGGTCAACTTTAACTACTGGGGCCTGGTGTTATTACGACAATGACCCGTCTAAAGGAGTGCTGTATAATTGGTATGCAGTTACTGATCCAAGAGGGCTTGCTCCTGCAGGATGGCATATTCCTACGACTAGTGAATATTCGGGAATATTAACTTGCTTCGGCAGTTCTGATTTAGCCAAAAAATTTAATGCGCAAACGGGTTGGATCACCAACAACGGTACGAACGAAAGTGGATTTACGGCACTTCCTTGTGGACGCAGAAATGACCTTGGTGAGTTTTTTGAGTTTGGTGAAAACGCATGGTGGTGGACACAAAGTACTACAGCAGGTGGTCTTGGAAGATTGTTTTTCATCAAAGACAATAGCATCAATCCTACAATAGGAAATAGCGGATCGAAAAAATTCGGATTTTCCGTAAGGGTAATAAGGGATTAGAGATTATGGCAGCATTCTAGCAAAAAAACCCGAATCTTACGACTCGGGTTTTTTAGTAGAGAGGAGTATCGAATTATCGAACCTAATATGGGGGTTGGAGTTAAATTTTAATTTTGTAACGAGTATTAATTTAAAAATAAAACCATGCAAGCAACAAGGCTAAAGAGTCTATTTCTTTATATATCACTTCTAATTGTAATTTTAAATTCAAATTTTGGTTTCTCTCAGAATTTAGTTAATGATTCGACTTTATTAAAAGGTCTTAAACTTGCTGGTCCTGGAGATCTTCAACCTGGCACTCCATTAATGCTAAATCCAATGATCACTCCAATTTACAATGATAGTTTGCGAAAAATAAATGCAGATGAATTCTCCATGCTGATGATGACAAATGAATATGTTCCTGAACCATATATAGATGAAAATAAGTCTGTTAAAGCTTTTGTTTTGAGAAAAGCTACATCTGAAGAAAAGGAAATGATGGCAAAATATCTACAAGGAGGACCTAAAGAAAGCATGCTAACTGCAACTCAAGCAAATGACTTTAAATTGACTGATTTAAAAGGTAAAAAGTATAATCTTTCGGATTTCAAAGGTAAGGTCATTCTATTAAAT
>JBJTCG010000063.1:0-3819 GCA_046091725.1 Flavobacteriales bacterium | reverse complement strand
TGAATATTTCTATATCCTGACCGAACAACCCGTAGTTTTCAATGAGTATTGCGATTAGCAACAATTATATTTTGGCTATTAAATATCAAAAAAAGCAGCCCTTTTGAGGCTGCTTTTTTGTTGCGGTTGTATGTTGAGTTGTATTCATCTTTTCAATTTTTATTTAGGATACCTAATGATTACTGTTGAACAAATACTTTGCGTACTTCTACGCCTGAAGTGCTGTTCAAGGTTACATAGTAAATACCATTTGCTTGCTCCAACTGAACACTAGTTTCAAGCGTATTAGTTGAACCACTGTAAACCAACTTACCAGCTGCATCGCGGATTTGAATATCAGTTACACCTTCTGTTGTTGCAGGAAGTTTGATTACAACCACACCAGCAGCTTCAGCATGCACATTTGCACCTTTGCCACTGAAGTTAGCGGAGCTATTGACTTCGTTGTACACATTAACTGGTGTTGCGTCGTCGATGAGTTGGAAGTGCAGCACAAAACGCTCTGCGTTGATGCCAGAGTTGGCATAGAACTCATAAACCGTTCCTGGTTCAAGTGCTTGCAAAAATTCTTCTTGCTTGTCTTCTAACCACACAAGGCCATTAGAAATCTCGAGGTCTTCGATCACAAAGCTATGCACACCTGTTGTTGGTAATTCCATCGTTATAGGTAAAGACTGTTGTTTTTTAGCGCTGTTCAAGCCATTGATAGTGATTTTCTTGCCAGCTGCTGAAGTATAGAACTGTGGCGCACCTGCTTGCATCATTTTTTCACCGTCAAGGATATCAAAACCATTCGTGGCGTTGTCATTGACATAAACAATGATTTGATCTTTCTTATCAGCTTGCAACAAGTTCATACGCAAGAATAAATCTCTTTCATTAGAAGTTGATTTCAAACCAGCAGTACTTCCGTTAATTGACGTAAAGTGCGCGCGCATTGAATTTGTTAAACCTAAGCTTCCTGAAGCGCTTCCCGAATTGACACGCACCCAGAATGACTGCATAGGTGGAATTAGGTTACTCACCCCTGCCCCATTTAAGTTGGTTCCAATACCACCTGTTCCTGCGACATAAGTATCAAACACCATTTGTGCATTCGTGTTATTGTAAGTTCGGTACCACATGGTATTACCAACATCTGTTTTAGTAACTGCGTCCCAATCTAAGTAGGAAGGGTAAGGGTTACTCACCAAATTGAAACCTTCAAAACCTTGACCTGCAGTTCTAGTAAGGCCACCAATGGTAATAGCCCCATTATTCAACAAGCCCCCAGTAAAGTTGATGGTCGCATTCCCCATTGCCTGGGTGTAATAACCTTGACCCACCACTAAGTTTTCAGGCGAACCACTTGATAGCGGAGTCCAAGCGTTATTCGCTTCATCGCGTTTCTTCACAACATTGGCAGCATTACCGAAATAAACAGAAGAACTTGCAAGTGAAACAGGACTACCCAAATACCAGAAACGTCCGGTTGGTGTAGTAGATCCTGCTCCGGTAATTGTTTGTTTAACGTTGTAAGTTCCATTTCCTGAAAGTGTACTACTTGCTCCTTGTACAAGTGTTGCTCCATTTTCAATTGTAAAAGTGCCGTTGTTGGTGAGGGTGCCTGTGAGGGTGAGCTTGTCATTTGCAGCTAAAATTAATTCTCCCGAACTGAGATTTAAATCACCGTTTAAGATTAACGGGTCATTTATGGTTAATGTATTTGTGGTGCTTCCTGTATGGTTAAGTGTGAAACTACCCATGCTATTGGCACCTGATGTAAAATTCAGCGAACCAAGAGATCCACTTCCGGTTTTATTCAATATGAAATCTGTTGTAGGGCCAACGGAAATTGTTCCAGTACTCAAGCTAAAATTAGTCGTCCCACCAGGGAAAAACGTAAGGTCATTTCCGTTCAGATTTAAAACAGTTCCTGCAATTAAAATGATGCCGCCACTTGTCGCATTTCCAATCAGTAAATCACTTGAACCTCCTGTTGTAGACAACAAAATAGTATTAGCAGTCGTAGCCGTTATTCGAAACCATCTTACTGAATTTCCTGCTCCGGTTATTGTCTGTGTTCCTCCCGCAGCGCCTGTAGTTCTGAGCGTAATTGAATTCGCGTCAGCAGGTGGAGTCACTGTGCCGATATATGTTAGATCACCTTTTAAATCTATTGATGAAAATGGAGACGAGGAGAGACCATTCAATTGTGTATTTGAAAGTGTTAAATTTCCGAGAATAGTTGTTGTATTACCTAGAAATGCTTTGGTGCCATTACCCGTTAATTTCAAATTCCCGTAAGAAACATTGAGCGGAATACTAAGGGCGATATCTTTGTATTCCACAGTGCTATTTGTTGCTAAAATATTTAATGTTGGCAGCGTACTATTTTCAACAGTAAGTTCTGCAGCATTGGATACATCAATAGAACCAGTAAAACTTGCCGAACTCGGAATTGTGAAATCTGTAAAATTAACACCGTCACCCACTACAACCTTTGAACCCGTTCCGGAAACTACCCAATTAGAGGAAATTGTTGCTGCAGATCTATTGCGAATTTCATAAATCATCCCATTGGATGTAAAATTTGTTGGTGCGGTACCAGAACCATCTGTGTTCGAACCCCAAGTATTTAGATTATCTAAGTCACCCGTTGCTTTCGAGTATACACTGCCAGACCTTAAACCTGAAACTGAAATATTTAATGTTGTTGCTCCACTACTCGAATGAGCAATATTTCCAGTAAAGGATCCAATACTTGAGGCATTCTGTCTGACATAAATCGTAACTGGCTCATTCACAATATTCCCGGCAGAAACACTAAGCGAAAGCGCATTATTCGAAAAACCCGATCCAGTTTGTAATGAAATTTCATAATTAGCAGGTGGTGTAATGGTAACAACATTTCCGCTAAGATTATCACCTGAAACAGTGTATAATTGTTCAGCAGATGGCGTACTTGAGTTCTGTGAAAAGCTTGATAATGAGGCAACACTAGTTGTTATTGTTGGATTAACTAATTGATTAGCAGTTATTGAAATATCATCGATACCCAAGGCTTGAGAATTTGATGTTGTGGTTCCAGTGGTAACAGAGTAACTCCAACATAAATATAAACTCGAGTTTGATGACACAGTTTGATTTAAAACTTTATTGTTTACAGCAATTACCTCTATGGGGTTTGAGGTAGAACCATTATTGTCGCCATTTAGTGCGAAAGAAGCTATAGCACCCGTAAATTCTGTCCATGAATTAGCTGCTCCAGTTGTAGAATAATATACGCGGATCGAAAATCCTGCGGTGTTAGAACCATTTCTATATCGTTCAGCGTTATAACTTATGGTAAAGTCAGAAATTGCAGAAGTTCCCGTATTTGTAATTTGCAGATACATATTAACTGACTGTGAAGCTGAACTAGATGATAAACCCCCAATTGCTCTGTCGGTACTCGTACCTCCACCAAAGTTATATCGACCATTACCTGCTGTACTCGGCATGGCAGAGCCAGAGTTCAAAGCATTATTCGTGGAAGTAAACCCAACAGCGGCATACGCGGTTGTTACGCTTCTAATGAAGGCTAAATTTTCCATTTTCCATCCATTAGGTAACGTAGCAGTTGCACCAGTACCTATTCCATCAAAATTTTGGGTTATTGTTGAACCCGCAGTAATACTCACTGCTTGCCCCCAAGCATCTCCAAATCCTTGAAAAATGCAGCAAAGCGTTAATACTATTGAGAAAATCGTTTTGGAGATTTTAGTCTTTTTCATAGTTTTTTTTTGTGATGCAAAGGTCAGTTTCTTATTCCCGCCCAAATTTAACACACTATTAAAG
>JBJTCG010000062.1:0-7691 GCA_046091725.1 Flavobacteriales bacterium | reverse complement strand
TGTCATTTGTAATGGCTACAAACCAAAGCCCTACCTGGATAACATCGCTCAGCTCATCGAAGAAGATGAATTGCGCATCGTGCCTGTTGTGGATAACATCGATGAACTCAAGCAACTCATTCAATCCACTACCAAAGAGTTAAACATTGGCATTCGGATTGCCTCAGAGGAAGAACCTAAATTTGAGTTCTATACTTCTCGTTTAGGTATCCGTTACCGAGAAATTGTCCCGTTCTATAAAGCCATTCTCAAAGAGAACCCAAGAGTACGTGTCAAAATGTTGCATTTTTTCATCAATACTGGCATCAACGATACTGCATACTACTGGAACGAACTTACGAAATGTTTACGTGTGTATTCGGACTTAAAGAAACTTTGTCCAGAACTGGACTCATTGAATATCGGTGGCGGCTTCCCAATTAAAAAATCATTGGCCTTTGACTTTGACTACGCCTACATGGTCAGAGAAATCCTGACCCAAGTCAAGCGCGTTTGCCAAGACAACGACATACCTGAGCCCAACATCTTTACTGAATTTGGATCATTTACGGTAGGGGAAAGTGGCGGTGCTATCTTTAGTGTTTTGCACCAAAAGCAACAAAATGACAGAGAAAAATGGAACATGATCGATTCCTCTTTCATGACCAACCTTCCCGATACATGGGCAATAAACCAACGATTTATCATGTTGCCTATCAATAGGTGGAATGACGACTACGAACGTGTATTGCTTGGCGGCCTGACCTGTGATTCTGATGATTACTATAATTCAGAGCAGCATTCCAATGCAATTTACCTACCAAAGTTTGATAAAAACAATACCTTATTTATTGGTTTTTTCAATACAGGAGCTTATCAAGAGACAATTGGTGGATATGGCGGTCTGAAGCACTGTTTGATACCAGAGCCCAAACATATTTTAATTCGTCGCGATGAGGATGGAAAAATTCAGACGGAAGTATTTAGTAATGAGCAAACTGCCCAGGATTACCTCAAAATTTTAGGTTACGAAAAGTAAGGATGTGCTTATTAGCACTATATTTGCGGACAATTTTAGAGGAAGAATGAAAGTAGCGTCCATTTATTTATTAGCCGGTAATCCATTTTCAAGTGCCATTCAAAATTGGGTAAATACACATGCCCAAGAATTGATTTTAGCACAAGATAAACCAGCTGATTTTTTTGAATCCACGGACAGTCTATTGATTTTCAATCAGAACCAAGAATTACCTCAAGACATTTTAGAAGTAAAAGCGTTGTTTGATAAACAACAAAAACCAGTTCATAAAATTGATATTAACGGAACCCTTCGAGTAGGGATTACCAATTTCGAACTTTGGTTAGAAACAAATAAGGTGAAATCTTTATTGATATTAGGAGCCGAAGAATTGGTTTCAAATACCAATTTGGAGCGTTACCTCACGGCTTAACCCCTTTTTTTTACATCCTGATTTTCGCCCCACAAGTTTTTTCTAAAGCCTGTGTTATTTGTTGCATCGCTTTTTCGATGTGTTTGTCTGTCAGTGTCTGCGAATTGTCTTGTAAATAAAACGAGAGTGCATAGGACTTTTGTTCTGGGGCAATATTTTTGCCCTCATACACATCAAATAATTGAACCTCTTGCAGCAGTTTGCGTTCAGCATTGAATGCGGCCGTCTTGAGTTCATGGTAGCTTGTTTCTTTGGTAATTAATAAAGAAAGATCGCGTCTGACTGCAAAAGACTTCGGTAATTCTTGGAAGGTAATTTGCTTCTTACGGATAGCGTGCATGATGTCATCCCAATTCAGTAAGGCGATATAGGGTTTTTGTTTGAGGTCAAATGCGCTTTGAATGTCGTGATTCACCCAGCCAAGTGTAGCTAAGGTTTTACCATTTAAATCAAAAGAAATTCCATCTTCAAAATGAGGGTGTTCAAAAGATTGCTCTTGAATTTGGGAGTCGAGCCCTAATCTTTTAAACAAGGCCAATACTTCAGCTTTGATATGAAAGAAATTGAAATGCAATGCTTTTGGATCCGGATATTGCCAGTTCTCAGGGCTGTGTTGCCCAATAATGGCCATAGCCAATTGCATTTTTTCGTTGCGTTTGCCTTCTGTTTCGTTGTAATGCTGACCAAATTCAAAAACCCGCAAATTCGCTTGTTGTCTGTTTTGGTTGTGTTGCAAACATTCAAGTAGGCCAAATAGTAAGCTTTGTCGCAGCATGCCGAGGTCCTGACTCAAGGGGTTGAGTATTTCAATGGCTTTGTTTTGCGCGGCAACAGGAAACTTCTCGGCATAAGAGAGTTTGCTCAAGGAGTTATTTAATATTTCTGAGAAACCTCGACCCACTAAAAATTCAGCAGTACTTTCTTTGTACTTTTCTGCGTAAAATTTAGGTCTTACCGGCAGAGAGAAATTCCATTTGTCTGGAAGCGGCACCTGATTGAGGCCGTAAATTCTAAGGATTTCTTCGATGACATCAATAGGTCGGGTGACATCTATGCGATATCTCGGCACTTGAATTTGTAAAATTCCAGCTTTGTTGTTGATTATTTTGAAATCCAAATCGATGAGAATGCGCTCAATGACGCTGCTATCTATGGCAGTGCCAATCAGTCGATTCACTTCTTCGATAGAAAGTTCGAGTTCAATAGAAGGAGAAATTTGACCTTCATGAGCAAAGATATTGCTGCTTACTTTTGCCTGACTTATTTGTTGAAGTAAATTAACACAACGTTTTAAAGCATAAAGAGTTAAGTCAGGATCTACTCCGCGTTCAAAACGAAAAGATGCATCTGTATTGAAGCCATGTTGGCGTGCAGCCTTTCGAATATTTACCGCATCAAAAAGGGCTGATTCAATAAGTATTTCGGCAGTATTCTCGTTTACTCCGGAATGTTTTCCTCCGATGATGCCTGCTAAGCAAAGCGGACCATTTTGATCAGCAATTACTAGTTCTGAACCCTTTAAGTTGTAGATTTGATCATCAATAGCAACAAAAGTCTCGTCTTTTTTGGCACTACGGACACAAACATTTCCTTTGATTTGCTGTGCATCAAAAATATGCAGTGGCGTACCAAGTTCTCGCATGACATAGTTGCTGCAATCGACCACATTGTTGATGGGCTTGATGCCAACTGCCTTCAGGCGGCGTTGCAACCAAGCGGGAGAGGCTTCTACCTTGATTCCGTTGAGTTTGATGCCGTAATACGCTTTACAAGCTGATTGATCTTGTATTTCAATTGGAAGCAAATTTCCGTTCGCTTCGATTTGGGCAATGGCAGGCCAATTTAGGTCGGCACTTACATTGAGGTGCATATGCATGTAAGCTTTAATATCTCGTGCAACGCCAATGTGGCCCATAGCATCTGCGCGGTTAGGAGTCAGGCCAATTTCTAACTGAGCGTCGTTTTGAATTTCGAATAATGCAGCTGCCTCGGTGCCAACCGGAACGCTGGCGTCGAGCACTAAAATGCCGTCATGGCTTTGACCAATACCGAGTTCGTCTTCTGCACAAAGCATACCCTCGGAAGCGACGCCTCTGATTTTGGCTTTTTTGATTTCAAATGCTTGATCAGGTTTCGGATACAAAGTGGTTCCGACAGTGGCAACCAATACTTTTTGACCTTGTGCAACATTTGGTGCGCCACAGACTATTTGCAAAGGTTCATCTGAACCAATTGATACGGTAGTCACTTTTAATTTATCGGCATCAGGATGTTTTACACAACTCAAGACTTCTCCGACTACGACGCCTTTAAGGCCTCCCTTGATGTCTTCGATATGCTCAATTCCTTCTACTTCAAGGCCAGTTTCAGTCAAAACGGCATCTAGTTCTTCAGGAGAATATGGGAAATTTAAACAATCTTTGAGCCAGTTATAAGATACTTTCATGGGAAGGAATGATATTAACTTCTCGTTCTAGAGTCAGGCCGAAAAGTTGTTGTATTTGGTCAATTATTTGTGTAGATAAATCTAAGATTTGTTGTCCTGTACTGCCGCCATAATTTACAAGAACCAATGCTTGTTTGTCGTGCACTCCACAGTTCTCGACTTTTAAACCTTTGAATCCTGCTTTCTCGATGAGCCAGCCTGCGGCGAGTTTGACTTCTGTTTCAGAAATTGGATAAAAAGATACTTCAGGATATTGTTCTTTGATGCGGTTAAAAAGCTGCATGCTCACCACCGGATTTTTAAAAAAGCTACCTGCATTTCCTAGTACTTTTGGATCGGGAAGTTTCGATTGTCTAATTTGAATCACAGCATTAGAAATGTCTCGGATAGTAGGGGCCGAAATTTGAAGTTTTTCTAACTCTTGCTGAATGGCGCCATAACTGGTTTTCAGAACCGGATTTTTACTCAGCTTAAAAGTTACGTCAATGATGATGTAATGGTTTTTGAGAGACCGTTTAAAGACACTTTCTCTGTATCCAAACTGACATTGTTTATTGTCGAACTGATGTACTTCACCACTCGCGATGTGAAAGGCACTTAGTTCATGAAATACATCTTTGATTTCAACGCCATAGGCTCCAATATTTTGCATGGGGCTAGCGCCAACTGAACCAGGGATTAAAGACAAATTTTCTAGGCCCGACCAATTATGAGCAATGCAGTGCAGTACAAACTCGTGCCAAACTTCACCTGCCCCTGACTTGATATAAACATGATTGTCGTCTTCGGCGATTTTCTCTATTCCTTTGATTTCATTTCTTAGGATTAATCCGGGGAAATCTTCGGTAAAAAGCACATTGCTGCCTCCACCAAGAATGAGCAAAGGGAGGCTAGGGTAGGCGTTGACCAAGCCCGGCAGCTGTTCTACGTTTGAAAAAACATCAAAATGCTGAGTATTTACAGCGATGCCGAAGGTGTTGTACGGTTTTAAATTGAGATTGTGTTGCATTTCTAGCTCAAAGTTAGAAATAATGTAGCAATCAGACTGTAATGCCAAATAATTCAACGTTGATTTCGACATCAGGCGCATCCACTTGGTTGTCTTCCATACAACGCAATATGAGGTCTGCTGCATGTTGGCCTACTATTTTTCCATCGTGAAAAATGTAACGCAGTTGCTTGTGTAAAAAAGGCATTGTCAAACCATCTGAGAACCCAATTACTTCTGTTTTTTTGGAGAGTTTGTTCTCTTTGATGGCAGTTATAATGCCCAATAATACTTCATCCGAGATGCCAAAAAATGCAGAGGTATGTTTGTTTTGTATTTGATCCATCGCAAAATGGTAGGCAGCATTGGCGTCTTTGGCATAACAGACATCCATTTGAATAGACGGATCAAGGGCATTTTGAAAACCAAATTTTCTGTGTCTTGAGATATTCAATTCTTCGGGGCCAAAAACGGCAGCAACGCGTTTGACTTTCTTTTCATTTAAGTAGTTGGCGCAAGTTGCCGCTGCCGCGGCGTCATTGATGTGCACAGTAGGGAAGGTGTTGCTTTCCAACGTATTGTCAAATAATACTAACGGAATATTGAGCCTTTTACAAAGATCAAGGTGTGCCAAGTTCTTGGTTTTATTACTCAGTGAAAGTAAAATACCGTCTACACGCATGTCGCAGCATTGTTTGATGGCGGCTATTTCATTTTCTAACTCATCTTCAGTGATGAGCATGAGTGTTTGGTATTGATGACTATTGAGCTTTTTAGTAATACCTTCAATTACATCTGGAATGAATGATCTGTAAATCTTTGGTAAGATAACAGCAATAATTTTGGATTGCTTTTTTCTGAAGTTGGCCGCAAAACTATTGGGTTTGAATTGTAATTCTTCGGCAAGCTGTTGAACGCGTTGGCGTACTTCGATGCTGATATCCGGGTGGTTATTCAGTGCACGAGAAACCGTTGAAGGGCTCACATTTAAAAAAATGGCCAAATCTTTAATTGTCATCGGTTTCATATTACAAGTATGCCATTATTTTTGGACAAATCAAAAAAATGTGAAAAAGTATTCAACCGCAAACGTTTGCGCAAACGTTTGCACAAACGTTTGCGCGTTTTTTCCTGATAATTTCATGTTTTAACAATCTAAAATTCATCTACTTTGGTCAAACCAATAACTAAAACTATGGAAAACAAAAGTTACTTAAATGTCAAGACCTTAGCTGGCTTATTAATGCTTCAGCTTGGTGTCGCACAGACAACCTTCGCACAAGTAGGCAAGGAAAAAGATTCTGTGAAAAATGTCAATGAAGTAGTTGTAACAGGTGTAACCAACCCAAAGGCTGCACTCAGTTCATCTATTTCTGTTTCAACGTTGCGTCCGGATCAAATAGAACGATCTGCACCTCGCACTACCGCTGAAATTTTCCGTCAAATCCCAGGTATTCGATCTGAATCCTCTGCGGGTGATGGTAATACCAACCTATCTGTACGCGGGGTTCCACTCGCAACAGGTGGTTCAAAGTATTTGTTAATTCAAGAAGATGGATTGCCAGTACTTCAGTTTGGTGATATTGCTTTTGGTACACAAGATCAATTTGTACGTGCAGACGCAACCATCGGACGCGTTGAATCAGTACGTGGAGGTTCTGCTTCTACTTTAGCTTCCAACTCCCCTGCAGGCATTATCAACTTTATTTCAAAAGATGGCCGCCGCGAAGGAGGTTCAGTTGCTACTTCTATTGGTGTTGACTACAGAAACTTGCGTTCTGATGTAGAATACGGAACAAAAGTAGGAGACGGTCTTTATATGCACGTTGGCGGATTCTATCGTCAAGGTGTTGGGCCAAGAGACATCGGTTTCAACGGTAATGACGGTGGTCAAATCAAAGCAAATTTATTGAAAGAGTTTGACAATGGTTATGTCAAAGTTTACGTAAAAGCGCTCAGAGATAATACTGCGGCGTATATGCCTATGCCAATGACAGTTAGTGGTTCTAATGAAGCTCCGGTTTGGGGTTCAGTTAACGGCTACAATGCATTGACAGGTGGTTTGCAAACACCATTTATGTCAAATGTTGTGGCATTAAACGAAGCGAATCAACCAGAAATGGTCAATGTTCACAATGGCATGACTTCAAATTATACTGCTGTTGGTACTGAATTTAAGTTTGATTTAGGTAACAAATGGACGCTCACGGGTCGTTCCCGTTATGCAGGTGTAAACGGACGCTTTGTAGCTCCTTTCCCAGCAAACTTTGGCTCGACATCTGCAATAGCTTCTGGACTTGTTGGCGCAGGCAATACTTATGCAGTGACTAACCAAGATGGCACAAACTATGAAGGCGAGACTTTGATGTTGATGCACTTGTTCAACACAAAATTGAACAACTTCAATAACATGACCAACGATTACAACATCAACAAAGAAACCTCTTTTGGTAACTTAAATTTTGGTCTTTATCAAGCTACACAGCAATTGAACATGTCTTGGTTGTGGAATTCATACCTCATGAGTGCTGCTGATGCAGACAACGGATACGGTCAATTACTTGACTTAAACCGAATTGATTCTACAGGAGCATCAACTGCATTAACAGAAAACGGATTGTTAGCTTACGGTGTGCCTGCTTGGGGAAATTGCTGCCAACGCAATTACAACGTAGCTTATAATATCATTGCTCCTTATTTAAATAGTGACATCGAATTAACTGATGCGTTGTCATTGTCTGTAGGTGCTCGTTACGACATGGGAACTGCCAACGGAACTTATGCTGGTTCAGTACAGTCTCCTATGAATGACATCAATGGTAACGGT
>JBJTCG010000061.1:0-19721 GCA_046091725.1 Flavobacteriales bacterium | reverse complement strand
GATCGGTACAATACAATTTCAATTTTGCTTTTAAGGGAACGGAATATGTTAACCCTCTTTCGATACACTCTTCGATAGTATAGCGGGGTGGATCGATAAAATAATCCAAGAACTCCAATACGAATTGGTTTCGTGTATCGGTTATTGGAAAGTTTTCAGCGAATACTTTAAAAAGTCCTTCACTGTTTCTGTTTTCAGGAGTCGTTTCTAACTGAAAAAATTCTTGAAAAGATTTTAACTGGATTTCCAGAAAATCTGGGTAATCAAATTGATTTTTGCTTGAAGCAAAATTAATTCTGGTTGAATTAGTTGTTGTTGCCAAGGCTTTTTTGTTTTAATGTTTTGTACTCTGTTGAAATCAACATGCAAAAAACAGGACAAGGCACCCGCCTTTGGGCGGTGCCTTTCCTGCATATAATGAAACTAATTACTTAATTTCTACTTCAGCTCCAGCTTCTTCAAGAGACTTCTTGAGGCCTTCAGCTTCATCTTTAGAAACAGCTTCTTTCAGTGTAGAAGGAGCTGCATCAACTAGGTCTTTAGATTCTTTCAAACCATTACCAGTCAATTCTTTAACAAGTTTAACTACTGCGAGTTTGTTAGGGCCACCAGACTTAAGGATAACGTCAAACTCAGTTTTTTCAGCAGCAGCTTCGCCACCACCAGCAGCAGCAGCACCACCAGCTACCATTACTGGAGCAGCAGCAGCTGGCTCGATGCCATACTCATCTTTCATAATTGTTGCCAACTCGCTTACTTCTTTTATTGTAAGGTTAACTAACGTTTCTGCAATTTGCTTTAAATCAGCCATTTTATTTAAATTTAAAAAGGTTTAATAATGAAATAATTATGCTCTTTCTTCGAGCGTTTTAAGGATGCCGGCAATTTTGCCACCAGCTCCCTGAAGACCAGACAATACGTTTTTAGCTGGGCTTTGCAACAAGGCAATGAGTTCGCCGATGAGCTCTTCTTTGCTCTTAAGCGTTTCCAATGCACTAAGTTGGTCGTCACCAATAAAGATAGCTTCGTCGATATATGCGCCTTTCAAAAGTGGTTTTGGTGATTTCTTACGGAAATCAGCAATCAATTTGGCAGGTGCATTGGCAACGTCAGAGATCATTACAGAGGTAGCGCCTTTTAGTACGTCGCGTAACGCACCAAAATCTTTACCTTCTACTTGATCCATTGCTTTTTCAAGCAAAGCGTTCTTTACTACACGCATCGAGATGTTTGCTTGGAAACATCTTCTGCGGAGGGTGTTAACAGCCTCAACGGTCAATTCTGCAGTGTCTGTCAAATACACAACGTTAGAAGCAGCTAATTGTGCTGCTAGTTCGCTGATGTACTGTGCTTTTTCTTCTCTTGTCATGTGTTTTAAGTATTAAGCAGTAACAGACTTCGCGTCAATTTGTATTCCAGGACTCATTGTTGAACTTAGGTAAATACTTTTGATGTATGTACCTTTTGCAGCAGACGGCTTTAGTTTCACAAGGGTTGAGATCAATTCGGAAGCGTTTTCACGAATTTTAGCACCCTCGAAACTTACCTTACCGATACCAGCATGAATGATACCGTATTTATCAACTTTAAAGTCGATTTTACCGGCTTTCACCTCTTCAACTGCTTTTCCAATTTCCATGGTTACAGTACCTGTTTTCGGGTTTGGCATTAAGCCTCGTGGACCGAGGATACGACCAAGCGCACCTACTTTACCCATTACAGAAGGCATCGTGATGATGACATCAACTGCAGTCCAACCAGCTTTGATTTTGGCGATGTAATCGTCAAGACCAACGAAGTCTGCACCTGCATCTTGCGCTTCTTTTTCTTTGTCTGGTGTACAAAGTACGAGTACTTTGACATCTTTACCAGTACCGTGAGGTAAGGCAACGGTTCCACGTACCATTTGGTTCGCTTTACGCGGGTCTACACCCAAACGAACACAAATATCTACAGAGGCATCGAATTTAGTGGTAGAAATTCCCTTCACCAAATCACATGCTTCTGATAGAGTGAAAGCTTTTGACAAATCATATTTTGCCAAAATTTCTTTTCTTTTTTTAGAAACTCTTTTCATAATAGATGATTATTTGGATTTTGGAGCTTCGCCACCTTTAACGGTAACCCCCATACTTCTTGCTGTTCCCGCAACCATGCGCATTGCAGAATCAACTGTAAAACAATTCAAATCTGGAAGTTTATCTTCGGCAATCGCACGAACTTGATCCCAAGTAACGGAACCAACTTTAACGCGGTTTGGCTCAGATGAACCTTTTTTGATTTTTGAATGTTCGATGATTTGCACCGCAGCTGGTGGTGTTTTGAGAACGAAATCAAAAGATTTATCACCGTAAACGGTAATGACAACCGGCACCACTTTACCCATTTTGTCTTGCGTACGCGCATTGAACTGCTTGCAAAACTCCATGATGTTCACACCTTTCGCACCAAGAGCTGGTCCGATTGGAGGAGATGGATTGGCTGCGCCTCCTTTGATCTGTAACTTGATCAATGCTGCTACTTCTTTAGCCATATATATACAAATTATGTAGTTAAACGTGGACTTCTTGACGGGAAGCTTTAGTCATCAGGTCCACTCCTACGGTTAATACAAGTTTAGCCCTCTTTCTCAACCTGCATATAGTTGAGCTCGAGGAGATTCTTGCGGCCAAAAATTTTGACCATTACTTTCAGCTTTTTCTTCTCTTCGTTGATTTCGTCGATTACGCCGCTGAAATTATTGAAAGGACCATCAATTACCTTAACGGACTCGCCAATAACAAAAGGAATTTTCAATTCTTCTTCTGTAACTGAAAGTTCGTCAACTTTTCCAAGTATGCGATTGACTTCTGCCATACGCATAGGAACTGGATCACCTCCTTTTTCTGTACCTAAGAAACCGATAACATTCGGTATGCTTTTGATGACGTGAGTAACCTCGCCAACTAGCGCTGCTTCTATAAGTACGTATCCTGGTAAGAAGGCTTTTTCTTTATTTACCTTCTTGCCATTTTGAATTTTAAATACTTTTTCTGTTGGTATCAACACCTGATTGACGTAATCAGTGAGTTTCATACGCGCAATTTCGAGTTCAAGGTATTCTTTTACCTTTTTTTCCTTGCCACTAACGGCTCGGACAACATACCATTTCTTTGCTATATCCGCCATTTTAAATTTTGGGTTAGAAAGATCCGTATATAAAGCCTAAAACACCTTTCCAAAGTGAACCTTCTTCACCAGTGATTCCGAAAGTGAAATCCATGGCAAAAATGACAAGGGAAATGAGTAAGGATGCAACTACTACAAGAATGGTGTTGTTTTGTAACTCTTTCCATGTAGGCCAGGTCACTTGGTGAACCATCTCATTGTAAATATCGATGATGTATGATCTTAATTTTAACACGAATTGCTGTTTTAATGTGCACGGGCGGTAGGATTCGAACCCACGACCAATGGTTTTGGAGACCACTACTCTACCAGCTGAGCTACACCCGTTTAAAAAGGGGAGCTGTTAACTCCCCTTGTTTTTAACTTTAAGTAGAATCTTAAGCTACGATTTCTGTAACCTGACCAGCTCCTACTGTACGACCACCTTCGCGGATTGCGAAACGAAGACCTTTATCCATGGCAACTGGTACGATCAATTTAACATTGATAGATACGTTGTCACCTGGCATAACCATCTCGCGACCATCAGATAAGAAGATCTCACCTGTTACGTCTGTTGTACGGAAATAGAACTGAGGACGGTATTTGTTGTGGAAAGGAGTGTGGCGACCACCTTCTTCTTTCTTCAATACGTAGATTTCAGCTTTGAATTCGATGTGTGGAGTATTTGAACCTGGCTTACAGATAACCATACCACGCTTAATTTGTGTTTTTTCAATACCACGTAGTAACAAACCAACGTTGTCACCTGCTTCACCGCGGTCTAGGATTTTGCGGAACATCTCAACACCTGTTACAGTAGAAGTCAATTTAACTTCACCCATACCAAGGATTTCAACTGGCTCACCAGAGTTGATTACACCTGTTTCGATACGACCTGTTGCAACTGTACCACGACCTGTAATCGTAAATACGTCTTCAACTGGCATCAAGAACGGCTTATCAACGTCACGTGGAGGAAGTTCGATGTAAGTATCTACCGCATCCATCAATTCTTCGATTTTAGCAACCCACTGTGGTTCAGCGTTCAATGCACCTAGTGCAGAACCTTGAATAACAGGAGCGTTGTCACCATCGTATTTGTAGAATGAAAGCAATTAACGTACTTCCATTTCAACAAGCTCTAATAACTCAGCGTCATCTACCATGTCCACTTTGTTCATGAAGACAACCATGCGAGGAACACCTACCTGACGACCAAGAAGGATGTGCTCACGAGTTTGTGGCATTGGACCATCTGTTGCAGCAACAACCAAGATAGCACCGTCCATTTGAGCAGCACCAGTAACCATGTTCTTTACGTAGTCGGCGTGACCTGGACAGTCAACGTGAGCGTAGTGACGGTTAGCTGTTTCATACTCAATGTGAGATGTGTTAATTGTGATACCGCGCTCTTTTTCTTCAGGGGCGTTATCAATTGAAGAGAAGTCACGAGCCTGAGCCAATCCTTTGCTTGAAAGAACGCTTGAGATAGCAGCAGTCAACGTAGTCTTACCGTGGTCAACGTGTCCGATAGTACCGATGTTGACGTGTGGTTTGGAACGGTCAAAATTTTCCTTAGCCATTTTTGTATTTGTTACTTAGTTAATAATATACTTATTTATCATAAAGGTCCGAAGCGCAGTGCACAACGGACTTCAATGCAATACTATGTTGAGCCAATGACGAGAATTGAACTCGTGACCTCTTCCTTACCAAGGAAGCGCTCTACCCCTGAGCTACACCGGCGCTCAATGAAAAAGTGAGCGGGAGACGAGATTCGAACTCGCGACGTTCAGCTTGGAAGGCTGACGCTCTACCAACTGAGCTACTCCCGCTTGTTTTTCAAATGGACTGTGGGGAGAGCAGGATTCGAACCTGCGAAGGTGTACACCAGCAGATTTACAGTCTGCCCTCGTTGGCCGCTTGAGTATCTCCCCAACATTGAGAGCCGATGGAGGGATTCGAACCCCCGACCAGCTGATTACAAATCAGCTGCTCTGGCCAACTGAGCTACATCGGCTTATATTTTTGAATGTTGGTAATTCACAAATCTTGAAAGAACTTTTCCCCGAAACCTCTCGTTTTGGGATTGCAAATGTACGAAACTTTTTTTTATCACAAAGAGTTTTTGAAAAAATTTCTTCAATCGATAAAAACAGTCTCCGACATAGACAGGGCGTTGCTTACGAGATTTGTTTACTTTTGTTTCAATGCAAAATAAAAGAGTCTTCATGACCGTCTCAAGCGACCTCGCTACAGACAACCGCGTTCACCGTAGCTGTACACTGCTTCAGGAACTCGGATTTGAAGTTGTTTTACTAGGGCGCATTAAAAAAGACAGCCCGGAAATGCCTCCGCGATCATATAAATATCGGCGCTTTCGCTTGCCTTTTGAAAAGGGTGCTTTTTTCTATGCTGCATTGAATGCGCGCCTTTTCATGTTTTTACTCTTTTCTAAAAGAGCAAACCTTTTTGCCAACGACCTCGATACGTTACCAGCGGCTTACCTCATCAGTAAGATAAAAAGACTGCCTCTGGTGTATGATAGCCACGAACTTTTCACAGAAGTTCCAGAGCTAGTGGAGAGACCCCGTATTCAAAAAATTTGGCTATCCATTGAACAATGGATCTTTCCAAACCTGAAACATATCATCACAGTTAATGCATCTATTGCCCAAATTTTTCATGAAAAATATAAGCAGCATGTTGCTGTTGTAAGAAATGTTCCCATCCAATTGAAAGCGCTTCAACCTTACCCTAAAAACGAACTTGGCTTATCTGAACACACAAAAATGTTGATCATCCAGGGAAGCGGGCTCAATGTTGAACGCGGCATAGAAGAAGCCATTTTAGCGATGGCAATGATTGAAGATGCAGTATTGTATCTTGTTGGCAACGGGGATGTGATACCGAAGGCTAAAGAAATGGTTAAGTCTTACCAATTAGAAAACAAGATTGTATTTGTTGGTCGACTTCCTTATCATGAAATGATGCGCTACACTGCCGCTGCAGATCTTGGTTTGGCACTTGACAAGCCACTGAGTCTTAATTACCAACTTGCATTACCCAACAAAGTTTTTGATTATCTCCAGGCCCAAACTCCGATTTTAGCCAGCCCATTAATTGAAATCGAGCGCATCATTCAACAGTACGACTGCGGCGAGCTCCTACAAAATGTAGATCCTGAAGCGATTGCTCAGAAAGTCCAACAAATTTTTTCAGCACCTGAACGCTTGGCGCAACTCAAAGAAAACTGCCGTAAATCGGCCCAAATTGAGCATTGGGAAAAAGATGCCGGTATCTTAAAAGAGGTTATTAACGCAGCTTTTGGAGCGCATTGATCCGACCCAAGCGATATACATCAAACATGATCAATGGGGCTCGACCTGTAAGTAAGGTACTTTTGAGCACCGGATTAACAAGCTGAATCAACCAAAGTAAAGCTCGGCCGAGCAAGTGACTTTTCAATTTCAAATAGCTCGCTAACAGTGCATTATGGTTCAAAAGTTCTGGAGAGAATCGCTGCTCATAGATCCATAATAAGTTTCGCAAAGCTTGGTCTGTTTTATACAAAAAAGTAACGTTGTCATCTAAGTTGAGATTCCAAACGGGGTTGTCAATATGTTGCACTACTACCTTTGCCTTTACAAGATGAACTCCAAAAAGTGTATCCTCATGTCCATAACCACTGAGGCCTTCTTCAAAAGGATGTGCAGCTAAAACAGAGCGCTCGATGAGGAAATTATTGGTTTTAAATCCGGCATCTTTTTGGGCAAGTCGTTGCGTATAGCTCAGACTTTCTCTTTGGGTAGAGTAGCGCCAACGCAAAAGGCAGGAAGCCGATGGCCTTTCTTGTTGATAACAACTTGCACCCACCAATACCTGTACATCTTGATTAAGCAGATGTTGCACATAATTGTACAGGAACTTTTCATTTAAAACGGTGCTGTCGCCGTCCAAAAAAAGAAGGTATTTTGCCGTCGAATGTGCTAAAAAAAGATTCCTAATCTTTGCGCGACCAACGTTCTGATCAAGATTGTGTGTCTTAACCAAAGCATCTTCAAAACTATTGAGTTTTGGGTAAGGCTCGCCAGAGGCATCGTCAATAAGTAGGATATCAATTTGAGCCGTATCAATCCGCTTGACTTGATCTATAAGGCTGAGTACCAGTTTGCGTACATCAGATCGATATACAGGAATACAAACGCTGATAGATAACATACTGCTGCGGCCTAATCGTCAACTAAGCCATCGTGTTTGGTGTGCCGAAATTCATCGGTGGAAAACCCGCTTGCGGTTCGTCAATTACACCAAAATTTTGCTCGTATTTCTCAATATTTTCAGCCAATGCATGTAAAAATCGTTTTGCATTTTGAGGAGTCATGAGTACACGAGAACGCACTTTACCTTTGGGCATGCCGGGCATGATTTGAACGAAGTCACAGACGACCTCTGCCGGCGAATGCGTAATAATTGCAAGGTTTGAATAAACCCCAAGAGCTACATCCTCTGTAAGCTCAATATTCATTTGGTTTTCTTGATTTTCCATTTTATAAAATTGTTTCGTGTTCGTTAAAAGTAATGCCATACTTCGCTAATTCGGCTAAGATTGGCTCATATATTTCTTTGTATACTGGTAAAGTTACGCCTGTTTTTTGAATTGTTCCGTTGAGTATGAGTTTAGCTGCGATTGCAACCGGTAAACCTACGGTATCTGACATTGCGGTGTAGCGTTGATCTGTTCCTACAGCAACCATCGAACTTTCAATTTTATATTTACTATCAGATTTTTGATAAATAAACTCGTGGTACATGACCAACATGTCGTTGTCTGTAGGACCTAATTTCCAAGCTGCCTCGAGTAATTCTTGCAAATATTGAGCTGGGCTTGCTTCGGTTGCTTTGAAAACATAAGTTGCATCAAAAAGCCCTATTTCTTCAAAAAGTGGCAATAAATGTGCTGCTTCACCTAAAAATACGGCGAGTTTTTGCTCGACACTTCTTTGATCCTTAAACGGGATAAATGTATTGAGTAATTGACGCGGTGTAAAGGTTCCGTCATTTTTAATCTGATAACTATCTTCTGTAAGGCCTAGCTGAATCAGGGCATTCCAAGCTGTACAAAATGGTGGTATGCGCAAAGTTCCTCTAATGATAGTTGGTAAATCTTGTAAGCCATATGTATCTAAATAAGAGATTGAATTGCGATTTGCATATGCTTCAAACTCTCCATAACCAGGCACCTTGATGAGTTCAGTTTGCTGAAAAAGTCGGTGATATGGAAGGTACTTTAGAGCCCCTGATTCTTTGTAAATTGCAGCTGATCCTTGACCCGCTAATACCACATTTCTAGGATTCCAAGTAAATTTGTAATGCCATTGATTGGTATCCGAGATGGGCGCAATTAATCCGCCACAATAAGATTTAAACGAGAGCAATTGAGCACCCTCAGCCTTAATTTGATCGATGATTTTCATGGCACTCATGTGATCAATTCCGGGATCAACTCCTATTTCATTCATGATGGTGATTCCGGCAACTTTGGCACTGGCATCTAGCGCTCCCATTTCCGCAGAAATATAGGAAGGTGTGATCAGATTTTTTTGCAAAGCAATACAATCATGAGCAACGCCCACATGATAAACAGCTGGCAACATTGAAATGACTAAATCAGCTTGCTTAATGTAAGGCTTGCGGGTTTCTGAATCTAGGGCATTGAACTGATGTGCCGTTGACCTTGGGTGCCCAGCTAATTTCGAATGAATTAAATCCAGATTTTGATCGACAACATGGAGGTGCCAATTTTGAGCTTCGCTGTGTTCAAGTAAGTATTTAATCAGTGTTGAAGCCGATAAACCAGCGCCTAAAAGTAAAATATTTTTCATGTGATAAAGAGAGTCACAAATGTAGAAAACTATTGGGAATTGTCTGTGGCTAACATAAATAAAACGGGTACATCAAGACGGTTTGCCCAAGATCTTTCATCGTGCCCAGCACCTTTTACTACAGCTTCAAGAAACCTCGGGTTAGTGGGTCCATAACCAACCAATGCTAAAGTATTGAGTAAGCGCTCATGGTAGGGCGCGTAATAGGAATCTAAGGTCTCAGTACCGCGGTCGATGTATAATCGGTGTTTTTTATCCGCCTTTAATTCGTGCTCGAGATATATATTAAAAGGAATGACCAATGCTTCCACCATTCCTTCGTCGAACATCCCAAAATTAATCATTGGTGTATGGATAGATAGGCAAGCTGCCGAACCGAATAATTTGGGTTTTTCACAAAGCGCATAAAGAGAAATAAGGCCACCCATACTCGAACCCAGTACCATTCGATCTTTGGTCCTATGGCTAGTTTGATACGTTTGCTCAATAAATGGAACAAGTGTGTCTTCAATCCAATTTAAATAGGCATCAGCCCTGAGCTCGCCATTCCATTGAGCAGCTAATAATTTATCGCGGTAACTCTTTGGCATGTAATCGGCAACGCGTTGCGGAAAGAATTCGGCATAGCGATTAGGCGGGTCATTATGAATGCCAACAACAATAAATTGCGGATGTGAATAACGCTTCAATTTGGTGGTGAACATTTCATCAACACCCCATTCTTGTTTGTTCCATGTTTGGGTGCTGTCAAAAAGCATTTGCCCATCGTGCAAGTAAAGTGTTTTTAGCTCCTTTTTGCCTTCACATTCTTTTGGAATGTATACATCAATCATGCGTGTATTGGTGCCGAAAGGCAGTTCAAAACGATAGACTTGTCCTCCGACAACACTGAGTCCATGCTTACGACCACAGGCATTTGCATCTAGGCGCTGTACTTTCTTTTGCTGGGCAAAAACTGAAGTTGAAAAGCTAAGAAAAAGTAAAATGAGTAGGCGCATGTGCTTTTTTTAACAAGATTAAGGTCTTTCGGTGAATGTTGCGCCCACAATGGCTATTTTTGTGAAAAATATTTTATTCTCATGAATAAACTCCTTTCTACCTTGTTTTCAATGCGCTGGGCAAGCATTGGTTTAATTGTTTTTCTTGTTGCCATTGCAGTTGCTACTTTTATCGAGTCAAGCCACGGCATTCAAGCAGCCAAAATCACTATTTATAACGCCTCATGGTTTGAAGGTTTACTGCTTTATCTCGCGTTAGCGTTGGTTTCAAATATTTTTCATTACCAAATGTGGAAGCGTGAAAAAATTGCCATGTTCAGTTTCCACCTTTCTTTTTTAATCATTCTTTTAGGCGCTGCTGTAACACGCTTCATGAGTTTTGAAGGCCTAATGGTCATCAAAGAAGGGACAAGTAAAAACTTCATTTATACGGCAGACCCTTATTTGTTAGTCAATGCCCAAGAACTCGAAACCGGGAAACAGACCCTCCAAGCATGGAAAACATACTTAAGCGAATACACCAACAATCAATTTGAGCACGAAATTACCATCGGTAAAAAAACTGTACAGTTAAGCTACAAGGGCTTTATGTCCGATCGTATAGATTCCTTGGTCATCAATCAAAAAATCAAAACTAGTGCACTCGAGCTCGTGACAGACGGCATGCGCTCCAACTTCCTTTGTCAAGAAGATATTTTCATGGTTGGGCAAACACCATTCTTTTTAACCAATGCCAAGCCAAATGCTACTTCACCTGGCATTTACTTGAGCATTAAAGACAGCAAAGTGATGGTTTACCCGAGTGTTCCGCTCAAGTCTTTGCCGATGAGCGAAATGCGAAAAGTTAGGGCCTCCGGACAGGCACCGTCTGACAGTCTTTACAAAGAATATCCTCTCAATGAATGGTCGGCGTTTGATCCGCTTACACTCTATCTCGTAGGGGGGCAGCAAGTCGTGTTCAAAAGACTGATTCCGCACGCCCAAAAAGCGCTGCTCAAAGCACCCAAGAAAAATACCGGAAAAGACTACCTCAGCATCGAGATTCATGACGGAAAAGCACACAAAACACTGAAGCTTGAAGGCGGAAAAGATCAATTTCCAAAACCAGAACGCTTTGCTATGAATGGTGTTGTTTATCAATTAGAATACGGCTCTATTCAAAAAAACTTGCCCTTTTCTGTGCGTTGTCGAGATTTCCAACTCGATCGTTATCCTGGGTCAAATGCCCCATCTTCATTTGCATCCGAACTCACTATAGAAGACCCTAGAAACAATAAAAGCCTCGATAAACGTGTATTCATGAACAATGTCATTGATTACGATGGTTACCGTTTTTTTCAATCTTCCTATGAACTCGATGATCCGTCCACACCAGAAAATGAGGAGGGCACCAAACTAAGCGTAAATCATGACTCGTTGGGTACTACCATCACATACATCGGTTACTTACTTATGGCACTTGCCATGATATTATCGTTATTTGCACCTGCAGGTCGTTTTTACTATTTAGGGCAACAACTTCAGAAACTCAAAAGCAAAAAAGCCGCTCTTGGTGTGGTGCTTTTGCTTGGAAGCTCTACGCTTTTTGCCCAACATCAACACGCCAAACCCGTTCACCACGAAGTAAGTGAAGCCCATGCCGATGAATTGGCTTCTATGCTCGTGCAAGATTACGAAGGGCGCATAGTTCCTTTTCATACACTTGCTGATCAAGTTACCAGAAAGCTTGCCTACAGCAATCACTACAAAGATTTGAATTGTGTTCAGTTTATTCTGAGCATGCATATGTATCCTTCTTATTGGGTGAAGCAACCCATCATTCAAGTTCCAAGAGCGCTGCGCGAACCCCTCAAACTGAAAGAATATGCCAACATGATGGAACTGACCTCAAATGGCGAATTCAAATGGATGACGGCTTACAAGGAAGCACATCAAAAACTAGAATCACGACGCAACGAATTTGATAAAAAACTCATCAAGCTCAATGAAAAATACGAAGTCGCTAATAATGTCTTCATGTGGCAATTTATGCGCGTTATTCCACTCAAAAATGACCCAAATCATACATGGTATGTGCCTTTGAGTATGGAACTCACGCAAAAAGACACACTCTCTTCAAAACCCTTTTTAAATTACCTTGCAGCAGTCCATGCCGGCGGTGAAAAGCATACTTTTGGTGAGGCAACTGATCTTTTGAAAAACTTCAAGGAATTTCAGCGTCAAGCGGGCGCAAAAGTTGCTCCAAGTGAAAGGGCGATCCAACTTGAAATCAGCTACAACAAAATGCAAATCTTCAAGAGATCTTACCAATTGTACTTGCTTGGTGGTTTACTCTTATTGATTGTATTTTTTATTGGCATCTTTCGCAAGACCAATCATAATGAAAATTTCAAATGGCCAAAGCGCATTTTAATTGGCCTAATTGTATTTACTTTCATTTATCATGGTACAGGCGTGGCTATGCGCTGGTATATTTCCGGACATGCCCCATGGAGTAATGGCTATGAAGCCATCGTATTTATTGGATGGGTCACGATGATCGCTGGTTTTCTTTTTGCAAGAAAAAATGCTGTTGTATTAGCCGGTGCTACTATTCTAGCTGCAATGATGCTTTGGGTTACCGAAATGAACCTCATGGATCCAGAGATCACGCCATTAGTGCCCGTATTAAAATCTTATTGGCTCATGATACACGTTGCCATCATTACAGGTAGTTATGGCTTTCTTGGCCTAGCTTGTATTTTAGGCCTCATCAATCTGAAGTTGTACATCCTTCAAACTCAAAGAACAGCTCCTTTGATACGCATTAACATCCAAGAAATCACTGCTATTTCAGAAATGACCATGACCGTTGGTCTTTACATGCTCACAATTGGTACGTTTCTAGGTGGTGTTTGGGCCAATGAATCTTGGGGCCGCTATTGGGGTTGGGACCCTAAAGAAACCTGGGCTTTAGTTTCGGTGCTTGTCTATGCAGTCATTTTACACTTCCGCCTCATTCCTGGTTTACAAGGACGCTTCTTGTTCAATGCGCTGTCGTTTTGGGCATACTCAGCCATCCTATTTACTTTCTTTGGTGTGAATTTCATGTTGGTTGGCCTGCACAGTTATGCACAGGGCGAAGGCCTTAACCAGTTTCCCACATGGCTCAGTATCCTGATTCTGATTTTAGCAGCATTTACATTTGTTGCCTATCTCAGAAACAAACAAATTGAGAAAAAACAAAAGGAAGCGTTGTTGCAATCATGATTACCCCGGATCGCATTTTATACGAAGACAATCATGTCATTGTGGTAAATAAATTGCCATCCGAGCTCACGCAAGGAGATAAAACTGGGGACCAAACCTTACCGGACGACATCAAACACTACCTCAAGGAAAAATACCAAAAACCCGGTAATGTTTTTCTTGGTGTGGTGCATCGCTTGGATCGCCCAACAAGCGGAGCATTAGTATTTGCCAGAACTAGTAAAGCGCTCGAGCGTTTAAATGCACAGTTTCGGGACAAAGAAACCAACAAAATTTATTGGGCTATCGTGAGTCAAAAGCCGAGTCAAAACAAAGGCACGCTCATTCAATACCTGAAAAAAAACGAAAGCCAAAACAAAAGTTATGTAGTGGCTACTGAAACAGCCGGTGCCAAAAAAGCTATTTTGCATTACGAACTTATTGGAAGTTCTGATCGGTATTTCTTACTCCAAATCACACTCGAGACGGGTAGACATCATCAAATTCGTTGTCAGTTGGCAAACATGGGTTGTGTAATCAAAGGCGATCTCAAGTACGGTGATAAAAGATCTAATCCGGATGGTTCAATTTGTTTGCATGCGCGCTCACTTGCATTTCAGCACCCCACTTCCAAAGAAACAATTGGCGTGAGAGCACCACTCCCAAATTTAGGGATCTGGAACGCTTTCGAGGCATTCAGCGACCCAAGATCTTCAGAAAAGTAAGCATCATTATTCTAAGATCCGTAGCAAGCGTTGGCTTGGCCAAATAACGTTGGTTCAATTCGATTTTCGCGGGCAGAACTTCTTCAATGTAGGCTTTTTCTGGGTCTGTCGCCTGAGCTAAAATTTCATTTTCATGGAAGTAAGCAATACTAGCATAATCAGTAATTCCGGGTTTGACCGCTAATATTTGAAGTTGTTCCTCGTTGTATAGTTCCACATATTTTGGAACCTCAGGTCTTGGCCCAACAATACTCATGTCGCCTTTCAAGACATTGATGAATTGAGGAAATTCGTCTAGTTTAAACTTGCGTAAATAGTAGCCTACTTTGGTAATGCGCGGATCTCTAGAACCAACCGTTAATTGACCTTGCAACTCTGCGTTCAAGCGCATAGACCTAAATTTGAGCAAATAGAAAGGAATCTTATGTTGCCCTACTCTTTTCTGCCGATAAAAAATACCGCCTTTCGATCCGAGCACAATACAAAATGCCAAGATGAGCCCGAGTGGCAAGAACAAAGTCAAGACAATTAAGGAAACAAGGATGTCAAAGGCTCTTTTCATCGTATCTTAGTGGAACAAAACTAACAAAATCACCTGATTTGCTCGATATCCAACAAATAAATCAACAACTCGCGCGACCTGATTTCAGAATGCAAACAATCGCGCAACTTCAAAAGGACTTTGATCGGGCTCAAATTGTCGTGAACTTCTCTTTGGACCAAATTTTGGAACAAATAACAAACATACTCATGAGGGTTTCTGAACAAGATTTAAAGCAATTGCTTTACTTGATAGATGTTCCGGAAATTGAATGGAATCAGGCAGAAGGACAAACCTATCATGAGAAACTGGCAGAAGTCATTTTGCACCGAGAAGCCTTGAAAGTATATTTACGCAGCAAGTTTGCATAAGTCTACTTAAAATCAGGTGAGAATTCATCTGAAATGTTAACTTTGTAAACAAATATTTTGCTATGAATTTCATTGCCTCAAGTACTACCCTATTACGTCATCTACAAAGCATTTCTGGAGTTTTAAACACCAGTAACACCTTACCTATACTCGATAACTTCTTGTTCGAAATTCAAGACGGCATCCTGACTGCCTCTATTTCGGACCTCGAAACCACCATGATGACTAAACTCGAGGTGCAATCTGAAGAAAATGGTAAAATCGCCATTCCAGCTAAATTATTGCTAGACGTCCTTAAAAATCTTCCAGACCAACCGTGCACTTTTAAAGTAAATCCAAGCAATTATCAAATAGAAATTGCCTACGACAACGGAAAGTCAAGAATGGTTGGTTTCAATGGCGATGAATTCCCAAAAGTGCCTGAATTAGCCAATAAAAGTGCTATCAAGTTATCCGGAGCTGTTCTGTCTAAAGCCATCAACAAAACTTTATTCGCTACTGGCAATGACGATCTTCGCCCTGTCATGAGCGGAGTATTTTGTCAATTTTCAGGAACTGAAATTACCTTCGTTGCCACAGATGCGCACAAACTTGTTCGCTACAAAAGAACTGATGCCGAAGCCAGCGGAAGTTCAGCATTTATTTTACCAAAAAAACCATTGAATCTTTTGAAATCCAACTTACGTGGCGATGAGGAAATCACAATGGAATACAACGAATCAAATGCAGTTTTTACATTCAATGACCTCGTTTTAGTTTGCCGACTCATCGATGGCAAATATCCAAACTACGAAGCTGTCATTCCAAAGGAAAATCCCAATGTCCTTACCATAGATCGTGCTCAGATTTTGTCGTCTATCAAACGTGTATCTATTTTCTCGAATAAAACAACACATCAAATTCGTCTCAAACTCACTGGTTCTGAACTTTCACTTTTTGCCGAAGACATCGATTTTGCAAACGAGGCCACTGAAAGACTTACCTGTAATTATGACGGTGATGACCTCGAAATTGGTTTCAATTCGCGCTTTTTATTGGAAATGCTCAGCAACATCGATGCCGATGAAATCAAATTATCAATGAGCGAGCCTAGCCGTGCTGGTCTTCTTACTCCAGCAACGCAAGAAAATGCCCATGAAGACATCCTAATGCTCGTGATGCCCGTGATGCTGAATCGCTAACAAATGTCTACGGAGCGCAAAAATATCCGCGACCTTTCTTTAGAAGAACTAAAAGAAAGCTTTACTGAAATCGGTGAAAAACCTTTCAGAGCTAAGCAAGTTTGGGAGTGGCTTTGGCAAAAAAATGCCCAAAGCTTTGCTCAAATGAGTAGCCTAAGTTTAGGCTTGCGTCAGTTGCTTGATCAACAATTTTACATTGATCACATCACCCTACAGGACCAACAAATCAGTAAAGACCGCACCATTAAAAGCGCCTTCCAAATCGAAGAAGGTAAAGTCATTGAAGGTGTCTTGATCCCGACAAGCAGCAGAATGACTGCATGCATTTCTTCTCAAGTTGGCTGCAGCTTGTCTTGTCAATTTTGTGCAACCGGTAGGCTCAAACTCATGAGAAACCTCAGCGCTGGCGAAATTGTCGATCAAGTAGTTTACCTCCAACAACAGGCCCAAACACATTACCAGCAAAACCTGAGTAATATCGTTTATATGGGCATGGGTGAACCCCTACTAAATTATAAAAATGTATTGCGGTCCATTGATCGGCTATGTAGCCCTGATGGCCTTGGTATCTCTCCAAAAAGAATAACCGTTTCTACAGCAGGCATTTCCAAAATGATAAAAAAACTCGGCGACGACGACGTCAAGTTTAATTTAGCGTTATCCTTACACGCCGCCAACGATGTCAAGCGCAATGAAATCATGGAAATCAATGAAAGCAATAACCTCGAGTCATTGGCCGAGGCGCTTCAATATTTTCACGAAAAAACAGGTTCGCGCGTCACCTTTGAATACATCATTTTCAAAGACTTCAACGACGATCTTTCGGATGCCCGAGAACTCGCTCAATTTGCAAAATGTGTTCCATGTAAAATCAACATCATCGAATACAACCCTATTGATGAAGGAAAGTATCAACAAGCTGATTCCAGGAAAGTAGAAGCATTTGCACAGTTTCTGGAATCGCTCAACCTCATCGTTAATGTGCGCCGAAGCAGAGGCAAAGACATAGATGCAGCTTGCGGGCAACTTGCCAATAAGAACAAAGCTATTGCGCCAGAAGAACGCTCACTCAAATTTTAAGCTTACATTTCGTAACCAATTATCATCTTCGTCATCATATCGCTTATGATCAACGTTCAACACCTTTCAAAAACTTTCGAATTATCGAAACAGCAACGAAAAGAATTACAGACTGCTGCCAAAACTGCTACTGCTGTCAACCAACTTTCATTTGAGTGTCAACCAGGCCGGGTATTTTCTTTGCTTGGGCCAAATGGTGCTGGCAAGACGACCACCCTACGCATGCTAGCTACTTTAGTGAAACCTACTTCGGGTAAAATATTAATCCAAGGTATAGATGCCATAGAACAGCCAGAAGAAGCACGCAAACACATTGGGTTTTTAACAGGTTCTACAGGTCTATATGCCAGACTTACGCCAATAGAACTCATTGATTACTACGCCGATCTTTATGGTGTAGACAAATTGCAACGCGAAAAACGTAAAAAGGAGCTCTTTGACTTGCTAGACATGAATGACTTCTTACAGCAAAGAATCGGGAAACTCAGCACGGGCATGAAACAAAAAGTTTCCATTTGCCGCACCATGATTCACGACCCTGCCGTGGTCATTTTTGATGAGCCAACCAGCGGGCTTGATGTCATAACAGCAGAAAACATCATCAAGCTCATTCGCTCTTGCAAAGAACAAGGCAAAACCGTTATTTTCTCCAGTCATATCATGAGCGAGGTTGATTTATTATGCGACGACCTCGCTATCATACACAAAGGCCAATTGAAGTACTCAGGCACAATGGATGATTTCAAAGCGCAAATGCAAACCATGAATCTAACCGAAGAATTCATTCGTATTGTTCAAACTCAAAACGAAGTCCAATGATCTATCGCATCTTCCGAAAAGAATTACTCGATACCCTCAGGGATCGCCGCACACTCATGACCATGCTGGTTATTCCCATTTTAGTATTTCCAATTACACTCAATGTTTTTGTTGAAATATCTAAGTCTTTTGAGGCTGACGCTCAAGAAAAGACCTTACAGATGGGGGTTTGGGGGCCAAAAAGTACTCAACTTGAAGCACAACTCAAGCAACTACCCGAAGCTTTGGGCAAGAAAAAAATTGAAATTTTCAAAGATTCTGCTGTGCTAAACAAAGCCGTCCGTAATCAGGAAATTGATCTCGGGTTATTTTGCCAAAATGACAGCAGCGGTAAGAATTTGCAACTCGACTGGATTTTCGATGCCTCAGAAGTTGGCCGTCAGGACAGAGCCGAGGCTTTTAACAATGCCATTTCAGCGCAAGAAGAGACCAAACGTCTCCAAGCATTGGGTATCAAAGTGCAAGAGATCAAGCCCGTAAGTGCCAATTTTACAAACTGTGCATCTAATAAAAAAATGGTCGGAAAACTAGCTGGAGGTTTTTTACCTTACATTTTTATTGCCTTCGGATTCATTGGTTGCATGTACCCTGCAATAGACCTCTTTACCGGCGAAAAAGAGCGTGGCACAATCGAGACACTCCTTACCACACCTGTAGCTCGTTGGAAAATTCTTTTGGGTAAAATGCTAGTGGTTATCAGTAGCGGCATGCTCGCAGCGAGCTGTTCTTTACTCGGGCTTTTTATCTCCATTGAATTTCTTGATTTAGGTGCCGAAAAAGAACTCTTAGAGGTCATTCATGGCATTTTGACCGTGCCGTTTGTTCTTTCAATGCTTTCGTTGCTGCTGCCTTTGGTTATTTTCTTTGCCGGAGTCATGATTCCGATTGCCGTTTATGCAAAAAGTTTCAAGGAGGCACAAAGTATCATTACACCTTTGAATATTGTAATGGTATTACCGGCAATGGTTGGTTTCTTTCCTGGAATTGAATTGAATTTAAGCACCGCCTTTATTCCGGTAATCAATGTAGTTCTAGCTACCAAAGAACTCATTGCCGGAACCTTAAGTTTGGGCTATTTTGCCTGCGTTTTTGGCATCATGTGTTTGGTGGCCGCATTGGCCATCTTGTTTTCATACAGACAATTCGATAAAGAAAGTAATGTCTTAAGCTAGCTCTGATAATTCTAGCCAACGCATCGTGAGTTCGTCTAATTCGTCCACGAGTTTACCGAGTCTTTCTCCTTTTTGTTGCAATTCTTCGTTATTCAGTGTGCCACTTGACAACACTTCAGAGAGTTCATTTTTTTCTTGCTCTAGTAGCGGAAGTTGCTTTTCAATTTGCTCAAACTCTTGTTTCTCCTTGAAACTCATCTTTCTTTTTTTGTCAGCAGTATTTACTGGCATTTGTGGCTCGAGCGGCTTTACTTCTTGTTTTTGTTGCCTGTTTGTTTCTTGAAGGCTCGTTCGATAAACATGATAATTCCCTACTAGATCTTTGATTTTGCCCTTTCCCTGGAAAACAAACAGATGGTCAACCATCTTGTCCATAAAATACCTATCGTGCGAAACAACGATAAGACTGCCCTGAAACTGTCTGAGGTAATCCTCCAAAACTGCCATCGCAAAAATATCGAGGTCGTTGGTTGGTTCGTCCAAAATTAAAAAATTTGGATTCAACATCAATACCCGAAGCAGTTTCAAGCGACGTTTTTCCCCGCCACTTAATTTGTGTACAAAATGATAG
>JBJTCG010000060.1:0-4288 GCA_046091725.1 Flavobacteriales bacterium | reverse complement strand
CTGTCTGTTTCTAGGTCAATTTGTGCATTGAAATAACCGTTTTGCAAATAGGTGTCGTTTGAATTACTGTAAATTCCAAAAAGAGTTAGGCTGCTTTTGCCTTCTGAGTTCATGATGAAATTGGTAATGCGTTTTCCTTCTAAATCAAACGTGTAGTCTTTGATTTGTGAACTGGATAGCTGGTAAACATGTAAGTTTTTAAAATTCTTTTTTGTTTTGAGGGCTTGATTTTCATTGACACTTAATTCAATGACGCCGATAAAAAGTTCGCCTTCGTTTGTCAGAAAGTAGTCTTCAATTGAACTCAGATTGGCGTCAAAAGGCAAATTGTATTCGCCTGAGCTTTGGAGTTGAAATTGGTTGTTGTAGATCTGATAACCGTAGGTGTCAATGCCATTGCGCCGGCCTGGAATGCTGTAAAATATGCCAAAATGAGACCGGTCTGGTGCTTGTACTATTGAAAAATTTGGCAGTGGATTTGGGCTAGGGTCAATGTAACTGAGCAATTCGCTCACTTCTACTTCGTTAAATTCTGCATCGAGTTTTTTGACAAAGAGTTTCATCTCTTTACCAACTCTGTCACCGATGAAGATGTAGGTATCATAACCGATGAGCAAGGTTTGTTGGAAGTAGCCATAACCTGCTGGGGTAACGGGTTTAACCTTGTAATCTGAGATGGGGGTGAGCCCGTTGAATTTTGTCAAGATATATTGAGCCCCACCGAGTTGGTTGGTTGCATAAAGCGCTTTGAAATCTTGTCCTTCTTCTGTAAGAATTTGAAGGAGGGGGCCTTTGCTGCGGCTTAGTGTTCCCCATTGCCAATCCGGCACCTGCGCATAGAGCAGCACTTGCTGCACGAAAAGCAAGATGAGGACTAGAAATTTCATTCGGTAGAGACCATTTGAACGCCTAAATAATTGGATGGGCTGATTGCTTTGAGTTCAACTTTAATTGCTGCACTAACGGGTAATTCATCAATAAAAGCGTGTACACTTTCTTTGGTTACGCGTTCGTTTTTACGTGTGAGTCCTTTGAGCGCTTCGTAGGGCTTTTCGAAACCTTCTCTGCGTAGGATAGTTTGAATGGCCTCTGCTACTACAGCCCAATTGTCTTCGAGATCTTGTGCAAGTTGATCTGCATTGAGTAATAATTTGTCGAGGCCTTTCATGGTTGCACCAAATGCAATAATGCTGTGTGCAATAGGAACCCCGACAACTCTTAAAACAGTTGAGTCTGTGAGGTCGCGTTGAAGACGAGAAACCGGGAGTTTTGCAGCTAAATGCTCGTAGAGTGCATTGGCGAGGCCAACATTGCCTTCTGAATTTTCGAAATCAATGGGGTTGACTTTATGCGGCATAGCCGAAGATCCAATTTCACCCGCTTTGATTTTTTGTTTGAAATAATCCATGGAAATGTAGGTCCACATGTCGCGATCTAAGTCAAGGATGACATTATTGATGCGTTTCATGCTATCAAAAAGCGCAGCAAGTTGATCGTAATGCTCAATCTGAGTGGTAGTTTGCGAACGTTCTAAACCTAAAACGTCGTTGACAAAATGGTTGCCAAAAGAAACCCAATCTGTCTGTGGATAAGCCACAAAATGAGCGTTGAAATTTCCGGTTGCGCCACCAAATTTGGCTGGGATCTGAATGGCTGTTAATTGATCGAGTTGTTTTTGAAGGCGTTCTGCAAATACCTGGATTTCTTTACCAAGGCGCGTTGGAGATGCAGGTTGACCGTGGGTACGGGCTAGCATCGGTATGTCTTTCCACTCAGTTGCAAGACTTTTAAGTTTGGCAATCAAACCATTTACCTGCGGGATATAAACATCTTGAAGACCTTCTTTAAGAGAAAGTGGAATGGCTGTATTGTTGATGTCTTGGGAGGTGAGGCCAAAATGAATGAATTCTAGATAAGCATCTAGGCCAAGTTGTTGCATCTTTTCTTTGAGAAAATATTCAACTGCCTTGACATCGTGATTGGTGGTTTGTTCGGTGGTTTTGATCCAGTTGGCGTCTGTTTGGGTGAAATTGGTGTAAATAGCGCGCAAGGCAGCGTATTTATCCTTGGGAAAATCTTTCAGATTAGAGATCCCGCTCTCGGCCAAGGCGATGAGGTATTCGACTTCTACAAGGACGCGGTAGCGAATCAGGCCAAACTCAGAAAAATAAGCTTGAAGTGCTGTTGTTTTGGATTGGTAGCGACCGTCTATCGGGGAGATCGCTGTAAGGGCGTTGAATTCCATATCTTATCTAAAGCACAAAGATACAATAAGCGTAAAAATTAGAAAAATCAGAAACGCATTTATCGTAAATTTGAATCATGAAAGTTTCAGGTGTCTTTTTGCGTTTTCAATGGACGGTTTTAGTCCTCATCTTTTTAGTCGTTTTTGCCGGCAGTTTTGTGCGTATGTCGGGCAGCGGTATGGGTTGTCCGGACTGGCCAAAGTGTTTTGGTAAATGGGTTCCGCCAACTACCCTTACCGAGTTACCTATCGATTACCAAGAGGCCTATTTATTGAAGCGCCAAAAGAAAGTTCAGAAGTTTTGTAAGTTCCTGGACAAAATCGGGATGGATGCAACAGCCCAAAAGATCTTAAATGACCCTGAAGTTTACAAGGAGGAAGCTTTTAATCCTAGAAAAACCTGGATCGAATACATCAATCGTTTGGCTGGTTTTTTGGCTGGAAATGCCATGTTGCTTAGTTTTTTTTGGATGTTGCTTTGGTACCGTAAGCGCCGTTGGTTGCTACTTGCGGGGCTCAATTTAGTTTTAATGGCCATAGAAGCTTGGTTTGGATCAATCGTAGTGGCAACTAATTTAGTTCCATGGACTATTACAGTGCACCTATTTTTGGCCCTAGTAATCATCGCTTTACAACTTTATTTAGTGCATCAAATGCAAGATAAAAAAGCACTCAAGCTACCGCAAGAAAGTTCGTTTAAACGGCTGACTTGGCTCATATTACTCATTACTTTTTATCAAATGTTTCTTGGCACACAGGTCAGAGAAGCAATCGACGCACTTGTTAAGCAAGGGTATTCTAGAAGCCAATGGATAGAAGCACTTGGCATGCCATTCTTTATCCATAGAAGTTTCAGTTGGTTGGTATTGATATTACTGACTTATCTATTTTGGCAAAATCGTAAAAAATGGGCCTATCACCGCATCAATACGGCATTTTTCTTGTTGGCAGCCGAGCTAATAACTGGCGTAGCCCTGGCCTATGCCGATATGCCGGGCCTCGTGCAAACAGCGCATTTGGTTTTTGCGAGTATCCTGCTTGCCGTTTTGTTGCTCATGAAATACGACCAAGCTGCTACCACTGAAAACGCTTTGTAAAGGCTGCAACTTGTATGAAATAGCTACCTGTTGGTAATGGCTATAAATCGAAGATTTTAAAACGATGGTGTGCCAGTGAATTTTCGAAGCGTAGGTCGGTGACACAAACTCCAGTGATAACCAAGTTGTATATTGTATTGCTCACCTATACTTAGGAGGTTTCTTTGCCAGTTTGCACTGAGCAAAAGTTGTTGATTGTCGGCCACCATATAGCCTGCGCCCGCAATATAACTCCGCATTGAATAACCAATCAGTAAAGCCAATCGTTTGTAACCGTATTCTATATTGCCACTCAACCTCTGAAAACCATAAAGTCGTTCATAGTAAAGCGTTGTGGTAATTTGCTGCAGGCTGTCTAGCGAAAATCTGTTTGTTGCAGCTACTTGAAATCCAAATTCGCCAATACTGTTGTAAATACTCCAATCTTTGTAGTTCAATTGTAGTCCAATAGTAGGGGAGTACTTGATACTTGAAAAACCGATTTCGGGGATGTGAGAAATGTTTTGATTGAGCCCAGCTCCAACTCTTAGGTTGACATCTCGGTTAATTGAAAAATCTCGGCTCAGATTGAGGCCATAACTAAATGTGTTTTGACTGAGTGCACCTACATGAAATCCATTGATACCTATTTTCCATTTTCCAAGCCCTAACTGATACCTGATAAAATTTTGTTGTAGTATAAAATCGGCTGCCGGACTGAAATAAATGCCTGTATTGGCTTTCAAATCAGAGCTTAAGTAACCTTTGCCATGAACGGACAAATCTGAATGATATGCAGGGTTGTTCAAAGATAATGTGGTGCTTAATTCATTGAATACCTGACCGTTTGATATAAAAGGAAGTTGTGCTAAAAAAATGCCCAAAAGAAATCTACAACTCAATTTATTTAAATTTTTATCTCTTATAAAACTTTAAACAGTCAATGACTTCTAAAAGTTAAACTACA
>JBJTCG010000059.1:0-13475 GCA_046091725.1 Flavobacteriales bacterium | reverse complement strand
ATCAAAAGTGATCAGTTTTCCATTTACAGAAAAAAATAAGGGCGCCGTACAAGGAAACATCAATGTCACAGATGCCCAAATACATTTCGATGACACCTGGAATTTTGCTTATGAAGTACCGAAAGCCACCAAAGTCAGCCTGATTCAAAATGCCGGATCAAGCGAACGTGTGGGTGCCGCATTTGCAGTTGAACCGCGTTTTGTGCTCAATACACTAGAACCTGGCGCCGTTGATATCCAAAAATTAAGCAACTCGGACCTTATCGTATTGAATGGCCTTGATGAAATTTCTTCAGGCCTTTGTTCAGATTTAATCAATGCTGTTGCAAACGGCTGTAAAATACTGATTATTCCGGGCTCGAAAATAGATGCCGCAAATTACAAACCTTTGCTCCAAGCCTTGAATTTACCATTGCTCGGATCTCTTACAAACGTCGGGGTTCAACTTCAAAGTATCGCGTACAAAGATCCTTTTTTCAAAGGAGTATTTGAAAAGCAACTCGACAAACTTCAAACAACCATTGTTTCCAAGCATTATGAAGTCAAAGGCCAACGTCAAAGTGTTGCCATGCCGCTTTTGACCCTGCGTTCAGGCCAAGCCTTACTGCTACGCGCTCAACAAAATGCTTTTCTTTTCAGTGCAGCCCTCGACCCGGCATTCGGAAGTTTAGCTCAACAGACGCTTTTCCCTACTATACTGCTTCGTTGTGGCGAATTTGCGGCGCAGCGCTATCCTTTACATGCAGTTATCGGACAAGATGCTCAAGTAGGTATCAGAGCCCAAATACCCAATGATTTACCGCTTAAAATGGTTTCCAAGGAATTCGAATACATCCCGCAAATCCGTAAAATGGATGGACTGACGCTACTTAATTTGAGTGGCAACAGCGCCATTGAAAATCTAAAAGCTGGTACTTACCAACTCCTTGCTGCTGAACCTATTGGGCAGCTAGCACTCAATTATCCTAGAACTGAATCTCGTTTAAACTACATAAAATCTCAAGAACTCTTAGATTTATTCGAGTCCAACGGCATAAAAAATTGTAAATTTAACAGCATCAAAGATGGTCAAAGCATCGCAGCTCTCCAGATTGATCAAGTGGCCTATTACTGGCGGATCTTGCTTTTATTTGGCTTGTTGTGTTTATTGCTCGAGCTTGCTTTGTTAAAATGGTGGAAATGAAAATTCAACTCAATCAGGTCCGAATCTACGACCCACAATCACAGTTCAATAATCAAGTATTGGACATCTTAATTGAAAATGGTCAAATCAGTCAGATTGCGCCAAAAATATCTGCTCCTGATGCATTGCAAGTGAGCTCAGCCTCATTGGCAGTTGCACCCGGCTTCATTGACCTCAAGGCCGATTTCTGTGATCCAGGATTCGAGCACAAAGAAACCATACAAAATGGCCTAGACGCTGCAAGTTTGGCAGGTTTTACCCAAGTTTACATCCAGCCAATCACCGAACCCGTCATCGACAACAAAGGACAGGTTACCTATGCCCGACAAAAAGCACAAGGATCTACCACCTTTTTAGGAGTCAATGGGGCACTCACAAAAGGGTTGCAAGGCGAAGAATTAGCCGAAATGTATGACCTCTACACCCATGGAGTACGTCTATTTACAGATGATCAACATGCTGTAAATGCCGGCATTCTGCAACGAGCTTTGCTCTATACCCGAGATTTCGGCGGACGCGTAAGTGTTTTTCCTAGAAACAACGCACTCAGTGGCAAAGGACAAGTGAATGAAGGAATTGCCTCAACTCGTACAGGCTTGAAGGCTGATCCACATTTATCTGAAATCATAGAAACCGAACGCAACTTGCGCATTTTGGCATACACCGGTGGTAAATTACACTTGAGTGGCTTGAGCACTGCTGAAGCGGTTGCACTTGTGAGTAAAGCCAAAAAAGAAGGGCTCGACGTCACTGCAGATGTACACCTGATGAATCTTTGTTTTACAGAGCAAGAAATGCTTGGTTTTGACACCCGCTTTAAGGTTTTGCCAGTTTTACGCACCCAAACCGACCAAGACGCCCTTTGGAAAGGGGTCATTGACGGAACCATAGATGCAATTGTCACGGATCATCGCCCCGGCGACCTCGAAGAAAAAGACCTCGAATTTGATCTAGCTCATTTCGGTTCTCCGCAACTTGAAACATTTTTTGCAGCACTACTTTCAAAGCGCCCACAAGACTTAGCAGCTTTCTTACCTGCGCTTCATGTAGGCCCAAGAAAAGTCTTAGGTCTAGATGCACTTTCGATAGAAGTGGGTTCATTTGCCGAACTCACACTTTTTGACTCAAGCCTTCCTTACACAGCAAATATGCAGCCCGAACAACTCCGATTTAGTCCTTTTCAAGACGCAGTTCTTCAAGGCCAAATCAGAGGTGTCATCAGAGGTGAACTCGCTTCCTTACTAGACTAAATATGTCGCGTCGTTCTTTTTTAAGAGAATTTTTCAAAGCGAACCGCATGGTAGGATCAGTACTGCCCAGTTCACGCTTTCTGAGTTCAAAAATGTTGGCCCCCATCAATTTTAGCAAGGCCAAACTAATTGTTGAATTGGGGCCTGGTACAGGTGTCTTCACCAAAGCTTTGGCTAAAGCAATGCCTTCCAATTGCCAATTATTAGTCATCGAACTCAATGATGTTTTCTTTCGCAACTTGCAAAAGCAATTTGATACGCCTCAAATTGTGCTCAAGCATGGTTCAGCCACTGATATCCAACTATTTATCAGTGAATTGGGCCTTAACCACGCAGATTACATCATTTCTTCTTTACCTCTTTCTAATTTTCCAAAAGAGTTGCGCAATGCCATCCTCAACAACGGCAAAGACAGCCTCAATTCCGACGGAAAATTCATTCAATTCCAATATACACGTGGGCTAAAAAAGATGTACGGGGACTATTTTTCAAAAGTTGATATTGATTACACCGTTCTAAACTTCCCTCCGGCCTTCGTTTACACCTGTTCGAATAGCTGATTTCTTTTGCCTATCTTTGCGCAAAAATTTTCAGCATGCTTTCGGTATCTAATCTCTCCTTACAATTCGGGAAACGCGTCTTATTCGACGAAGTCAATGTAAAATTTGTCAATGGCAATTGCTATGGCGTCATCGGTGCCAATGGTGCTGGTAAATCAACCTTTCTCAAGATCCTTACCGGAGACCAAGATCCAACGACAGGTCGCGTAGAGCTAGAGCCGGGCAAGCGCATGGCTGTATTGAAACAAAATCACTTTGAGTTTGATCAGTGTCAGGTCCTGCAAACCGTGATCATGGGGCACAAGCGCCTCTACGAAATCATGATTGAAAAAGACGCGCTTTATGCCAAAGAAGATTTCTCTGAAGAGGATGGCATGAAAACCGCTGAGCTCGAAGGAGAATTTGCAGATTTAGAAGGCTGGAATGCAGAAACAGATGCCGCAACTTTATTGAGTAACCTAGGTATTGATGAGTCGAAGCATTATTTGCTCATGGAAGAACTCTCCAATGATCTCAAAGTTCGTGTGTTGTTGGCCCAAGCATTATTTGGCAATCCGGACGTTTTGATCCTCGATGAGCCAACCAATGACCTCGACCTCAAAACGATTTCTTGGTTAGAAGACTTTTTACTTGACTTCAGAAATACCGTCATTGTCGTTTCTCACGACCGTCACTTCCTCGATACGGTTTGTACGCATATTTGCGACATAGACTTCAGTAAACTCAACCTGTTTACCGGTAATTACAGCTTCTGGTACCAATCTTCACAGCTTGCGGCTCGCCAACGTGCAGACAAGAACAAAAAAGCAGAGGAAAAGAAAAAAGAACTCATGGAGTTTATCTCTCGTTTTTCTGCCAACGCCGCAAAATCCAAGCAAGCTACATCCCGTCGAAAAATGCTCGACAACCTCGATTTAGAAGAAATCAAGCCATCATCCAGACGCTATCCTGGTATTACTTTCCATCAGGAACGCGATGCCGGAAATCAAATTCTGAGTATCGAAAATCTCAGTAAAAGTGTAGAAGGAAAAATGCTTTTCAAAGACCTTTATCTTACCGTGAATAAAGGCGATAAAATTGCATTTATCTCCCGCGACTCTGTTGCCCTTACTCATTTCTTTGAAATATTGGCAGACAGCCAAAAAGCAGACAGTGGTGAATTTACTTACGGCACCACCATTACTACGGCTTATCTACCTAACGACAACCACCATTATTTTGAAGAAAAATTAAGCCTAATTGATTGGTTGCGACAGTATGCGCTTACCGACGAAGAGCGCGAAGAAGTTTATTTGCGTACTTTCCTTGGACGTATGCTTTTTACCGGTGAAGAAGCCATGAAAACAGCCAATGTATTATCTGGTGGTGAAAAAGTACGTTGCATGCTTTCCAAAATGATGTTGGCCAAGGCTAATTTACTCAAGATGGATGAGCCAACGAACCACCTGGACCTTGAATCCATTACTGCACTCAATAATGCCATGCAAGAATTCCAAGGGACTTTGCTTTTCACCTCCCATGACCACGAGTTAGTGAATACCGTTGCAACACGCATTATCGAACTGACACCAAATGGCATCATCGATAAAATGATGAGCTACGACGACTACCTCAAAGACGAAAAAATCGCTCAATTGCAAGCAGAACTTTACGCTTAATCCCATGATCCGTTACGACGTCTACTGCGACCAACCACAGCTAAGATACATCAAGTTCAAAGCGCGCATACCGGTCAAGGAAGCCGAGCTGTTTTTGGAATTGGCCAGCTGGCGGCCAGGGCGTTACGAACTCGGGAATTTTGCCAAGAATATCAAAGGTTTACGCGCATTCAATGACAAAAATGAGCGGCTTGCGCTAAGCAAGACGGGCAAAGACACCTGGAAGGTAGATTGCGAGGCTTCAACTTTTGTAACCATTGAATACAGTTACTATGCTGCTGAACTCAATGCCGGATCAAGCTACCTTGATGAACAACAACTTTACATCAATCCGGTCAATTGCTTTATTTATGCCGAACCTCAGGCGAGCGAAGGCATTGAAATACAACTACATATACCTGAAAACTATGCCATTGCAGCTGGCGTAAACTTTGAAAATAACTGTGCTTATTTTGCTGACTTCGATACCTTGGCAGATAGCCCATTCATTTGCAGTGCACAAATAGAAAGACGCAGCTATACTGTTCAAGGCCTTACTTTTCACGTTTGCTTCAATAATCAAAAATTCATCCCTTGGGAAAAAGTCCTTACTGATTTTGAAAAATTCACAGAGAAACAGCTCCAAGATTTCGGCGAGTTTCCAGTCAAAGAGTTTACTTTTTTAATCCAATCGCTCCCCTACGCTGCTTATCACGGCGTAGAGCACCTGACATCAACAGTTATCACCCTAGGACCAAGTGCTGATGTATTTACTACACTCTATGACGAATTACTAGGCGTGAGTTCACATGAATTGTATCACGTCTGGAATATCAAATCATTGAGGCCAGCTGCGCTCCTTCCATACAACTTCAAGCAAGAAAATTATTCTGAAGCGGGTTTTATCTACGAAGGTATCACTACTTACATGGGCGATCTCTATTTGCTCAAAAGTGGCGTTTTCAGCCTAGAAAAGTACCTCAAAGAACTTAGTAAACAAGTTCAAAAGCACCTTGACAATCCTGCCAGATTCTCCATGAGTGTGGCCCAAGCATCTTTCGACACCTGGCTCGATGGCTACGTTCCTGGAGCGCCCGGTAGAAAAGTTTCTATCTATACAGAAGGCTGTTTATTGGCCTTTTATACCGACATGAAATTAAGACAAGCCACGCAAAATAAAGTCGGTCTAGAAACAGTAATGAAGCAGCTCTATTTTGAATTTGCTTGTCAAAATAAGGGTTATACCATTGCAGATTACCAACGAGCGCTTGAAAATTTTTCTGGTATTAGTTTTACTGAATTTTTCAAAGATTTTGTCTTTGGAACAGCACCCTATGAACAATTACTTACTGAAGCTTCGTCTTATTTCGGTCTCGAATTAGCGCAAAAACCAGCAACGAGTTACGCCGAGGCCCGCTTTGGTATGAAAACGATGCAAGTAGGTAAAGATTGGCAAATTACACATATGTACCCTGGTTCTCCGGCAGAATTAGGAGGTTTAGCAGTCGGAGACCTCATTATTGCAGTCAATGATGTAAGAGCACTGCCAAGTTTGGACAATTGGTTGAGCTATCATGAAAATCAAAACAAAACGCTCCTAATTGAACGCGCTGGGCGCATTTTGAACCGTTTTATCCCTGAGGTGGACCGCAATTTCTACGCACTGCATTCGGTTGTACAAGCCAAAGAACTCAATGTACACCAAGAAAAAGCACGCAATGCTTGGATGGCCAATTAGTCAGAAACCCCTTGGAAATAATCATCTGGGAAATTCAATAAATAAAGTTGCTCACTAGCACGGGTTACCGACGTATATAACCACCTCAAATATTGGTCATTTTTGCGCTCTTCCGGAAGAAACCCGTAATCAATGTAAACATGAGCCCACTGCCCACCTTGGGCTTTATGCACTGTGATGGCATGAGCATACTTGATTTGAAGTGCATTGAAAAATGGATTTTTCAACACTTCTTGGTAACGTTTCTGTTTATTTTTGATGTCTTGGTGTGTGGCCTCGATGGCATAAAATAATTTACGCAAGGTTTCACGTTGCAAACTAGGTGCTTCTTCAGCCAAACTAGATAAATGCACCCAACAACTAATGGGGCTTTGGTCCGGATAATCGACAAACCGAAGGTCTACGTATGCAAATTCAAAGCCGTAATTGGCCTCAAATCGTCGCACTCGGTCTATTTTTGCCAATTCGCCATTGGCAATAAAACCCATTTTTGAATTTGGATCCAGCCAAAAATAGTTATTCTTCACGACCATCAACAAATCGCCCTTTTCCAAAACTTCTTCCCTAAAAAATAGCCGATTTCGAATCTCGCGGTTCCATTGATTGGCCCGTTTATTAGACATTGTCAGCAAAATACTTTCATCTGTCCCGACTGCTGAGTAAGATGATTCAAGATATTCTTGAAAATCTCCTCCATGAATTCGTTGTACCTGTTGAGATACAGGCTGTTCAAAAAGCGGTAATTGAAACTGCTCCAAACTGCGCAATTTTGTGGCACAGGCTAATATCGCGGAATCTTCCCCGACTCTGACCACCTGATTGAGATGCGCATGATAAACAGTCAAGCTCGGATAGCGCTCGAGAAGTAGTTGTGGCTTCAGTGCAATTGAATGCTGTTGTCCAACAGGAGGCAACTGCCCTGGGTCTCCGATTAATACAAGATGACAATTTTCACCAGTATAAACGTAATTGAGCAGATCTTCTAGCAAATTATCTGCTTCCATCGTGTCTGTGTCTGCAAGCATAGAAGCTTCGTCAACAAAAAACAAGGTGTTTTTATGCAAATTGCGGGCTTTGGTGAGTCCTTTCTGGGCAAGTTCGCCACCTGAAAAATAAATTTGACGGTGAATGGTACTTGCAGGCCGGTCAGCATAATTTGCCAAAACTTTGGCTGCCCTTCCTGTAGGTGCTAGCAGTTTGAAGTTAATTTTTTCAATTCGGAGTAGCTGAGTAAGCCCTGCTATCAAGGTTGACTTACCCGTACCGGCAAAACCAGTCAGTATCCAAACTTTTCGGTGTTGTTCTGCAAACCAAAATTGTGCAAATTGTTGCAAGGCTTCAGTTTGATCATTAGTCAGTGGAAATTGAAAAACACTGCGACAACGATCAATAAAGGCATCAATTTGGGTTACTGCGGACATCTTTAGCGCTTAAGAGGAGTCAACAAAATTAAATATTGTAGCTTTGCATAGTGCACTATTGAAGAGTAGTTATAAACAACATCATGCAACAGCTCGTATTATCCTTTACTGATAAATCCCTGACACTTCTTCAAAAAAATGAACAAGCGCTTCAAGTTGATCAACTTCCGTTAGAGTTGAACAAACCCTTGATCAAAGAAAGAATCAGTGCTACAATTCAAGCGGCATTGCAACAAAGTAGTTTGTATCGCAGCACTTGGTTTGCTCCTGATTACACACTCTTTCCACTGAATTTGTTTGACCCTTCACAGCTACAGGCCTACTACGAACTCAATCACGGGAAACTGCCAGAGTCCTTTAGTTTGCGCTATGATACCATTGAAAGCTTGGAGCTTGTGGTCATCTATTCAGTACCTAAATGGTTACAAGAATATTGCTATAACGATTTGCAAAACAAACAATTCCTACACGAAGTTTCCTTGCAACTACGATACTTAGCCACCAAAAAACAAGTAGATCAAATTCATGTATTTTTTCATGAACAACAATTTGTCCTGACCGTTTTTAAACAGAGGCAACTACTCAGCTGTACAGCAACACCCTTTCAACAAGAAAGCGATTTTATTTATTTTTTATTGGCCCATCAACAAAAACTAAAACTAGATCAAACCTTTAACCTGAGTTTGACACAAGCAAGCTTGGATAAGTCAACACAAAATTTGACAACGCTGCTGTCCAAATTCAAAGATTTTGAATACTTCAACATACAAGAATTGCCTTTGAACAACTACCAAAACGATATACTTTGCGGATCATACGAGGAACACTAAAAGGAAAACGCTTTGCTACCCCACCGGGTTTCCCATCGCGTCCTACCACTGATTACGCCAAAGAAGGCCTATTTAATGTCTTAGAAAATTTGACGGAATTACACGACATTTCAGTGCTCGATTTATGCGCTGGAACTGGCAATATTTCGTTCGAATTTGTGAGTCGTGGCGCAGCTTCTTTATTGGCCATAGATAGTCATCCTCGCTGTGTTCAGTACCTCAAACAAAATGTGCAAACCTTGCAAATAGCAGCTGTCATGCAAGTTTATAAATCAGACTGCGTCATTTATTGCAAGAATGCAAAAAACGTTCAATACGATATAATTTTTGCCGACCCTCCTTTTCATCTTGGTTTTCATGAGCAACTCATTGCTCAAATCTTTGATAAAAAATTATTAAATCCTGATGGTTTGCTGATAATTGAACATGGTAAACAGGATGATTTTAGCCAACATGAACATTTTGACTTTTGTCGTAATTTTGGGAATGTCTACTTTAGTTTTTTTAAACCAAATCTATGAAACGTTGTCTTTTTCCAGGTAGCTTTGACCCCTTCACCAAAGGACACGAAGCAGTAGTTCATAAAGCCCTCGGACTTTTTGACGAAGTGATCATTGGAATCGGAATCAATTCAAAAAAACAAGGGTTGTTCAGTACTGCTCAAAAAGTAGCTCATATTGAATCTTTGTTTGAAGGCCTTGCCAATATCAAAGTCCGCACCTTCCAGAAACTTACAGTAGAATTTTGCAAAGAAGTACAAGCCTCGCACATTGTTCGTGGCCTACGCGATGGCAAAGATTTTGAATACGAACGAACCATTGCGCACATGAATCACTCGATATCTGGTATTGAAACTGTTTTCTTTTTAACCAACCAAGAGCACAGCGCCATCAATTCTAGTATCATCCGCGAAATGCACCTCAATGGCGCCGATATTTCACCTTTTGTAACTAGACCAGACTTACTCGTTTGAGACTCATGAGTAACCGGCTGCTGCTTCTTTCATTTATTTTAATAAGTCAAATAACTTTGGCGCAAGTAAAAGTTAGGGGGCTCTCTTTCTGGAATAGCCCTGTACTTACGGTTTACCAAACAACCAATTACCTCAGCAACGAACGCACCAAACTTTTCGATGTCGAGCCAGACAGCATTGGCATTTTTGAATTTGAATGGCAAACGACTGAAATAGAGCAATTACAAATTTGCAGCAATGACTTCTGCAGCTGGTTCTTTGTACAACCAAAAGGGCGCTACATCATCGAGCTACCCAATGAAGTTCAAACGCCAAGTTTAGCGCAACAACAAGAAGTTGAATTGCTATTCTATAAGCTAGACACCCTAGACATCAATTATCGTATTTTAGGTTTTGAAGCCTGGATGGATCAATACATTTCGGAAATCTACCAACTCAAAGATCTGCGCAGCAACGAATTCATCAGTAAAATTCGTGCATTTAAAAACGAAACAGCTGCAGTCTATAACCAAGATACTTCTGTTTTTCTCAAAGATTACATCAAGTATTCTGTAGGCCTCACGATCGACAACTTTTCAGTAATAGGCGGCCCAACAAAAGAGGATAAATTTGGCTTTTACCTCAGTGAAGATAGTGTCAATTTCAAACAGCCCAAATTACTTGAATACGCCAAAGGATTTTATCAAAATTATTTTGACCAACTAGACCAAGCAAATCGCAATTTAGCCACTGCCGCACTCAACAATCTCGATTTCAAGCAATTTATTGCAGCATATAAAACGGACCCCTACATTTACAATCTTGCATGGGCAGAATTTGTCGCTTTTTTAAGCGTCACTGAACTTCAGCAAAACCAAAAAATTAGCCCAGCAGTTGCCGTTTCCTTCTACGAGCAATTTGCCTCTGCTGCCCAACAATTAGCGCTGCGCCAAGCTGCCAGAAAAATGCTGTTGCAGCTCAATGAACTTAAGGTTGGTAAGTATGTTTCCTATAGGATTTTAAGCGAACAACTTGGCGTAGAATTACCCCGTAAAATTGTATGCCTGCATTATTACCAACCCGGTAATCAAAAATGTATCTCAGAAATTCTTGCCTTACAAAAGGTAGCCGACAGACAACAGCAAGTTTTGCAAATCATTACTATTTATCCGGAGTCAGGCACCTGGAGCAAAGCAGATACAAAAGCTTTTGAAAAAGTCAAGTGGCCAGTTGTAGGTTTAAAAGCTGATGCCGCACTTTGGAGTTTACTGGGTTGGCAAAGTGCACCTGCATATATCCTCATTGATCGCGAGCAAGTGGTTCGCTACATGCCCGCTTTGGGGCCCTTACCAAACGGGAATGGCCAGACCATCGACACCCAAATCTTACAACTCAAGTAAGCACTACTTTTTTCGTGCAAAAAGCACTACTTAATTTCAACTGAAATAATGCTGTTGCCGTCTTTTATTTGCAGTAAATAAGGCGCACCTTGCCGCAACAACCAATCCATTTGTGCACCATTGATTTGTTGCTCGTTGGTTGTAATTGTAGTGAAAGGACCTTTCATATTACTTGTTTGTCTATTCAACTTCTTGAAATTGTAGCGCTGCTGCGTTGTTAATTCATTTTCATTGAATTGTGCCGTGCTAATTTTCCCGGTTGCGAGTATATAGGTACAAACTCCCATTTTATTGAGTCGAGCCAACTGATCGGTACAATCGGTACAGTTGAGTTCATACCTTACAAATTGGTCTTGGGCTTTGAGCTGTTTTTTTACAGGTAATACCGGAACCTTCTCAAGTGTCAGCTTAGGAGCTTGTTGTGTAGGCTCAATGAGTTTGGTTGGTTTAGTATCCATTACTATACCCTGTTGTGTCAATTGCTTGGCTTCCGCTAAGCTGATGCGTTTTCCTTGATAATACGCCACAATAAACGCATCCGTTATTCCTTTTGTAACGGCAAGGCGTTGTCTTTCCTTGGCTGCTTTTAACTGATCAAAACGACCACTTGCATAGCGATACTGACCTTTGGCAGTCTTTGCCTCTATAAGCTCTGGTAATCCGAGTTGTTTTTCAGACAGCAACGGACGATTGTATACACCAACTTGAACCGTATAGTATAATCCTTCACCCGGTGCTTCAAAAACAGTTCTTTGGGCGGCTGCTTTCATATTTGGTTGTTGGACAGCCTCTAACTGAACACCGTTGGCATAACTCAGACGTTCACAACCATTATAAGCAACAATAAATGCATCTGCATAACCCATGGTTCTAATGATGTTTCTTTGTTTGAGTGCCTCAGCAGAACTCCTAAAATATCCTGCCATGACAACAGTTAAACCGTTGGCAAGTATTCGGCCATCTACAGGACTAAACTCTGAAAATTTACCTGCCGGAATTGGCTTGCGAAAAGCACCTACCTGAACTCGAAATACCAAACCTTGTGGACAAGGCAAACCAATTGGAATAACCGTCAAATTCGGCTGCTTATTGATTTCAAAAGGAAGATTTGTAATAGCTGATGAGGTATTTGTTGATTCTGATGAAGTTGATGGAATTGTTGATGAAATCGAAGAAGGATTTGAAGCAGATGATGCTATCAATTCATAAGGAGGAAGGTATCCAAGTTCGAATAATGCTTCAAATTGAGCTTGTTTCTCTTGTGCTATAAGTTTGGCGTGTTCGTTTTTCAATGCTGTAATAGCCACTTGTTGCTGTTGAACTTTTAACAAGAGTTGTTGGCCTGATGCTTCTGATGGCGCTTCAAGTATTGTCAATTCTATCGACTCGATTTCCTTATTGAGCACAGCAATTTGCTCCTTTAATTGTTCCATGGAATCGCGTTGCTCCAAGTACAACATATAAGGTTGCCATAGCTCACTGGCCAATTCGGCTTCAGATTGAATTTTTGCTGCAGGCAAAGCCAGCGCAAGGTCCAAAGCCTCCAAACTTTCTTTCTGAAGCGCAAAAGTTGGGATGTCAATCGTTTCAAATTCAGTTTGGTCTTCTTTCAATTGAGTTGCCGCCCTTTCTATCGCATTCAATTTTTCCTGGTTGGATAATTCTTCTTTCAAGATCCTTTCTTCACGATTAGAAGCAACTTGGTTCTTAAACCCTTCTTCTTGATTCGTAATCACTTCATTAATGATCGCTTCTTCTTGATTCGAAAGTACTTCCTCCTCGTTAGATATAACTTCCTTCTTGATTGGATTTTCATTCGAAACGATTTCCTTATTAGAAGAAACTTCTTTCTTAAACCCTTCTTCTTGATTAGAAATCACTTCATTATTGATCCCTTCTTCTTGATTTGAAATTTCCTCGTTCTTGATATTTTTCTCTTGATTCGAAAGTACTTCATTATTGATCGCTACCTCTCGATTGGAAATTACTTCCTCCTCGTTGGATATTACTTCCTTCTTGATTGGATTTTCATTCGAAACGATCTCCTTATTAGAAACAACTTCGTTTTTAAACCCTTCTTCTTGATTTGAAATTTCCTCGTTCTTGATATTTTTCTGTTGATTCGAAAGTACTTCATTATTGATCGCTTCCTCTCGATTGGAAATTACTTCCTCCTCGTTGGATGTTCTTTCGTTCTTGATTGGATTTTCATTCGAAACGATCTCCTTATTAGAAGTCACTTCGTTCTTAAACCCTTCTTCTTGATTTGAAATTTCCTCGTTCTTGATATTTTTCTCTTGATTCGAAAGTACTTCCTCCTCGTTAGATATAACTTCCTTCTTGATTGGATTTTCATTCGAAACGATTTCCTCTTTAGAAGCAACTTCGTTCTTAAACCCTTCTTCTTGATTCGAAATCACTTCATTATTGATCGCTTCTTCTTGATTTGAAATTTCCTCGTTCTTGATATTTTTCTCTTGATTCGAAAGTACTTCCTCCTCGTT
>JBJTCG010000058.1:0-5094 GCA_046091725.1 Flavobacteriales bacterium | reverse complement strand
CCAGTTAATGTGTACAACGAAGTCAATAGCGCAGCTAACTTCAGTGGCAAAGGTGCCAGTGTACACGCAGAAGCTGCTGGTGTAGTAGTTATTAAACTTCCTGCAACAACAGAAGGTGTAACTGATATTCAAATCCGAGATGCAGCTGGTAAGTTGGTTTACAGTGGTTCAACAAACACACTTGAAACTAGTGTTCAGTTGGAGCAAGCAAATGGTATTTACTATGTAACCTTGAACAGCAACTCTGGCGTAGAAGTACGCAAAGTATTTGTTCAACAATAGTAAAAACTACAAAACCATTAAAAAGCCTCCAGTAATGGGGGCTTTATTTTTTACGGGTAAAATGTTGCAGGCGCTTTAGCCATGCACCGAGGTAACTGCTGTTGGGTGCACTGTATTGCAAATAACGTTTGGAAGGGAAGGCCTCGTGGAATAGTAGCGGGACAGTTTTCCATGAAAATTGATATAAAAAAAGCCTTGGGATAAATTTGTAGCGCAGCGTTTGCCATTTGCTCGGAGAAATTTCTTGTAGGAAGAATAGCAAGTAAAAGAAATAACGCGCAGGGGCTTTTTTTCGCTGAGGTAAATAAGTATCGTCAAGTAAGCCGAGCCAGACCATACAATCAATGACATAGTCAATTTTAACTTGTATTTGCTTTGGATAGTTTGCTTTGTTCTTTGGATAATCTAGTGCTTCAATTGTTCGTTGAACATCTAAAAAAGAACTCATTTTGAAGTGATTTCCTTTATCTAAATGAACATATAAATGCAATAGATTAAAAAGTGCCGCATCTGAGGCAGCGAGTACCCATGTATGTTGGTTGTTCCATTCAATGCGTTCGCGGTTGGCTAATAAAGTTTGTGTAGGAAAATCAAAGCCTAAGAACGTGTCGAAAAGTAAAATATGCACATCAATATTGAGCCCTTGAAAAGTAGCTTGTAGTGGTGCATGTAATTGAAAGTGTTTTTCGTGGAAAGCGGATTTATCGATACTTTGTTTGCATTGAAAGCCATTGTCTTTGAAAAGTTGTGTAACGGCTGGGAGATCTTGAGGCCTTATCAATAAATCGATGTCAGAAATGTGCCTGATGCCTTCTTCGCGGTAGGTTCTAAACAAGAGATCCAGACCTTTCAAGACGGCAAAAGGAATGTCGTTGGCCTCGAGTAGTTGTACCATTTTTTGATGCAAATTCAAAAATTGAAGATTGCCCTGTAGAATTTGTACGTATTGTAATTCGAGTTGCTTCCAAAGGGAAGGGTCTATGTCTTGCTTTATTTTACCGAGATTGCGAAAAGTAAATCCAGAAAGATGGCTCAGAAAAGCTTGTTTTAAAAATTGAGGCGTAATGGCGCTTGCTTCTATGTCCGCTTGTTCATTTTCATGCTGCCTTGAGGCAACTTTAAAAAGTTGTTGGCTCACTGCAGGTAATTGAAAAGGAAAGTTACGCTTAGACATGCTGGCTTTCTTTTTCTAAAATGTAGTCAATGACCTCAGGTGTGGGTACAACGCCTAACTGATGACACGGAATTTGGCTGATCAATTGAGTGGCGATATCCATGTGGTGTTTCACATGGCTTTTGTTGTGTCCGTGATGAATGGCATGAGCCAATAGCTTGCTGAGTGCTGCCACACCACTTATTTTTTCAATATGATTGGCCGGTGCATGGTAAGGAAAGAAAACGGTGTGAAGTTTTCCTACTTGTGGAGCTGCCTCATAGAACATAGGCGTATTATAAACAAACCAATCGTTGTCTTTTTTTCTGATGATGAGGCGGTCGTCGTTAATGATAGTTGCCTGGCGGTTTTGTTCCCATAATTTAGCCATGGTGCTTTTCCCTACACCGCTGAATCCTGAAAATACGCGTGTTTGTTGCCCTAAACGAACTGCCGAGCCATGAATCATGAGAAAATCTTCAATGGTGCTCAAAAAATACCAAATCAGTGGCCCAAGCGGATAGGCGAGGGGGTCCAGCGCATCTTCGTTATCTAGGACATAAATTTGCCAACGTTTTTGGCTTTCTAGCCAATAGGCAATTTGTTGTAGGTTTTCTAAATTCGTTGGGTTATAAACCAATATGCAGGTGCTTTCTGCTCCTTGATGCAACTCCCAAAGCACACCTTCTGTGGTTTTTGCTTGGTAGTGAATAGTTGGTTTGACGTAATTTAAAGGATAACCAGAAAAACAGTCGATATGCACATCTACAGCTTGCCCTTCTGTCAAAAAAGGAAGGTAACCTTCTTCAATTTTGATGGGATCTACTGACCTGAGTTCAAATATGAAACCGCCTACAGAAAGTTGAATGTTAGGCATGGCCGATGGTAAAATGATAGAGCTGCTCAATGAATTGGCTCAGGTCTTGAGCTGCTTGTTCTGCGCTGACGTCGTATGTTGCAAGGATAGCTGCTTGAATTGCGTCAAAATCATTGTTTTTAGTAATCAATTGAAAGATAAAACTCCCGAGTTCATTTAAAGTGAGGTATTGATTGAAATCGGCTACGTTGTCGCGGAGGGGCACCAATAAAGTGTCGGTTCCGACCTCTTTACAGACAAAATTTGAGGCTTGCGCTTGGATTTCTTGGATGTATTGATTTTGCGGCATATGTAAAATTAAGCATTCTTTTGTAAGTTTACGGCTCAAGATGTCAAAACAAACACCGCATTTCTGGTTTGATTGGATTCGTACTTCACTCGATGAAGGGAAAGAGGTTGAAATTAAAGCGATGGGCTGGAGCATGTCTAAGACTATCAAGCCTGGCACGGTTTTAACTTTGGTTAAAACACCAATTGAGGAGGTTCAAATTGGCGATGCTATTGCTTTTGCCCGTAGCGAGCATTTTGTGGTGCATCGTGTGGAAAGAATAGCGCAAGAAAATCCGAGAGAAATAATCTCAAGAGGTGATGCCAATCTTCGTTTCGATGAAATAGTTAGTGCCGCTAATTACTGCGGAAAAGTCATTTATCCTGCCTTGAATCCAGCACCAAAAATGTCTCGGCGTGTTGTCTCTTATTTATTCCAATGTTTTCTAATCAATTGGGCAAGGGCAAAAAAAATCCCGTCTCTGTTGAAACGGGATTCTAATTTATTATGAATCAACTTATTTGATTCTTGATCTTGAATTGAATTTTTTGTAATTCATGAGGGCTTTGAAGTAGATTTCGGCCCCACCAATACCGCCTGTAGCTTGGTTGAGTCTTGAGGTATTGGCGTCAAATGATACGCCAAAACGGAAGCGGTCTACTTTCATACCAAAAGTTGCTACAACGGCATCTTTGTGGCGGTAGTACACACCGTAATTGACACAATTTGATTTGTTGATGCCGGTAATTTTTGACCCTTCTTTGATGGTGTTTTCAAAAGTAACCCCAGCAGTTAGGCTATTGGTTTTACCTGTCTTGAAGAATAAGAGGTTTGGCTGTATGCGCAAATCTTTGTTGCGTGTAGCGATATCAGCACCACCTTGCAATACCATTTGCATATACATTTTGTCACCGGTGAAAGACCATGCCATTTTTGGTTTAACAAGGTGATTCACTGCGTAGCCGACATAAAAAGTAGATCTAGAAAGCAATTGGTGTTGGAAATAGATACCAGCGCCAAGGTCCATGGTGGCGTAACTGCCATTGATGCTGTTTTCTACGCTCGTGGCCGGATCAAAAGTGGTTCCGTTCCATTGGTTTTCCCAGGTTTGTGAACTGCGATCTGAAGACTGCTGGATAAAACCAGGAGACATACCAATGCTGAGTTTATTGCGTTTGTCAAGACCGATAGTATAGTTAAAAGGAACTGATACACTTAGGGTAGTGAGGTTGGCTGTTCCGGTTTGGTCTGAAAGCACACTGAAACCCATTCCAAAAGCGTTGGTGCTACCGAGGCTACCACTTTCTTTTACCTTGAATTCGCCATTGACGAAATTGGTACGCATACCGATGCCCATATCAGGAACAGTAAGCCATTGTGAACGGTGGTTGGCAAAGAAACTCATGTCATTTGGGCCAGTTGCTACTGCAGCTGGATTGTAAATCACTTGAGATTGAGTCCAGTTAGAAATAAGACGATCGTGTTGTGCATTGGCGCTAAAAGCGAGCAATGCAGCGATAGAAAGAATGAATGTACTTTTCATGTGCTTATCTGAATAGTGTCACGTTTCCTTTGCGCGAGCCTGAACGGCCGTCAATGGTGCGGAAGTTGAGAATATAGGTATAGGTAGCTGGGTTCATAGGCTTTCCTTTGAGGGTGCCGTCCCAGCCTTCGTGTACGTCTGTTGTTCTGAATACTTGTTGGCCGTAACGATTGAAGACGCGGAGGTCTATTTCTGCAAGCGCACCACCTTCTTCAAAACCATTAGTAAAATTTCCGTCTTCGTCGACGTTAGTCAAGACACGGAAGTAATCGTTTTCGCCATCACCATTCGGTGAGAACGAGTTTGGTAGTTCAATTTTAACCAAATTAGCAAAATTGACGGTCACTAATACGGTGTCGTAGGCGTAACAACCGTTCAGGCCATATTGAACTACATAATTAGTTGTGTAAAATGGAGTTACAGTGAGCGAATCGCCTGCAAAACAAGTGGTGCAACCCGGGATGCTATCGGCGGCAACACCGCTCGGATACCAAGTAAGATTTCCACCAACAGGGGCTCCTTCAGCGTATAAATAGGCTTCTTGGAACATATCAATTGTAGTATCTGGAATGACAACATAAGCGCCACCTAATGTATCAGATATAGTGGTGGTTAGCGTTGGCATTGGCAATACAGTTACAAATTGTGAGATGGTACTCACGGCTCCTTGAGCGTTGGTGGCTGTTAGGGTAATTTGATAAGGGCTAGTTGTGCTGGCGGTATTGAAGCAAACTTGTCCTGGATTTTGACCAATGTAAGTTGAAGGCGTACCTCCGTTAAATTGCCAGGTATAGATGAGTCCGTCACCAGTAGAGTTGTTGACTAAATAAATGCAATCACCTTCACACAAAATGTTGTCTGCATCTGAAATGGTGAAATTAGCACTAGGTGCCTGAGCAAGGCCCAAGAGCCCTAGGCAACTAAATAGAATAAAGGATAAAGCTTTCATACGCTTATTAAAGTTGTACAAT
>JBJTCG010000057.1:0-3218 GCA_046091725.1 Flavobacteriales bacterium | reverse complement strand
ATGAGCCCGCCAAAAGTATACATCTTGACTTCCTTGGCATTTGTGATAGACAAAACACGGGTGATATACGGAACCTTTTGAGCGATTTCCTGGCTCAATTTTTCAATCTTTTTTAAAAATTCTAGGTGGTAAGCTCCGGCTTTATTTTCTATGGCCAACAACAAAAAATCGTTATCCGATTCAAAGCGCTCGCGGTGCTGCTTGTAAAACTTTGTTTGTTGATCGTTATCCGGAAAAAACTTTTCAAAATTGTAGTCAAAACGCAGGTCTTTCAACGCAATTAGAAAAAAACCAGTGCAAACGAGTATAAAGGTGAGAGAAATCCAGGCCCAAAATTGGAGAGATTTTGTTTTGCTCGGTTTGGATTTGATACGAAACATGAGGGCAGCGCGTAATTAAGAATGACTAAAAATACCTGAATTACAGCAAATAAAAAAGCCAACCTTTCGATTGGCTTTTAGTGGGGGTTGACGGGTTCGAACCGCCGACCCTCTGCTTGTAAGGCAGATGCTCTGAACCAGCTGAGCTAAACCCCCCTTTTGATTACGAGTGCAAAGATATGAATAAAAACGAAATCACAACAATAATTTCAGTTTTTTTTAATGGTTTTAATCAATATTTCGAACTAAAAAACGGCATATAATGCTCAATTTCATAAAGTTGAATAAGTGTAACTAATTGAATTTCTTTTCGTAAACTTTGTTTTATTTGTAAAAAAATGATGAAGCGTCTTTACTTTTTACCCGTGCTTGCTTTTTTGTTTTTTTCTTGTAATTCAAGAGAAAATAGAGCTGTGCTGTCCAGAGATTGGGCTCAAATCAAAGCAAAAGGGAAGTTAACTGTATTGACAGAAAACAGCACCCTCTCTTACTTTGAATTTCGAGGAAAGCAAATGGGATTTGAGTATGAAATACTCGATACTTTCTGCAAGGCTAATGGGCTTAAACTCGTCGTTAAATCGCTCAATAACTTGGCGGATTTTCCGAAGTATTTGAATAAAGGCGAAGGTGATGTTGTTGCAGCTAACTTACCTATTTCTTTGGGTCAAGAGCACTACATGACTTACAGTATGCCTTACTACCAAACCTATCAAGTGTTGGTACAACGAAAATCAGACTCTCTCATCAAAGAACCTGCTCATTTAGCAGGTAAAAAAGTCTACGTTAGGCGTAACTCTGCATTTGAAAAACGAATGTTGGCTTTGCAGGACGAAATTGGTGCGCAAATTGAGTTGAAATATGAACCAAATCTGCCCTTGGCTGAAGACCTCATCGATGAAGTAGTCAGAGGACGTATTCGTTATACACTGGCGCACGAAAACCTGGCGCGTATCTCTAAGGATATGCATCCATTTCTTGATATTTCTACTCGTATGTCTTTTGAACAGCGCATCGCTTTTGCCTTAAGGCCCAAAAGCAAAGTACTCAAGGAAAAACTCGACTTATTCTTAAATGAATTTTTAGCCTCAGAGGCATTTGTTCAACTTAAAAAGCGCTATTTCGATTATATTTCGACTACGCCAACTGAATTTTTCCTGACGCCGAGAGGAGCGCTCTCACCGTTTGATAAATTATTCAAAAACGCAGCTAAAAAGTACGGTTGGGATTGGAAGATATTGGCTGCCATTGCTTTTAAAGAGTCTAGGTTTAATCCAAACGCACGTGGGTTTGGTGGGGCGTATGGCCTGATGCAGTTTATGCCTAATACTGGCCCTCAATTTGGGGTGGTTCCGGGCTCAAGTCCTGAGGCTCAGATCAATGGTGGAATGCGTTATTTAGTTTCGATGGGCAGACTTTGGGCCGAAATTGCGGACGAGCACGATCGCCTTTGCTTTGTATTAGCCTCCTATAATGCTGGTATATGTCATATTCAAGATGCCAGGAACCTGGCTAAATCAGCTGGGCTGAACCCCAACAAATGGGAAGGAAATGTTGAACTGATGGTGGATAAACTTGATGACCCACGGTTTTATCGTTCAGAATTGGTGCGTTGTGGTGCCTATCGCGGACACGCTACGAGTTACGTGAAAAAAGTTTTGGGCATTTACGAGCATTGGAAATAATTTATGCAAGAACCGCTTATTCTCGTAGTTCAAGGTCCTACTGCATCCGGAAAAACAAATCTTGCTATTTCATTGGCGCAGCATTTCAACACCGAAATCATTTCATTTGATTCTCGGCAATTTTACAAAGAAATGTCCATAGGTACGGCTGTGCCCTCCGAGCAGGAGCTCAGTGCCGTTAAACATCATTTTATTCAGCATACCAGTTACGCCAATGCCATTAATGCTGCTGAATTTGCAAAATTGGCACAGCCGATATTGAATGAGCTTATTAAAAAGTTTGGCGTGGTGGTGTTGGTAGGAGGTTCTGCACTCTTTGCCGATGCTTTGCTGCTTGGTTTGGACGATTTACCGCACGATCCAAGCGTTCAAGAAAAATGGCAAACGCTATTCAAAGAATATGGCTTAGCATATTTGCAAGAACAGCTAAAGCGCTTAGATTCTGCATATTTTGAAGTGATGGATACTCAAAATTCAAGGCGTTTGATACGGGCCTTGGAAATTGTTGAAATAACCGGAAAATCAAATCTTGACTTACGAAATGGTTTCAAAGCTAAACCATCCAATTTGCAACGATTTGTCATCGATTGGCCCCGAGATCAACTCTATGAGCGCATTCATTTGCGTGTCGACCAAATGTTAGCTGAAGGCTTGGCTCAAGAAGCCACACAACTTTTTAATGTACATCAACAATATAAAACCTTGCAAACCGTTGGTTACACTGAATTTTTTGATTTTTGGAAGGGGGAAATCAAGCAAGAACAAGTCTCGGTATTGATCAAGCAGCATACACGAAATTATGCCAAGCGGCAATTGACCTGGATGCGTCGCTACCCCGAAGTACATTACCTAGATCCTCTTTCAAGCATTCCATTAGATCAGCAAGCGCTCGATCAAATTGGTTAAAGAAATGTTAAATTGAACACAAAACACCGAAAAGGTGGCAAATTCGTAAGGAAACTATATAACCATGAGATACCTATTTTTTGCATTAATGAGTTTAGTTGTGCTACAAAGTCAAGCACAAAAAATCAGATTAAAAGTTGAAGATCAAAAAGATACCACCGTTTTTTTAATCAAATACTTTGGTTCAAAATTATTCTATTCTGATACAGCTCAGATGAAAAATGGCGAAGTAATTTTTGAAGGTAAAAAA
>JBJTCG010000056.1:0-11332 GCA_046091725.1 Flavobacteriales bacterium | reverse complement strand
TATTAACAGACCTTGACCCCTCTCCCTACCTCGAAAAGTTTACTTGGTTGCAAAACGAAAACAGACCTATTTTAGGGATTTGTTTTGGGCATCAGATCTTGGGTCTTCTAAATGGGGCTAGAATTGCCAAAATGAAAGAGGATCGTGTGTTTCAAGAGATTGAAGTCATTCAAGATGACCCACTTTTTTTAAGGCTACCCGATGTATTTGAAATGCAAGAAGACCATTGCGAGCATATATCAATTCCCAAAGATTTCGAGCACCTCGCCTGCTCTGATACTTGCATTAACGAGGCCATGAAACACAAGTCAAAACCACACTATGGGGTGCAATTTCATCCTGAAGTTTCAGGCAATTATGGAAATATTTTATTGGAAAATTTTGTAAATATTGTTCTGGATCATCATTGATCTTTATGGTTCAAAAATGAAAGAGCAAGGAAAATTGAACTACTTATTCAATGAACTTTCATATTAACTTCAGAAAAATCTTGACGAAATTACTTTCCAGAAATTTGCAAGAGTTTGTTTTTGTCCAGCACCTTGATCTTACGCGTTTGAACCTCAATGATGCCTTCTTCTTTGAAATCTTTGAGCAAACGAATGAGGGTTTCAGTAGCTGTGCCTACAAAATTAGCGAGGTCCTCGCGGCTTAAATTGATTGGCTCGTCGTCAAAAACATCCATTAAAATAAGCATGGTGAATGCCAAGCGCTCTCTTACCGATTTTTGAGCCATATTGGTAATGAAATCAGCGCGATCGGCTAGCTCTCTGGATAAATCTTTGATGATACCGTTTCTGAGCACAGGATTGGAATCCATGATGTTCAGGAAATCTTGTTTGCCAATAAAACAAATGATACTCTCTTGAAGTGTTTCGGCAGCTACTTTATAAGGCTCTTCTGTGAACATGGCTCGGAAGCCCACCATTTCGCCAGCTTTGGCAATATGAATAATTTGTTCTTTTCCTTCGTCTCCGAGTTTGAAGATTTTGACCATCCCTTGATTGATACAATAAACCCCCCGAGGAAAAGACCCTTCAAGAAAAAGTGCTTGGTGTTTCTTATAATAATTACAAGCCCTGTGGTCATTGAGGTGCTCAAGTTCGTCAGAGCAAAAATGATTGAGCAAAGAGTTCTGACGGCTTGTACAGGTTTGACAAGTGACGTGCTTATGTGATTTCTCTAGCATGGGCTATTATTGCTTATCAAATTTAAGAAATTTCAACGAATCAAGAAAGCTGACCTTGTGGAATGGTTTGTATTGCGCTGCTTTATTCCTGGAGTACACCAAGTATGGCAAACGCAACTTTCGGCATGCTTTTTTTTGGGTTGGGTACTTTACCTGTTATGTTTTTCATTCCACTGATGAAAAAAGGACATCTGTTAGGAAAATTCACTCGCCTCTTCCACAAAGCTTTACTCATGCTTATCGGAATCTTGCTAATCCTAAGAGGCCTTGGCTTGGGAATTCCTTATTTGAGCCCCGAAATAAAGTCACCTATACAACAACATCAGCAACCAAGTATCGAGTGTTGTAAGGTCCAATAATCGAGGTTCTTCAAATTCAATTGCTGTATTTTTAAATTCAATTAGCTCATTGTAATGTATAAAAAAAGGGAAGCTTTCGGCTTCCCTTTTCTATTTTCAAATGTCGATTACATTTTAATGAATTTGGCAGTATCGGTTTGTTTACCTGAACTGAGTTTCACGATGTATGAACCGTTTGGAAGATCTGAGCTATCTAAAGAGATATCTTGAGTTCCTTCGTTCATGTATACTTCTTTAGAAAGAACCAAACGACCTGTGATGGCATATACTTGCACCGTTACCTTTCCACTGTTAGCAAGTTCAAAGGTAAGGTTGGTATTGTCTCTGGTTGGGTTAGGGTACGCCTTGAGTTTAGTTTTGAACTGTCCGTTAGAGATACCGTCATTATTTTGCGTAGAAAGATATTGAGTTGTTCTCCAGATTCCACGTCCAAAAGTACCGAGATAAATTTCACCTGGACGTCCATTCCCTTCGTCGAATGTTCTCCAGTTTTGACGTACCTCATAAACCGGTGTTCCTTCGAAACCTGTAGAAGCGTTCTCCCAAGTGAGCCCTCCGTTTTCAGAAATAAAGGCACCACTAGATGTACCTACAACTAGGATGTCTGGATCGTTGCGATCAATGATACCATCATAACAAGCGATACCCGATACAATTGCACCTAAATTAGTGAATGTTGGTGCATTTGCTGTTGCATTATTTGTACGTTTATTTGTTCCGTTGAAGCCCGCAAAACAGACTAAGTCATTGGCATTACTTGGGTTGATCGCAATACCTTCGTAAGAGGTGTTAGTGATTTTTGTAATGGTTGTTGCCGTTGGAGGTGTTGTGGTGGCTCCTTGTGTAACAAAACCAACTTTTGAAGCAAAGTTAGGGTCACTGGTATAAATAGATCCAAGACCATCGAGTCTCCAGACACCATTACCTGCACTGATGTAACAATGATTGAGGTCACGGGAGAATTCAACATCGACAGAATTGAACAAACCGCCTCCGATGCCTTTGGCTATGCAAATCCAGCCAGGGTTTGTGACAGAGAATCTTGTTGCATTACGAGTACCCCAAAGCTCACCGCCGTTAGCATTGACGTAAACCAAGAACCAAGATTGGTATGGGTCTTGAATACGTAGGGTGTCCCAAGCAACATTGAAAATCATGGTATCTGTGCCCATTTCAACTGTTTCACCAGTTGCATTGTTGATACCGTAATTAACACCATTGCTTGTTAATGAAGGATCGTAATAAAGTGTATCGTCAAAATACAAGGCAGTTGGTGTTTCAAAGTTGATGGTATCACCAGATGCCAATGAAGGAATGCGAAGTACTGTTCCTGCTGAATAATTTTTGGTTGGAACGTAGGTTACTGAGTCTTCTGAGTTCTGATCGTAGTATTCAGCCAAAAATAATTCAGTGTGGAATGGGTGATTTGGGCTGCCGTCAGTTCCTGGTGGGTCGTAAGTACCAGGCAAATTAGGGCTGAAGTTGGTGAAGTTGACACCGCGATCGCCAGAGCGAGAAATAGAGTTGTAGTAAATAGATGTAAACATTACATTCGGATTGAAGAATGAAATTTCACACTCAAAACCATCTCCTCCACCTACTTCGCGGAATTCATGATAAGTGGACAATGTAAAGTCGTTGTAAAGTGTACCGTTATCTTGTGCACCACCCATTACGCGACCACCTGCATCAAAGGCAATGCCATAGAATTGGGTAACATTATAACCGCGGTTTGCAGGGTACCAATTTTGGCCTTTGTCTTGGGAAACACCCACACCACCGTCATTACCAACATACAAACGGTTGTTGTTGTCCCATTTCATTTCGTGGTTGTCGGCGTGAACATATGTTGGTGAACTCGGGTTAACAAACCAAAGAGAAATTTTTTCAAAGCCTCCTGATGGTGGGTTATTAACTGTTTGTTTCCATTCCCAAATGTCGATACCACCAATAAGTAAACGCTCAGGGTCTGTAGGGTCTACAGATAGAATGCTATTGTATGTACCTTGATCGCGGTAGATATCGAATTCGTTTGGCGGACCAGAAGCTCCAACGAATTGTGACCATGTTGCACCGTTGTCTTGAGAAACGTGCATGGACAAAAGGTTTGAGTTTGTTCTGGTAGCGTATATAGAATAATTACCGCCGTTATTTAAAGTTGGAGAAATAGCGTATTCAATTCTTGCTGCACCAGTCGGAACAAGGTTGTTAGCAATAGTACCTGATTTGTCGTCGAAACTGGCACCACCGTTGGAAGAAACATAAGTTTTGTTGGCACCGTAGGCAGCAACAATAACTTGTGCATTTTTCGAAACTTTGAGCGCAAAACAACCACCGCCGGTTGCAGGCACTGCAGTTGTAGTTGCGTCCCCAACTTTCCATTTTTTCAAGCCAGTTGCAGTTGCCATCCAAACATAGTTGTCCGCATCAGAGCTTGCCACTTCAGTACAGCTCGTAATTCCGGGGATGTTGTCCCAGGTTGCACCAAAATCTGTAGAGTACCAAACGCCATTACCACCCCAACCCTCTTCGTTAGAACCTGTGGCAACATATAATGTGTTGTCAGGGGTCATGGTCATGCTTGAAATATACGGATTTGCTCCGGCATCAAAATAAGTGGTAACTCGTTCCCAGAAATTTCCTTTGTTGTTAGAAACAAATAAACCGCCGGAAACACCACCAGCCCACAATCTGTTGATATTTGATCTATCGATACAGATGGCGCGTGTACGACCACCAATGTTATCTGGACCAAGCGATTCAAAAACAACTGTTTTTGACTTGCTCATTTTGCGAATTTCTTTTTCGATTTGGATGAGTGTTTCGTTCGAAACAGGTTGCCCAGTTGTTACATCGATGTAACGTGCCTTTAACCAAGCCATTGCGTCATCAGAAGATGTCTCTTGCAAGACAGAAAGATTTGCCTGACGATAGAATGCCGTTTTGGGCAACAATTGATTAACAGCAAATGCAAGTGCTAAAGCGCTCGCAAACACCACAGAACCAAATACATAGACCTTCTTATTCATAGATATTTTATTTACGGTACAAGTTTAGTGTGCCAAATTAAGAAATATTCTCTTAATAACTCAACTTCAACGAGGTCAAGGGCACATTTTTTTTCATTAATTTTTATTCGGTCATGAATTGAATTTTCTTTCAATCAAATAAATGTTTCTCAGCATGATATGATGACCGGACCAAAGGTCCACTTTCAACATACCTGAATCCCATTTCTAGACCTAGTTTTTTATAGTATTCAAATTTCTCTGGCTCAATAAATTCAGCGACCGGAAGATGTTTTGGTGTGGGTTGTAAATATTGTCCGAGTGTTAAAATATCTACCTGAACGGCACGTAAATCTTGCATGGTTTCAATCACCTCTTCCTGGGTTTCCCCGAGTCCTAACATGACTCCAGATTTAGTGCGCATGCCGCCTTTTTTCAGACGAAATAATAACTCAAGACTGCGGTCGTATTTTGCCTGAATTCTGACTTGCTTGGTCAGTCTTCGAACTGTTTCTAGATTGTGTGAAACAATTTCTGGTGCTGCGTTAATGAGGATTTGAAGGTTTTCCCAATTCCCAGCGAAATCAGGAATAAGGGTTTCAAGGGTTGTGCCCGGACTCTGTTGTCTAATAGCACGTATGGTTTGGGCCCAAATGTTGGCGCCGCCGTCTTTGAGGTCATCCCGGTCAACTGAAGTAATCACAGCATGTTTAACCCCCATGATTTTGACAGAATTGGCCACTTTTCCGGGTTCAAATTCATCCACTGCGTCGGGTTTGCCTGTCTGAACACCACAAAATCCACAAGAGCGCGTACAAATATTACCGAGAATCATGAAAGTGGCGGTGCCTTCGCCCCAGCACTCGCCCATGTTTGGGCAGCTTCCTGACTCACAAATAGTGTGCAAGTTGTGCTGATCCACCAAACCACGAACTTTGCGGTAGTTTTCACCGGTAGGTAATTTTACACGTAACCATTTTGGTTTTTTAATCCTTGTCGTTTCTTCCATTTAGAATCCGATTTCTTTGAGGTGCTTTAACAGCTCTTCGCGTTGATTAACAATATTATTAAATTTTTGTGCGCTAAACCGACCAGATTTTCGCCAAATTTTCCATGTGGTGATAAAACGATGAAATCCGTGTGCCACTAGGTTCAAGCTCAAAAAATAAAAGAGCCAATACAACCAACATAAATGAATGAATTGTCCTGCTATTGTCAAAAGGATTATATTCCATAGCGGTAAAATAACCAGAAGCATGCCCATTTTGGCACCGGACCAAAATACAGGTCTTTTCAATTTTTTCTCAACAAAACGCTTCACCCAAACATACGGCAATGCGACGTGCAGAAGGCCGAGTACAAAAAACGGCAACCACAAAATCAATTTAAGAAATTGGTTAAGCTTCCAATTTTTCTGTAATCCAAACCAATAGAGTTCTGCTTCAGTCAATTTTTGCTCGGACAAGCTTAAAAAGTAATCTTGAATTTGTTGTTTCAAGAGTTGAAATTGAGACTTTCCTTCAATTGGGTTGTTATTCAATTCTTTTGCAAGGTTTTGAGAATACTGCCAGCGCTCTTCTAAACTGAGCTTTGGATCAAAACAATACACATGCATGCCTTTGCGTGTCAATTGCTGAATTTGCTCGTGTAAAATGACGTTTTCATCAGAAATGACATGAGTGATTTGATCTTGCATTCGGGCCTCTAGTTCTCGATTGAGATCGGAAATGACTTTACTTGGATTTTCCAGGTAAGCTTCTTTGTAGTTGTTGAGTACAATGGGCTCTGCACCTGCGATCAGGACTTCGCTTCTCAGTACTCCAGGATTCGTATAGTTGATACCCAAGCCTTGTACTTGGATTTCTACTGACCAATTGAGGTCTTCGAGGGCGGTAAAACCAATTCGAATGGCACCTTTTTTTACAGGTTTCAAACGGCGCTCAAAAATATCATCTGTGATACCCTCTCCAAAAACCAATAAATTCCTGTTGCGCGCTAGAGCCTGAGTGGCCTTTTTGAAAACTTTTTTGTTCTTTTCTTGAGAATCTCCTCCATCTTGTTGTCTGTAGATTGGCAACATATGGGCAAGCCAAAAAAGGGGTTTTGTAAATTTATTGAAGACATCAGAACGCGTCATGAAGTAAACAACTGGTTTTCTTAGCCTAGCAATTACAATTGGATCGAGAAATGCTGAAGGGTGGTTACTTACAAAGATGGTGCGTCCAAAACGCTTTTTACTTGGCCTAACTTGTACAACTCGCTTGAAAAACAAACGAAAACTAAACCCCAAGCAAAACCAACAAATAAAATACAAAGCCCTCATGGTGCGAAATTACCAATTTTAGATAATTTTGAACCAAATTCTTGACATGAAGCGCATCGGCCTATTTTGCGGTGGTTTTTCCTCCGAGTTTGACATTTCTATCAAAAGTGCGCAAACGATTCACACACATTTTCCTTCAAATGCCGAATGTGTTTTGATCATTGTCAAAAAAAAATCTTGGGAAGTTCAAACTGCGCATGGCAATATTCCTTTCGATTTAAACACCGGTACCTTTAAATCGAATGGTCTTGATCTGAAACTCGATGCCGGCCTTGTTTACACCCATGGTGACCCGGGTGAAAATGGCAAAATTCAAGCATACCTCGATATGATCGGAATTCCGTGTATCAATTCTGGCGTGCTCGCCTCTGCACTTTCATTTGACAAATGGTACTGCAACCAATTTTTGAAAGGATTTGGTTTTCAGGTAGCATCATCGGTCATCATGACCAACCCGCAACAATTCGGTATTCAAGAACTAGTAGATCAATTGGGCCTACCCATTTTCGTAAAACCCGCCGATTCTGGTTCAAGCTACGGTATTTCAAAAGTGAAAGCAATTCAAGAACTAGCGCCTGCCTTAGAAATCGCATTTCGCGAAGGGAAAAGAGTTGTTTTAGAAGCTTTCCTTGATGGCACTGAAGTCACTTGCGGCGTCTATCGCAGCAAGGAAGATATTGTGGCGCTTCCTCTGACCGAAATTGTTTCCGACACAGAATTTTTTGATTACGAAGCAAAATACAACGGGAAGTCTCAGGAAATAACACCAGCCAGAATAAGCCCTGAATCGACAGAAAAAGTACAAGAAACTGCCAAGCGTATTTATGATTTACTTGGGCTCAAGGCTATTGCTCGTATCGATTTCATGCTTGTCAATGAAACACCTTTCATAATTGAAGTGAATACAACACCAGGCTTCTCGCCGGCAAGTATTGTCCCGCAAATGTTAGGAGCTGCACAAAAGAGTATTTCTGATTTTTGGCAAGAAATTATTGAGGTCGAGTTGAGCTGACCAACGCATTGAGCAGCGGCTCCATCTTTTTAGACAATTGTGTACCACTTAGTTGTGCATGATTAGCAATAATGGCGAAACAAATCATATGCCCCTCCAAAGACTCGGCATATCCTGCATAAGCTTTTATACCATCTATACTTCCACTTTTGGCATGAATTCGGCCAGCGCCAACTTGTCCTGCACACAACGATTTAACCGTTCCACTCAGCCCTGCAATTGGTAAACTGCCATAGAAACTTGGGAAATAAGCGGTGTTGATTTGTGCATTTAATAGATGAACAAATTGTCTGGAGGCAATTCGATTTTCTTTAGATAAGCCACTTCCATCGACAATTTTCACAGGACCTATACCCAATTTTAAATTCAAGCTATCCAAAACTTTAAGGCCGTTTTCATAGGATCCAAAACCATAGCGATGATATCCTACTTGTCGCAACAACCCCTCCGCGAACAAATTAACGCTTTTTTGATTGGTCCAAAGAACGATTTCTTTGACAGTTCTGCCTGCATGTGTAAAAATTAATTGCGACCCATTCATATCAAATTTCTTCAAAGACAATCTTTTAGAAAGCGGCCCACCATCAACTCGCAATCCATTCGTTTGAAGACTTTCGTAAAACAATGTGGCTAGTAATTTTTCTGGATCAGGCATGCTTGCCTTGACTACATATGCACTGTGATTAGCTGGCAGACGGCCTGTTATTTTCCGGTTATAATCGAATGGCGTACCGTGCACAAAAGATTGGTCATTATTGATCGAAGCAGCTTTTGCTTCATTGTTCAATTTGTACGATAAGTCTTGCGGGTAAATTGAAAGTAGTTGAGGCGTGGTCCCCGAAGTGCCAGTCTTAAAAGTCAGCTTGAGTGTATTGTCAAAAAAATTAAGCCCAAAAGCACCACAACCGTAATAATTTCCCATGTCTTCGGGTTGCCATCCAAGCGGGCAACTTTCATAACCAAAGGCAGAAGCATCTGCAATAATATCTCCTGTAATTGTCTGGACTCCTAAATTTTTGAGCGCAAGCACCCACTGTTCTAAGAATTGCAATTCAGTTCCGGGCTGATTGAAATAACGAGAACCTAAGCTGACATCTCCGCCACCGATAATCCAAACATTGCCGCGTAAAATGCCATCCTCTATTGGGCCATCCGTGTAAATTTTAGTAACAGCGCTGTAATCAGGGCCAAGTGTAGCAAGCGCAGCAGCAGTGCTAAAGAGTTTAGTGATAGATGCGCCGGGCAAGGCAAGATCTGGATTCCATTGCACAATAGTGTCACCGGTCTCCATATCAAGCGCACAAACACTCCATTGTGAACCTTTCAGCGCGGGGTCTGTTTGCAATTGTTTTAGGGCACTGTCAATTGAAGGTTGTGCTTCAAAAGTGTGCGAAAATCCAAGATAGAACAGGAATAAAAATAAAAAGCGCATCCACAAATTTAAATTATTTTTACGCCCGAAATCCAATGCTCATGTCAAAGGTCAAAGTAGAACCCAACAGCCATATAATTGTTCAAGGCGCCAGAGAGCACAACCTTAAGAATGTGCATTTGAGTATTCCTCGCCATCAATTGGTGGTTTTTACCGGTCTCAGCGGTAGTGGAAAATCCTCCCTGGCATTTGATACCATTTTTGCTGAAGGGCAACGCCGCTATTTGGATACATTTTCGGCCTATGCACGCCAATTCATTGGTGGGCTCGAAAGACCAGATGTCGATAAAATTGATGGCCTGAGCCCTGTAATCTCTATCGAACAAAAGACTGTGGGTCGCTCACCGAGGTCTACGGTTGGTACGATCACAGAGCTATATGACTTTTTTCGCTTGTTATATGCCAGAACTGCAACTGCCTACTCTTATTTGAGTGGAGAGCCGATGGTCAAGTACAGCGATGAAACCATTGCCAACTTAATTCAAAATGATTTCAAAGGAAAACGAGTGGCTTTACTCGCACCTAAAGTAAGAGGTCGCAAAGGCCATTACCGAGAACTTTTTGAACAAATACAGCGACTGGGCTATCTCCGAGTAAGAGTTGACGGCGAGGTCCATGAAATTCAAAAAGGACTCAAACTCGATCGCTATAAAATCCATGATATAGAAATTGTAGTTGATCGTTTTGTTGCCGATGAAGTCGATTTCAGGCGTTGTTATGAAACCGTTACCACCTGCATGAAACTTGGCGATGGTAGCCTGATGGTGCTGGACCTTGATCGAAACGAAGTGCGCCATTACAGTCGGACCTTGATGTGCCCAAGCACTGGTATCAGTTATCCTGAACCTGAACCAAGTTTATTTTCTTTCAATTCACCTTACGGCGCATGTCCTAGTTGCAAAGGATTAGGAGAGGTCAGCGAAATGGACCGCGACAAAATTATCCCCAACCCAGCACTTTCGATTAAAAAGGGTGGTTTAGCCCCACTAGGCGACTACAAAAAATCCTGGATTTTCGACAAAATAGAACGCATCCTCAGCACCCAACAATTCACACTCAATACCCCGCTTGCAGATCTCGACGAAGCGCTCGTTGACTTACTCCTATACGGCAATGAGGATATGGAAATTGGCCCTAATGACACCCAAGAAAGATTCGAAGGACTGATTCATTTTTTGAGCCGACATGCCGATGACTCCAGCACCTCTATTCAAAGATGGGCACAGAGTTTCATGCAGAAAAAAACGTGTCCAACATGCACAGGTTTTCGCCTCAGAAAAGAGGCACTACATTTTAAAATTGGCGATAAACACATCGGTGACTTAGGTCAACTTGACCTTCAAAGCTTACAAGAATGGTGTCACAAGCTTCCTGAAATCCTAGACGATCAAGCGCTTTTCATAGGTAAAGAAATCATCAAAGAGATTAATTCCAGGCTCGGTTTTGTTTTGGAGGTGGGCCTCGATTACCTGACCATGAATCGCAGCGCAAAAACGCTTTCAGGTGGTGAGGCGCAACGCATTCGTTTGGCAACACAAATAGGCACAGAATTGCTTAATGTGCTTTATATCCTCGATGAGCCTTCAATAGGTTTGCATCAACGAGACAATACCAAATTGATTGCCTCGCTTACCAAACTGCGCGATTTAGGCAATACTGTATTGGTCGTAGAGCACGACAAAGAAATGATGGAGGCAGCCGATTACATTGTCGATATTGGTCCAGGCGCTGGAAAACATGGTGGTGCAATTGTGTTTGCAGGTACCTACCCCGAAATGCTGCAAGCTCAAACAACTACAGCAGGTTACCTAAATGGCGATCTTCAAATCAATGTGCCAACTAAAAGAAGAAAAGGGAATGGTTCTTTTCTCGAGTTAAAAGGGGCTACGGGCCACAATCTTCAAAAATGTGATCTTAAAATCCCGTTAGGCACCTTTACTTTCATCACAGGCGTGAGCGGTAGCGGTAAATCTAGCTTGATCAATCAGACGCTTTACCCCATCTTAATG
>JBJTCG010000055.1:0-8688 GCA_046091725.1 Flavobacteriales bacterium | reverse complement strand
ATCGAATTTTGCTTTATAACAAGATAACAGAATTACTGATGCTTCCCGGGATGGAAACGGATCCAAATTTCTCCAAATTCATACATTATTGCGAAGATCTGAATATCCACGTAAATTGGATTCCACTTGATTCTGGAAATTTGGGCTATTGGTTAATCCCATCCCCGCAAGAAGGCATACCCTTTTTAACATTTGATCAATCAAGAATCTCATTCTTAGGGCGAGTTGCTAAGAGAACATTCGATCTAGTCTTTTCCTTAATCCTAATGATTTTCTTGTCTCCCGTATTTTTGCTCATAGCTCTAGCAGTGCTTATTTCAAGCGGTTGGCCGATTTTCTACTCCCAAACCAGAGTTGGTTACCAGGGAAAAACATTCAAATTTTATAAGTTTCGTTCCATGGTTAAAGATGCAGATAATTTAATTGGTGAAGTAGAAAATGTCCATGAAAAAGACCATGTGATATTTAAGAACAAACAAGATCCCCGTGTAACTCCCGTTGGAAGAATTCTACGAAAATATTCATTGGATGAATTGCCACAATTTCTGAATGTATTAAATAACACCATGTCGGTTGTAGGTCCTAGACCGGCGCTACCTAGAGAGGTAAATGTTTACAGTTCAATCTATGAGCGCAGATTAAATGCAAAACCTGGTATTACCGGCCCTTGGCAAATTTCAGGACGTTCTGATTTGGATTTAAGAACAAGCGTTGCGTTAGATCTGAATTACTTAAGTAATTGGAGCTTTACGCGAGATTTGTGGATTATCATCGCGACAGTTGGAGTGATCTTTAAAGGCAAAGGCGCCTACTAATCTTTTTTTCTTTCTTGTCGCTTTAATTCATCTTTAAATTTCTTGCCTTTTATATGTTCGAATTTCTCATCTAAATCCATGCGACTAATATCGTCCGCTTTAGGTGCGTAACTATTGAACTCGCCTTTAGTTGCATATGGCTTGTAGTGAGAGCCGTAATATCTTGGGTAACCGTAACGATATCCGTATTCATATTCGAGCGATGATTCAGGAATTTTATTAAGCACTACTCCAAGAACTTGAGAGCCTACAGACATAATCGCATCTCGTGCGCCAATAAAGTGAGGACGTTTAGTAATACCTGCATGAATCACCAGCACTGCCCCATCTGCTTTTGTGGCCACAACCGCAGCATCAGAAACTGGAAGAAGTGGCGGGCAATCAAAAATTACGTACTCGAATTGTTTTCTTAAAAGATCCATAAGTTGATGAAACTTCTGAGAACCAAGCAATTCGGATGGATTTGGCGGAACCTTGCCGGAAAGAAGAACTATAAGGCCAGATTTGCTCTCTGTTTTAAGAAGTGATTTCAGAGTTGCTTGATTTAGTGTCTTTTGGCCGCTAATTAATTCAGTTAAACCTGGTTCCATTGAGGACATTTCGAGATAAATAGGAATTTTCGGTCTACGTAAGTCAGTTTCAACCAGAACTGTTTTTGCGCCTGCTTGGGCAAGTGAGAGCGCCAGGTTGATCGCACTTGTGGTTTTACCTTCGCCTGGAAGAGCTGAGGTAAATGCGATTACTTGTGGATGCGCATCGGGTGAGAGAAATTGGAGGTTGGTTCTTAAGGTTCGAAAGGATTCCGTGCGTGCTGCGTATCGACCAGCTTGGGTGATAAGTGGTTTCTCATCCGCCATGACGTCAAAACCAATTGCAGCAAGTAGCGGAGTGCCATCTAAGTCATCTTCATTTTTTACTGTGTTATCTAAAAGTTTTCTAAGGGTCGCGATTCCAAACCCAAGACCAAATCCAAGTATCAACCCTAGAAGAAAATTCAAAGATTTCTTTGGAGATGAAGGTGCGCCCGCTGGGATGGCTTGCTTGACGGTAGATACTTTAACTGGCGAATCAACACCGATTCCGTGTAGTTCTAATTCCGCAACAGTCAGACTGAATTGCTCAGATACCGCATTGGCAATATCAGCAGCTCTTTGCGGATCAGTATCGGTCACGGTTAATCTGATAAGCACCGTATCTAGAGGTGCAGATGCCGAGATTGCTTTGCTTAATTCCTCTGGCGTTGTCTTTAAATTTAATGATTGAATCACCGGTTCAAGAGTTAGCGGGCTATTAACAATCTGTGCATAAGACTTGACTCGTTGCTGTGAGAAAGAAGAACCTGAGGCGAGCGCAGAAATATCTAAAGTAGATGCTGGTGTAGATACGAAAATTTCAGCTTCAGATTGATAAGTCGGGGTTGTTGTAAAGGTGATCGCGGCGGCGGTAATTAATCCCAATAATGTGGTTGCAATAATTACATATCGATTTTGAACAATTAGGCGCCAGTATTGGAGCAACTCCATACTCACACCTGCCTTTCGGTGAACCATTTGGGGAGGATGGCCACCTAGAAATTCTAAAGTAAGAGTACGTGGTTAATATAGGTTCAATTGAGAGTATTGATGCCAGATTTGTTGAAATTATTGAAAAATGCTGGTTTTTCGCAGAATAGCCACGAAAACTATGCCTAACAAGACGCTTACTGAATTAGACATTAGGTCTGTTAAATCTGAGACCCGGCCTGGGATCACGGTTTGAAATGCTTCGATAATGACTGAAATTCCTATGCCCCTGAGCGCTATTTGGCTAAGTTTTACCTTTGGACGGACCAGCGCAGCAAGCAAGACAAAGGGTGTCAACATGAAGAAATTGGCAGTGGCCACACTTTGGGCGTCTGCGTAAAGAATTCGATAGAAGATACCAGAATGGCTTTTAATGAATTCCGCAATTGCAGTGGGGTCTCCACTTTCAAGGATAGGTCTTGGGAAGAAAACAAATAATGACAGCGAAACCAGGTAGAGAATTAGCAGAACTTTTATCCAAGTGCGCCATGAATTACTTACCGGCAATTTCATTGTGAAAGCCTAGTGCATGAAAGTTGTGACCGTCTGTCGAATGAACCAAGCTAGGTCGCCCCTGGCTGCTGCCGTTTTGCGCTCTAATTTTCCAGAACATGAAATTCTCTCAACAGGTGTCTGGGCTATTTCGGGCACGCCAATTTTGAAGGAAGTTCAAACCGTAGCTGATGAGTGGGGCCTGACTGAGATCAAAAGTGAATCCAATTCAATTAGTGATTTATTGCCGGAAATTTTAGAGGCTGACTTAGTTATTGTGGCTGAGGATGTGCACTCTCAAACTATTCGCAATATTGGATATAGAGGTGATTTGGTAAGTTGCGAATCAGTTCTGCCAGATTACATGTTTGCTCCAAAGGATCCTGAAGGCATGGCCTTAGATAAAGCAAGGCGTGAACTAGGCAAGGTGGCGGGACTCTCGCTTCGGATAATGCTTAGCAAATTAGGATTACATAGCAATAAGAAAATTATTTCAGTGACTCCTAATGGATCATCTGATGTGCGACTTGCAGTTGAGACCGCACATTTGGAAGCCAAATCCCGAGATGCCATTTTGTTAGATGCAGATTTGCGGGCGCCACTTGATGCATCCGATTTGATAGAACTTGGTTTGACCCCGATTTATTTTGATATTGATAATATTCTTGAAACCGGGATTCCCTTGCTGGCCCCTGATGAAATATTGGTGCATGCAAGACAACTTAATCACCCCGAAAGACTCTATTTATCGCCAAAATGGCGCGAATTCATAGATCTTTGCTGTGAACAGAAGGAGCTAGTGATGATCACTGCTCCTAGGTATGCAAAGACCAGAAGCTTGCCGGATTCCTTTATCGTTGCCGCGCTTGCAGATGAATTTATGGTGATCTCTGTATGAAGCGCCGGGTGACCATTGGGGTAACGGTCGTTCTACTAATTTTCGTTTCTTACACAGGCGTAATTGGATTTCAGACGGCAAGTGCCCTTAAAAATCTAAAGAATTCTGTGGCTTCAAGTGATATTAATGCCGCGGTTAATGCAAGTGAAACTTCTAAAGGTAAATTTGAATCTTTAGTTAGCATTCTTAAAGTTCCTCTAATCAAACAAACGCTATCTGCGTTTGGGCTAGATGTAACGGGTATTTCCAGTGAAATATCTGCGGTTATTTATGCTTCGCCATACCTAGCGGGAGTGGAAAAACCACAACGTTATTTAGTTTCTTTTCAAAATACCGCGGAAGCCCGTGGCACAGGTGGGATTCTTGGTGCATTTGCGATTGTGAAGATTGATCGTGGGTCAATAACGGTTGAAAGATCCGGATCCAATGCAGCGATGGCTTCACTAAGTGAAATTCCAGTTCCGGTAACAAATGAGTTTATGAATTTATATGGCAAGAACCCGGCAATTTTGCAGAACTCAAACCTCTCCCCTCATTTGCCATATGGTGCTGAAATTTGGATGGGGCTTTGGAAAAAGCAAACCGGGCAAGACCTGGATGGCGTAATTGCAGTTGATCCTTCAGCGCTAAGTTATATGTTAAAAGCTACTGGACCAATAATTGTTAATGGTCGCGAAATTAATTCGGATAATCTGGTGCAAGAAACCCTTAAAGATGCATATAAGAGATACGAAAAAGATAATAATGCGCGTAAGCAATATTTGGTAGACATCATCAACGCAACTTCAAAGAAATTAATGAGCGGGGATTTCTCGAAAATCAAGATGATTTCGGCCCTAGATCGTGGGCTAAATGAAGGCCGAATTTTGCTCTATTCCCGAAACGAGACCGCTGAAAAATATATCGCCGCAACACAATTGGGCGCATTCTTAAGTACTGACTTAAACAATGAATATCGTGTGGTCATTCAAAATATTGATGCAAGTAAATTGGATTATTATTTGAAAAAAGAAGTGGACATAACCACTACCTCATGTCAGACACCTAATAAAGCAACCGTGACAGTCGTAGTTACCAACAGCTTAAAAAGTGGCAAAGGTTTACCGGCATATGTTTTGACCAGAGCCGATAAGAACAAACCAGTGGACTTAGTTACCGGACAACATAAATTTAAAGTTTTTATATACGGCCCGGTTGGCAGCTCAATTGTCAGCGCATGGAGAGAAAACTTAAGCTACGGAATTGGTGGGCAAGCTAAAGAACGTATGCGGCCGGTGATGGTGATGGAATTGGATTTGGCGCCACTTGAGAGCGAAAAGTTACAAGTTAACTTTGCGGGTGGAAATGGCAAGGTAAAATTTGTGGATCAACCTTTGGTTATTCCTACCAAAATCGACATCAAGGGCGGGTGTTGATGAGTTCAATACTTAAGACTCGCAGTCGATACTCCGCGTTGATTTTTTCCACAATTTTTGCAATTTGTTTAACAACATTGCCTTCCATATCTGCTCGCGCTGCCGAAGTTTGCCGTGTATCACTTGATGGTTCCGCGGTTTATCCACCCAACTTGCCAGATTGTTTAGATCCAGTTGTGGTTGCAAAACAAGAAGCAGATGCCAAAGCATCAGCCGAAGCTGCCGCCGCAGCATCTGCTTCTGCAAAAGCCGCCGCAGATTTAGCTGAACAACAACGTATTGCTGATTTGATTGCGAAAGATATTGCGGCTGCTGCAGCCGCAGCCAAGGAAGCAGCAGATAAAGCTGCCACTGAGAAAGCTGCGGCAGATGAAGCGAAATCAATTGCTTTGGCCGCTGAAACCGCGGCCCGCGTAAGACTTGCCACCGCGCAAGCAGCTGCAGATGCGGCGGCAAGAAGAGTTACCGAAGAATCTGCCGCAAGGCAGAGAGCTATTGATGCGGCCCTGGCCGCGGCTGCTGCACAAGCAGCGGTCGTTGCCGCGAAGCAAGCAGCTGCTGAAGCTGCGGCTCTTGAATTTGCTGCTAAACAGGCAGAAATTCAAAGAGAGATTGATGCCAAGGTAGCGGCTGAAGCGGAAGCAAAAAAAGTTGCTGATGAAAAGCAGAAAGTTGCGGATGCTGCGGAAGCCGCAAAGGCGGCCGCTATTGCTTCAATTGCCAGTTTTGTTAATGAAGCAAATACAAAAGCAACTGCAGCTGCGGCATCGGAAAGCGCAGCGGCTGCAGCTAAGGCTGCATATGATAGTGCCCCTAAATCTTTACGAACATCAGATTCATTTGCAAATGATAAAGATGAAGAAATTGAATACTTACTTCCGCTGAATGAAAACGGGAAATTTCTAAAAGTATCTCCGCAAGGATTTAATTTAACTTCCGCTGAACTTTATGATGCTTGGCAAAGAGCGGAACAGAAGGCACGCGATGATGCTGCGGCAGCACAAGCCGCTGCAGATGCTGCGGCAGCCAAAGAGGCTTCAATTGCGGCAATTGTCGAAGCAGCTCGCGTTGCATCACAGCAAGCGTTATTGGCAGAGGCAGCACGACAGGATGCAATTGCGGCCAAAGCGCTAGCCGATCAGAAAATGGCGCAAGAACGCCAAAAAGCTGCAGATGCTGCAGCTGCAGCGACCGCCGCGGCGGCAGAGAAAGTTCGTTTAGAAAATATTGCGATTGCAGAGGCAGCAGCAAAATTAAAATTAGAAAATGAAGCCAAGCTTGCGGCAAATGCACTTGCAGCACAACAAGCTGCGCTTCTTGCTGCACAAGCTGCAGCCGCACAAGCCGTGGCCGCACAAGCCGTGGCCGCTGCAAAATCAACTGCCTTAAATCAAGCAGCGGATGTTTTGCAAAGCGCAGCTGATACTGGTGGTGACGCATCAGCAGCCATTGCCGCGGCACAAGAAGCGTTAAACAGTGCGGCGGCGGCGGCCAAAGCAGCAGCAGATGCAGCGGCGGCACTGGCTCGTGAAGCAGCGGCGGCGCAACAATCTGCGGCCGCAGCGCTTGCATCCCAAATAGCAGCGCAAGAGGCGGCGGCCAAAGCGGCAGCAGAGGCCGAAGCCGCTCGTGCAGCAGCAGCAGCGGCGGCAGCGGCAGCGGCGGTAGCTAGAGGAGCGGCAGCGGTAGCTAGAGCTGCTGCTGCCGCAGAACGTATAAAGAAAGAAGTCGAGGCAAAGGCGGCGCAAGATACGGCAGATGCCAAAGCCAAAGCCAAAGCTGAAGCGGAAGCAAAAGCTGATGAAGCAGAACGTATAAAGAAAGAAGCAGAAGCTAAGGCGGCGCAAGATGCGGCAAATGCGGAAGCAGCCAGATTAAAGGCAGATGCTGAAAAGGCAGATGCTGATCGTTTAGCAAAAGAGAAAGCAGATGCGGAAAAGAAAGCTGCAGAGGCAAAGGCAGAAGCAGATCGACTGGCACAAAAACTCCTTTTTGAGCGAAATGCCGCCCTGGCACAAGCAGAAGCTGCTAGAAAAGCTGCTCAAGCTAAAGCGGCACAAGATTTAGCCAATGCGCAGGCAAAAATTGCTTCAGCAGCTAAAGAACTAGCAAACAAAGTTGTTGTGCAACAATCAATTATTAGCGCAACGGCTAAGAAAGTTGATACTGCCAAAAAAACCTTAGTTACCGCAACTACTAAAGTAACCACCGCTGCCACGCAAGCTGCAAAAACGGCAGCGCAAGTTAAACAAGTTAGTCAGCAAATATCAGAATTAGAAAAGAGCAAAGCGCAGGCGGCCCAAACTCAAAAGGCCCTTGATACCAGAATTCAAACTACCGCCCAAAGTCTTGCAAAAGCTCAGAAGGCATATGAAAACTTAAAGGCACAAGTTTCAGATTTGCAGAGTAAATATAACGCGGCCAAAGCTTCCGCAAATAAAGCCTTGGTGGCTGCAAAACTGGCAGAAACAAAAGCTACGCTTAGCAAAGCCCTAGCTGATAAAGCAATTGCAGCTTACAACGAAGCAAAAAAAGCTAAAAAGTTAGTAGTTTCAAATGGAGACGAACCAGAATCAGATGAATTGAATTTAAATCGATCAAGCGAATCAGAGCAGCTTAAAAAAGCAGCTGAAGCGGCTCAGAAGCAATATGAAGCAGATTTGAAGGCGGCCCAAGAAGCTAAGACCAAGGCGATGGAAGCTAAGAAGGAATATGAAACTACCCAAACCCAATTAACTTCAAAGGTTTCAAATACGAAAACTATAGAGTCTCAATTAAGAGAAACTCAAAGGAGAATCGAAAGTCAGCAATCCTTATTAGCAAAAACAATCGCTGAAAAAGAGCGCCTTAGCAAAAAGATTTCACAAGCGCAGGTTGAATTAAACGCAAAGCAAGTTGCACTTGTTAAGGCAAAGAGTGCTCAAACAACCTACGAAAACCAAGCAAAAAAAGCCAGCCAAATTCTTAGCTCAAATGTTGATTGGCAAGAATCAAATCAGAAGCTAATTGATGCTACCAATAATGCTATTGAGCAAGTCAAAGCTGCACAAATCAAAGTTGATAATGCAAAGCAAGCTCTAAAAGAATTCTCTGCCCCAAAGACTGACAATTTAATTACTCGAAATATTCCAGTAATCATTGGCGGCACTTTTGTGGTCACCGCTGTCCTATTTACTATGACTGCCATTAGCAGAAGACGACGCCGTGGCTCTACTCAAACTAAATTAGATACGCCAAAGACTCCAGATGATTTTGATCGAGATTTAAAGCGACGCAGGTCAAGCAGCAAAATCGATGAAGCTGATGAAGAATTCGAAGAGTTTCTTGCCAATATGCGTGAACGCAATGCTCAACTACTTAAAGCTATAGATTTTGAATTAGGAGATCGACCTGAGAGAGCAAGTGTGAGCACTTCAAGGCCTAAGAAGATAGCCAAACGGCCGGCCAAGAAAGCTGCACCTAAGAAATCAACGGCTAAGAAATCTAAAGCTAAGACTGTAAGGAAG
>JBJTCG010000054.1:0-57563 GCA_046091725.1 Flavobacteriales bacterium | reverse complement strand
CAAAATACACTATACCTTTAGTAAAACACAACCATTTACAGCTCAACTCAAAGTTTCTTGGTTATTCAACTGGGGCGACCGTCAAATGACTGTGAATGGAAAAACAGTAGTAAAGGAGCACTATTGGTCACACATGACGGCAAGAATAATTTTAGGAATTTACGGTGCCTGTTTGGTGCTTATTTTCTTTTATAGCTTGATTCAATTGAGTTTGGCGATTGCTTATATCCGCAACAAAAAGAAACAACAGAGTAGGGTAACGCCTGCTTTCGATTTGGCAAACGCGCCAAAAGTTACCGTTCAGTTACCTATGTTCAATGAAATGTATGTAGCAGAACGCATCATTGAAACGGTTGCTGAAATGGATTACCCACGCGATAAATTCCAAATTCAAGTATTAGACGACTCCACAGACGAAACCAAAGATATCATTGCAAAAAAATGTGCCGAAGTAGCCGCTCGCGGCATTAATATTCAGCATGTTCACCGCATTGACCGTACAGGTTATAAAGCCGGTGCATTGGATGCTGCAATGGATAAAGTTGAGGGTGAATTTATTGCCATTTTCGACGCCGACTTTGTCCCGAGCAAAGATTTCTTACTGCGCACTATCCCTTACTTTAATTCTGACAAAGTTGGGGTTGTACAAACAAGATGGGGCCATTTGAACAAAGATTATTCATTGCTTACCGAACTACAAGCATTTGGTCTTAACGGCCACTTTGCCATCGAGCAAGGCGGACGCAATGCAAGCGGTCACTACATCAATTTCAATGGTACAGCGGGTGTTTGGCGCCGCGCTACTATTGATGATGCAGGTGGCTGGGAGCACGACACAATCACTGAAGACCTCGACTTGAGCTACCGCGCACAAATGAAAGGTTGGCGTTTTGTTTATTTAGAAGAAGTAGAATCTCCGGCAGAACTTCCAATTACGATGTCCGCTCTAAAGAGTCAGCAACATCGCTGGATGAAGGGTGGAGCCGAAGTATTCATCAAAATGTGGAAAAGACTGGCCACAACCAAAGGCTTGAAATTAACAGACCGCGTTCACGGTTTGGCTCACTTATTTAACTCTTCCGTGTTCTTTTTTATCTTGATTCTTTCTCTTTTGAGTTTGGCTGTCCTTCATATCAAAGATTCATTCTCTGACCTCAATATTTATATCAAATACGGCATGTACTTTTTCTCAAGTACAATTTTCTTAGGTTTTTATTACTGGAATTCTTACCGCGACAAAAAGGGTGATTTTTTCGGAGACCTTTTCCGTTTCTTGGGTCGTTTTGTTCAATTCTTAACTGTTTCTATGGCGCTTGGACTTAGCAATGCTGTAGCAGTAATTGAGGGCTATCTTGGCATCAAGAGTTCTTTTGTTCGTACGCCCAAATTCAATGTTGCCAAAAAAGACGAATTTAAAGGGAACAAATACGACAAAAAGAGTCTCTCAATAATCAATATTTTAGAAGGAATTTTCATGGTTACTTTTGGCTTTACGGCGGTAAATCGTGCCATTTATGGAGATTTAGGAATGGTACCATTCCATTTGATGTTGGCCATAGGCTATGGTATCATTTTCTTCAATACCTTGAAAGAAAACCGCGGCCAACAGGCCTGATTATTCTTTAACGATACTGAGGCTTTCTAGCTTTTGCTCGTATTTTCCGCTACGAAATTGAAAAGTACTTCGGAAACTGCTTCCTTTTGTGAGGTATGAGCCAATAATTGTACCGTTTCCTTCAGTGGATTTACTGTTTTTGTACCTGATGATAAAACTCCCTTTTGGGTATTTTTGAAAGAAACTATTTAAAATCATTTCTGCTTGGGCCAAGGGAAAAGCCCCTTCGGTTCCTGGCAACTGCAATACAATTTTATCCTTACCCAGACTAATAATTGTGTGGGCGTCATTGAGTTCCATGCCTCGTTGAATATTGGTGTAAGGAAGATCTCCGCCGAGGCTTGCACCAAGAAGCAAACAGACAAAGAAATTGTAAATTGTATTCATGCCGCAAACTTAGCAAAAATGATGCCGCAAATTTCTCTAAATTTGTAGGAATTACAAGCCCGATGAAAGCACTACAAGACCAACTCGTCATTTACAACAGCCTTACAGGAGAAAAAGAAGCATTTAAGCCTATTACTGAGGGTCATGTCGGCATGTATGTTTGTGGCCCAACCTTGTACAGCGAGCCTCACATGGGTAACATGCGCACGTTTATCAATTTTGATTTGATTTATCGCTATTTATTACATCTGGGCTTTTCTGTTAAATATGTGCGCAATATCACAGATGCAGGGCATATCACTAATTCTGCTGGCCAAGAAGTAGATAGCATTGGTGAAGCAGCTAAGGCGGCACAAATGCAATCATTGGAAATTGTCTATAAATACGCAGTTAAGTTCCAAGAACTTCAACGGATTTATAATTTATTACCTCCAAGCATAGAACCAACCGCAACCCAGCACATTCAAGAACAAATAGAAATCATTGAGCAAATTATTGCCAATGGTTATGCTTATGAAGTCAATGGCTCTGTGTATTTTGACACGCGTCGTTATATGCAAGATTACCATTATGGTACCTTAAGCGGAAGAAAAGTAGATGAGCTTGAAAATGAAACCCGGAGCTTGAATGCGCAGGATGAAAAGCGCTTTTTCGCGGATTTTGCACTTTGGAAAAAAGCCAACCCTAACGACATGCAAATTTGGCGTTCACCATGGGGTAATGGAAACCCAGGTTGGCACATTGAATGTACGGCTATGAGCACCAAATACCTTGGTAAGCAATTTGATATCCATGGCGGCGGTATGGACCTTAAATTTCCGCATCACGAAGATGAAATTGCGCAAAGTTGTGGTTCATTTGGTTGCAATCCAGCTCGCTATTGGATGCATGCCAATATGCTCAATGTAAATGGCCAAAAAATGTCGAAGTCTTTTGGTAATTACTTCTTGCCCAAACAAATTCTAGATGGCACTACGGGCCTCTTTGAAAAATCGTACAGTGCCAATGTAGTTCGCTTCTTCATGATGCAAGCACACTACCGCAGCAACCTCGATTTTACACAAGATGCGCTCAATGCCGCCGAAAAAGGCTACGAAAGACTCATGGAAGGCCTCAAAACCCTTGAAAAAGTGCAGACCAGTACTTCTTCTTTTGATGTAGATGCCTTGATTGCTTCTTTTTATAAAGCCATGAACGATGACTTCAATGCGCCTATTTTGGTGTCTTATTTATTTGAGGCTGTGAAACAAATTAATTTGATCAATGATGGCGCTGCTAGTATTTCAGCGGAGCACAAATCCTCATTGAAGTCGGCGTTGCAGGTATTTCTCTTTGATGTTTTAGGTCTACAGCCAGAACAACAAACAACCGAAACCCGCTTAGCTCCTGTCATGGATTTAGTCCTAGACCTCAGACAACAAGCGCGTAGCAACAAAGACTGGACAACTTCGGATCAGATCAGAGACGGATTAGCAAAAGCAGGTATTGTAGTTAAGGATGGTAAAGACGGCACATCCTGGAGTTAGTTTTGCGCTAAATCAAAATTTACTGCTCGGCGTTTTCGATTGAAGCTTCAATACCGCTCCAGAGTTGATATCGCTTTTCGAGCGCCATTAGCGAAACGTCTGTAGCTTCTTTCCATTTGTTGGCATCTGAGCCACAAATTTCTTCCATCATTTTTAAGGAAATAGGGCCGTGATCACCGCCGTCTATCTCGATATGTCGCTCTAAATAGTAAAGGAGTTTATCTATGTTGTTTTGACCTTGACGCTGCATTTCGCGCAAGATTTCAATGAACATATCAGGTATAAGGTCTTCACGACCGAAAGTAAATAAGGCTGCAATTTTATGGAGTTGCCCACCGTTGATGACCTCGAAAGTAAAACGCACAAACTCGCGGGTTTCTTCATTGATATCAAGCTGATAAAGCGCTTCATCTAGGCCTTTACCATAAGACAACCATTCGGTAAGTTGATGGATAGTCATGGTGTCGGCGCCAATTTGTTGCATCGCATCCAGATACATTTCGAAATGGCTCATTACGTTGCCAGCTTGATCGAGGTCTGATTCTTCACCAAGTACAATTTCATTGATGAAACGGCGCGTAATTGGGGACCCCTTCGGAGACCATGGAACGGCCACGCAAGTGAGCTCGCGTTGCAAAGATTTTAACAAACTCATGAAGTCCCAAACCGCAAAAATGTGTTGTCCCATGAATTGTTGAAAATCAGAGAGGCTATTTATTTTAGCATACATTGGGTGAGTCAACAAGCGCTCTCTTGAGGGCTGTAATGCTGCTTGCAATTGTTCAATTTGTGTGCTCATGTTGTTTAAACAATGATGACATCAATTAGTTGAGTTTGATACCTAGTTCTTTTAATTGTGCGTCATTCAAAGGTGAAGGTGCATCAATCATGGTGTCGCGGCCAGAATTGTTTTTTGGAAAGGCGATGTAGTCTCGGATAGATTCTGACCCACCCATTGTGGCTACCAGACGATCTAGACCAAAAGCTAAACCGCCATGAGGTGGCGCCCCATATTCAAAGGCTGACATCAAGAAACCAAATTGAGCTTGGGCTTCTTCTTTGGTAAATCCAAGAAGGTCAAACATGCGAGATTGCAAAGCGCGGTCATGGATACGAATTGAACCACCACCGAGCTCGACACCATTCATGGCGAGGTCATAGGCATTGGCACGAACTTTACCTGGGTCTGTATCAATGAGATGAAAATCTTCTGGTTTCGGAGAGGTGAAAGGGTGGTGCATGGCATGGTAACGACTGCTTTCTTCATCCCACTCAAGGAGTGGAAAATCAAGAACCCACAATGGTTTAAATACATTTGGATCGCGAAGACCTAGCGTTGTTCCGAGGTATAACCTGAGCTCGTTGAGTTGCTTGCGAGTTTTGGCTAGCTCACCGCAAAGCAACAATAATAAGTCACCGGGTTTAGCATTGGCTTGAGCAGCCATAGCTTTTAGCTCTTCTTCGGTGTAAAATTTATCTACACTTGATTTGAAACTACCATCTGAATTACACTTGATGTAAACCAAACCTTTGGCGCCAATTTGTGGTCTTTTGATCCATTCTGTGAGTTCATCGAGTTGTTTGCGTGTAAATTCAGAAGCTCCTTCCACATTGATACCTAAAACGCACTCAGCACTATTGAAAACAACAAAATCTTTGCTTTGGGCAAGTTGAGTAAGGTCAACAAACTCCATCCCAAAACGAATGTCGGGCTTGTCTGAGCCATAGCGCTCCATCGCTTCAGCGTAGGTCATGCGTGGAAAAGCACCTTCAAATTTAACGCCACGTACTGTTTCAAAAAGGTGCTTGATCAAACCTTCAAACATCTCAAGGATATCGTTTTGCTCAACAAAAGCCATTTCACAGTCTATTTGAGTAAACTCTGGTTGGCGATCGGCCCTAAGATCTTCGTCTCGGAAACACTTGACAATTTGATAGTAGCGATCAAAGCCACTCACCATTAAAAGCTGTTTGAAGGTTTGTGGAGACTGCGGAAGCGCGTAAAATTGACCTTCGTTCATGCGACTTGGCACCACGAAATCTCGGGCTCCTTCCGGAGTTGATTTGATCAGTACTGGAGTTTCTACGTCCAAAAATTCTTTGGAATCGAGGTATTTACGTGTCTCGAGTGCTACTTGATTGCGCAAACGCAATTTCTGTTGAACAGGGCCTCTGCGTAAGTCGAGATAGCGGTATTGCATGCGCAGTTCGTCACCTCCGTCTGTTTCATCTTCAATTGTAAATGGCGGTAGTTTAGCTGCGTTTAAAACTTGGAGCGCGCTAACTGATATTTCGATTTCGCCGGTAGGAATGTTTTTGTTCTTGCTACTGCGTTCAATAACTTGTCCTTCAATTTGAATGACAAACTCGCGCCCAAGTTTACGAGCTTGTTCACAAAGCGTTGAATTTGATTCTAGGTTGAACGCCAATTGTGTAATGCCGTAGCGGTCTCGGAGGTCGAGGAAGGTCATGCCACCGAGGTCTCGGGAGCGCTGAACCCAACCAGCTAAAGTGACTTTAGTTCCGACATGTTCTAATCTTAATTCTCCGCAGGTGTGTGAGCGATACATAGCTTTGTTTTTTGAAGCAACAAAGGTAAGCAATCTCGGCTAAAACCTATCTCGCTTCAGGTAGGAAGTATCGACCAAATCATTAAAAAAAGCTAGCAATTGTTTTTTCTCGATTGAAGTGAGTTGAAATGCAACAATACTTGGGTCTTGAAGCGGATTTTTTGCCCCCCCTTTTTGGTAGTGTTCTAAAACTTGGTCAAGAGTCTGAAGACTTCCATCGTGCATGTATGGGTAGGTTAAGGGAATGTTTCGCAAAGATGGCACCTTGAATTTACCGATATCACTAGAATCGTGATGAATTCGAAAACGACCTTGATCTGTTTTTCCTTCATAAGATGGGTAGAGCCCGTTATTGGAGGCAACATATGTCGTAAAATACGGAGCCGGATGACATTGGGTACAATACAATTTGTCTGAAAATAATTTCCACCCAGCGAGTTGTTCAGGTGTGAGGGCTTTTTTTTCGCCTGCCATATAGCGGTCAAATGGAGCATTCATCGAGAGCAAACTTCGTTGAAACGCGGCAATACTTCTTGTCAGTACATAAGCATCGAAATCGCGATTAAAAATGCGTTGTGCGGCTTCTTGGTAGGCAGGAATTTGTCGCAGTTGTGCAATGAGTAACTTCATGTTGTGTCCCATTTCAACGGGCTCTTGAATGGGTACAATTACCTGAAGCTCTAATGACGCGAGGTGCGCGTCAAACATGGCGGTTTTCAAAAATGCCGCGTTCAGTAAACTAGGCGCATTGCGTTGACTCAGCTGCCCCTTAATGCCCTTGCTTTTTGGAAGTTGGTCGGTGAAAGCTTTGTGAGGATCGTGGCAACTAGCGCAGGCAATAGTATGGTCTAACGACAAGCGTTTATCAAAAAATAGTTGTCGGCCGAGGGCAATTTTAGCAGCAGTTTGCGGGTTATCTAGAGGAGCAGGAACAACTAAACTGGCATTGAAGTCTTGACCAGAACCGCAACGTAGGATTAAGAATCCAAGTATGATAGTTGCCGCAAGAAAGCCAAATACTTTGGTCATTTATATGAAAATCCTGAGGGTTTTGTTTCCTTTTTGTGTGCTTATTTTCAGCAGGTAAACGCCTTTTGGAAATGCAGTAGTGTTGATACTATAATGATCTTTTTCGAGATTTTGAGCCACTACAATTTTTCCTTGTGCATCGATGCATTCAATAGACGTTAGTTGATTATTCAAGAGCCCTTGAATAAAAATTTCATGATTTTGATGACTCCATTTGAATAATTCAGGCTGATTTTCTGGAATAGTAGCAGCCGCATCTAATGTAAAAACTTCCTGGCTCAAGACATTTTGCATCACTGTGACATTCAGGCCGGTTTCGTCATGTAGAATACCGACATTGGCCAAAGTAATATTATTGAGCCAGCGATCAACATGGCAATTGAGGTGAATATTGGTTTGATTGGCAAGTTCAGTTTGTACAACGGGCATAGAGACCATTTGCTGATTGTTGTTGCCGAGATTATGTAATTCGAAATAGCTATTTGGAATGTTGTCGTTGTTGGAGTCTGCTTTGCCACCGATGATCATGTGCATGTATCCGAAGGCCCAACCCCAATACATCGAAGGCATTTGGAAGCTCAAGGGGTGTGTTTCCGGGTAGGTTGAAATATCTTGAGCCAAGGCGCCACTTTGAGTATTATAACGTTTTGGAACCCCAATTGTAAAGCTGATAGAATCAATTTGATTGACACCGAGAAAGCCTAAATAGACATCATAGGTGGAAGGCGTAACCAGCCAAATACTTGTAGGTAAACTAGTGCTTTGACCATTATCGTGAAAGAGCTGTACGTCTGATAAGTAATAGTTAAAATGCTCGATCTCAACCATCACGCCGTCATTGCCTGTATAATTTTGAAAGAGCTGAAAATCTTGATTTCCAAACTTTGGCGCCAAACTCAAGAACACATTTTTTTGACTCAACGCAATGTTGGCAATTGATAATAGAATGACCAAAAGGAGTTTTTTCATCAGTTTGGCTTTTGAAAAATGTACAAAATTTCACTGTCCATCAGACGGTATTGGGCAATTTGAGCAGTGGAATAATGTTGATGAAAGTCGAATATTTTTGTTTGAAAACCAACAGATTCAAGGTAGGAAGGGTAGTCTTTACCGAACAAGCGAACGTGGTCTTTTTGCCAAAAATGTTTTTCTCTCTCTGCCGGGCTAGTAATACTGGCATCTTCGTAAGTTTTTTCGCGGCTAAAATCTTGCGGGACTTGCATGATGGCCCACCCTCCGGGTTTCATAACTCGGAAGAGTTCTGACATACATTGTTTGGGATCTGCAACATGTTCCATTACATGATTACAAAAAACCACATCAAAGCGATCGTTCTCAAGCGGTATGTGGTGTAAGTCAAAGTGCATATCTGCGATTGGCGAAACAAGATCTGCGGTGAGGTAGTTGAGGTTTTTTTGAGTTTTGAATCGATCGAGGAAACACTGCTCTGGCGCCATGTGTAATACAGAAAGTTTTGGCGCAGTGAAAAATTCTGAGTGGTCTTTGAGATAGAGCCACATCAAGCGGTGGCGCTCTAAGGTGAGGTCGTGGGGGCACAAAACGTTTTCACGATGCGCTACTTCTGAGCCGTATGATAAAAATTGAGAAAAGGATTTTTCACACACTGGGCAACTTACGGCATTTCCTTTGTACAAAATAGGTGCTACCAAACGAAATAGGTAACTCAGTCTAATTAGTAAAGGCCGCGGAAGTTTATTAAGCAGGTATTTGTATAGTTTCTTCACGTACCAAAGTTAAACTTTTCATAAGAGAATATCGCTACTTTTGTAGCAAATCGCGCTATGAAAATCAAGCCTTTATTCTTCCTTTTATTCATCTTTATGAATCTAGATTTACTTGCTCAAGAGCCTGTTGCACCAAAAATTGACCACACACTAGAAAAACATGGTCATTTGCGCCAAGACCCATACTATTGGATGCGAGAACGCGACACCGAACCGGTATTAAAATATCTCCACGAAGAAAATGCTTATGCCGCTGCTTATTTCAAGGCGCTTGATCCACTTGTTCAGAGCCTTCTTGATGAGTTCGAGGCGCGTATTGACCCAAACGAAACAAGCGCACCTTATACTTTAAACGGTTATCAATATCAAAACCGAAATGTGGAAGGGCTAGATTATCAGCAAATTTACCGATATGAAATGGATGGAAAAGCCATCTTGTTTTTTGATGAAAATGAGCGTGCCAAGGGAAAATCTTTTTACGAATTGGCAGCTTGGGCGCCTTCACCGAATAATCAAATCTTAGCGGTGAGTGAAGATTTTAAAGGTCGCAGAAAGTATGAAATCAGGTTCAGATCAAAGGGTAAATACTTGAAAGATGTTTTGACTGAAACGAGTGGAAGTATTGTTTGGGCAAATGACAATCAAACAGTTTATTATACTAAAAAAGATCCTGAAACACTTCGTGAATATTTGGTGTATCGCCATCAAATAGGAACGCCGCAAAGTGCAGACGAACTTATATTTGAAGAGAAAGACGAAAAGTTTAGTGTTGGAATTGGTAAAACACTCACCAACGCTTTTGTTCTCATCTACAGTTATAGCTCCACAACTTCTGAAGTTCAGTTAATTGACGCCAATCAAGCAAATGCCAAGGCAAAAATTTTCTTAGCGCGTAAGCAAGGCCACATCTATGAAGTAGAGCATCATGATAAAGGCTTCTTTATTTTGAGTAATGACAACGCCATTAATAACCGCGTCTTGTTTTCAAATCAAATCCCCACAAGTATAGCGAGCTGTGAAGAATTTGTAGCACACAATCCGAAAGTCCTTATAGAAGGATTGAGCGTTTTTAAATCCCATCTTTTAATAGAAGAAAGAGACAACGGTTTGCTCAAACTCAAACTCAAGGAGGTCTCTAGTGGTCAAGAAAAATACATCAATGTTGCCGGTGAGACCTACTATTTGGGCTTGGCTTTGAATGACGATTATCACGCTTCAAAAATATATTACATCGTCAATTCCATGACCACGCCATCTCGCGTTTATAGTTATAATTTAAGTGGAGGTCAGCAAGAAATCTTCTTCGAAAAAAAGCTCAAAGATCCTACATTTAACCCTGCCAACTACGAGTCACAGCGTGTTTGGGCCACTGCCAACGATGGCACCCAAATCCCGGTCAGCATTGTGTATAAAAAAGGAATAGAATTGTCCAAAGCTCCTTTGCTATTGTATGGTTACGGATCTTATGGCTACACGATTCCAGATATTTTTAGTCCTACGCGCATTTCATTGTTAGACCGCGGTTTTGTTTATGCAACTGCTCATATTCGTGGATCAAAATATTTAGGTGAAGATTGGTACCAAAACGGAAAGTTTGACAAAAAGACCAACACATTTACTGATTTTATCAATGCAGCAGAATTTTTAGGACACATGGGTTATTGTGATCCCTCTCGAATTTATGCCAACGGTGGCAGTGCCGGCGGATTGCTAATGGGTGCTATTGCAAACATGGCGCCTTATTTGTTCAAAGGAATTGTTTCTGAGGTTCCGTTTGTAGATGTAGTTACCACAATGCTCGACGAGAGTATACCACTCACTACCGGAGAATACGAAGAATGGGGCAACCCAAATGACCCACATTATTATTACTATCTGCTGAAGTATTCGCCATATGATAACCTGCATCGCATGGCTTATCCGGCAATGTATATTACTTCTGGTTACCACGATTCTCAAGTACAATATTGGGAGCCTGCCAAATACGTGGCAAAGCTCAGAACATTGCGCACCAACACGGCACCGCTTATTTTCGAATGCAACATGGATGCCGGACACGGCGGCGGCTCTGGGCGCAGCACCGAAAGACTCGAAAGAGCCAAAGTGCTGAGTTTTATCCTAGGTCTAGAGGGCATTGAAAAGTAGCGCATTCATTTTTATTTTTGCGTTTAATGCTGCGTTTTTGGCGCAGCAATTTGCGATTGAATCTTTTCGCGAACGACCAATTATGTACACCGATTTAGGTTACAACGCCAATCCATTCTCCATTCAAGGAAATTTCAATCAACAACTGACCAATCTCTCTTACAAAAACAATTTCAGTCCGTTTTTAGGGCTTGGATTTGCTTATAAATGGTTTCATCTAAGGTTAGGTTTCCCCATCATAGGCAATGTGAAACCAACCGGTAAGTTTGGGCAAACTTCGCAATATAATTTTGCCTACGACCTGACTTATAAAAAAGTTTGGTACGACTTTGAATTCAAGTCCACTTTTGGCTATGCACTCAAAAATGCAGGGTCCTTTGACACTGTTTCTAGCACGCTAAAACCACATATGATTTTGCCAAAAGTGAGTTCGTTTAATGTCATGATGAATGGTTGGTACTTTCATAACCCTGAATTTCAGATGAACGGGTTATTGGGTAAACGCGCACATTACACCAAAGAAATTTTGACTTGGTATTTGAAGGGCACAGTTAACTATTTTGGATCGGCCAGTAAAAATGGCGCGCTCATCCCAGCACCCCTTCAAAACACCCAAATTCCTATGCAATCATTGCAACAATTACAGGCCTTTGATTTTGGCGTTATTCCCGGTTTTGCTTACGTAAACCGCAAGAATAATTGGCAACTTGGTGGCTGGTTGGGTTTGGGCCCGGTGGTTCAAATCAAAGGCTATGAAACCCCAACCAATTCAAAGTTATTACTCGGGCTTGCGCCGCGCTTTGACATGCGTATTATGGGCGGGTATTCATCAGATGAACGCTTTTTCTTTCTTGTCACAGATTTTGACAACAAAAGCATCAGATATAATGAGTTAAACTACAGACAACTCTATTATGCCCTCAAATTTGTGGCGGGATTTAGGTTTGGAGCCCCCAAAGAATAAATGCTATTTCAGCGGGAAGAATTCTACTTTTTGTTTCCCGCAAGTAATAATAATCGATAAGTTTTTAGGCGCATTTTGCAGGTCAATGATGTTGGCTTTTTTACCTTTTAAGCGATTTTCAGTTTGTTTTTCACCTTGAAATGAAATTTCGAAGTCCGAAGTTCCATTAGTTTGAATGGCATATTGCTGTGCACCTATAGGAATTAAACTCACAAATCCTTGTTCTTTTTCTAGCGCTCTTTTCGAATAAATAAGTGGTATTTTCTTTTTAAGCAGTTTTTTTTCTTCCTGAATAACATTGATTTCCTCCGGATTTATTTGAGGAAAGCCGCTCATTTTTTGAGTGACTGTTGGGTCGAGATTCCAAACTCTGAGGTAATCTACTTGATAAGTTGCAGGAAATTTTGTCTGTTCGTTGGGCCCTGGATTAAATGGATATCCGTCTCGTGCTACTGCTAGGTTAACGATGAGGTTCATGGCAGTTTGAAAGTCACCATCAAAATGAGATACAGGCGTGCCATTGACAAAGTAGGTCAAGGAATTGGGTAGCCAAACGCCAGAAAAAATAAGCGTATCTTCCGTAAGCGCGGGTTCCATACTTACCCACCCTCCCCAATCTTTTTTAATACCTAGTTTATTTTTAACGTAATCCTTGCGGTTGGGTAAATGGATATCTACATGAATGTCGTTGGGACGTTCCCCTTTCATCTCCATGAAATCGATTTCATCTTTTTGGTTCTGGCCATAGAGCCAAAATGCTGGCCAAAGTCCTTGCCCACTTGGAACAATGGCACGACATTCAAAATAACCGTAGCGAAAAGTATCTTTACTCCAGAGGCAAGAAGTAAGGTAATCTAGATAAACAGAGTCGTTTTTAATATCGATTTTCAATTCTCGGGCCTGGTCCTGATTGATCATCCAATGCTCCACTTTCGCTTTTTGACCATATTGAACGGCATTCAAGTGCAACCATCCGTTTTGAACCTGCAGCATTTCCGGTGTAGACCATTGGCTCTGATCGAGTAGCAAACCACCCCAAGGATAACGTGGAATCCATTTGTTTTGATCAATGGTTGAACTTGAAAATTCATCGCCGAATTGATAATGCCAAGTGAGCACGGTATCTGTTCTGAATTGAAATAAAATCGGTTTGAGTTGGGCACTCAGACTATAGGAGATAAGTAGAAAAAATAAGATTGGATATTTCATTTTTAAAAGCAATTCATCAATTCATCAAATCAATATTTTATAAAGATATTTTTTGCCTCGGTAAAGAAACGGAGCGCTTCCCAACCACCTTCACGCCCAACACCTGATGCTTTGACGCCACCGAAAGGGGTTCTTAAGTCTCGGACTAACCATGCATTGACCCAAACGATTCCGGCCTGTACTTGGTCAGCAACCCGATGAGCGCGCTTAAGATCGTTTGTCCAGACTGTTGCAGCTAACCCATATTGCGTTGAATTGGCCATTTCGAGCACTTCTTCTTCTGTATCAAATGGGGTGATGGTAACTACTGGCCCGAAAATTTCTTCTTGATTTGTGCGGCACTGGTAATGCAGTCCTTCAATGATTGTTGGCTCAAGGTAATAGCCATTGGCATGCTCACCTGTTAATTCTTTGCGTTTTCCGCCACAAAGTATGGTTCCTCCTTCTTCTTTTGCTAAAGCTATGTAGCTCAGCACTTTTTCCATATGTGGTGCCGATACAACAGCGCCTAATTTAGCCTCTGGATCTTCAGGAAAAGAAACCTTACTTTTTGAAACTGCAGCGACAAAAGCATCTTTAAATTGTTCGTAAATAGGGCGCTCGATAAATATCCGTGAACCGCACAAACAGATTTGGCCTTGGTTAGCGAAAGACGAACGAATGGTGGTGCTGAGCGCTTCTTTGAAGTCACAGTCGGCGAAAATGATATTTGGGTTTTTTCCACCCAATTCAAGCGATAGCTTTTTAAACATTGGACCAGCTGTTCTGGCAATATATTCTCCGGTTTTGGTCCCGCCTGTAAAAGAAATTGCTTTGATTTTTGGATGTTTTACGATGGCGTCGCCGACATTAGGCCCCGTGCCATGCAAAATATTCAAAACACCAGCCGGCATACCCGCGTCTTGAGCAATTTTGCCCAACATATAGGCAGTGTAGGGTGTTACTTCTGAGGGTTTTGCAATGACACAATTGCCTGCCGCTAAAGCCGGTGCAATTTTCCAAGAAAACAAATAAAGTGGCAGATTCCAAGGAGAGATACAGCCAACTACGCCTATTGGTTTGCGGGTAGTGTAATTAAACCCTACGCCTTCCATTTGATGAGATTCTGAAGCAAAGTGTTCAATCGCGGTAGCAAAAAAATGAAAGTTCGAAACCGCTCTTGGAATGTCGACATGCTTTGCCAGACTCAATGGCTTGCCGTTATCTTTGGATTCAGCGGCTACGAAAGCGTCCATGTTGGCTTCAATTCCTTCTGAAAGTTTCCTTAAGATGGCAGCCCGCGCTTCAGTACTCATGCCCGACCAAATCGGAAAGGCTGCGCTTGCGGCATTTACCGCTACTTCAACGTCGTCGGCTCCTGAGTCCGGAATTAAAGAATAGACGCTGCCCGTTGCGGGTTCATAATTGTCGATATAGTTTCCACTGAGTGGAGCGACATACGCACCATTGATAAAATTGCTGAGTTTTTCCATCGTATTACAAATGTAGTATATCTAATGAGAGGTTTTGATACCTTTGTTGCATGAAAATCAGCGAAGCACAAGCGAAGGTCGATCACTGGATCCAAACTTTAGGCGTGCGTTATTTTAATGAGCTTACCAATACCGCCATTTTGATGGAAGAGGTAGGGGAATTGGCGCGTATCATGGCCAGACGCTATGGTGAACAATCTGAAAAAGAAACTGACCGCGATAAAGATCTTGGAGACGAAATGGCCGATATCTTTTTTGTTTTATGCTGTTTGGCAAATCAAACAGGCATAGATCTAGAAGCTGCCCTAGAAAAAAACCTCCAGAAAAAAACACAGCGCGATGCGCAACGACACCTCAATAATCCAAAACTCTCAGATGGAAGCAATCAATAGTGTGATGAAAACTTTGCGCTCCTCTCAAGGAGTATTAGTCAATGCCTTATTGCCACAATACGAGCTGCAATTATGGCCTATTGTTGAAGAACACGTCCCACAACCAGAAGAAGGCTCGCCCAGAGCTATTATTTTGTGTAAAGACGACCAACAAGCCAGAACTATACACGCTCAGTTTTTGCAACTAGCCAAAGTCAAAGACCTCACCGTTGATCTCATTGTAGAAAAAGGGAATAAACTACAGCAGCGCAATGACCTCTTCGATGGAACCGAAATTATTGTAGGCACCACGCGTAGAATGGCAGAACTTTATTTTCAAAATGGGTTCAATATCAAAAAACTCAAACTTTTCGTGATTCTTGAAATGGATGAACATATGCGTCAAGGACACAAAGGCTATATTGTGCGTTTAACAGAGAGCTTGCCTAAGTGCAAGGCATTATTTTTCAGTTCAAATCCGGATGAAGAGCGCACAGCTAGTTATCTCGAAGAATTTTATGCGAACATTCAGCAACTTGAGTTGTCTGAAGAGGCATGAGAGCAGAAGAACAGCTATTGGGTCTAAGACCCACTATCGAAAAACAATCCACAGAATTTACTGAACAGGAACACTTTCAAAATACAACACTGAGGCCAATCCTTAAATTCCAGCACGAAATTTGGCTCATGGAATGGCAGCAAAACACGTTGTTTCATTCGGTTCAAGTACTCAAAAACGATGCTGATCAACGAAAGCTTTTGCAAAGCATTTTCTCAAAAAACACGGGTTTGATTCAACGTTATATTGGCATGGTTACTGGCTTTTTTACAGAGCTTGAATACCAATTCTATTTAACCAACAAAAATCAAATAGATAAAAGAATCAAAGAATTGTTGCTCACGCGACTTTTATCCTACTAAACCATATCGAACGCGGCCACGAAAATCGGTTCCTTTGGCGTGTAAGCACCTCTGAATACAACATCCACATCAGCGACACCGATCAGTTTATCTAACAAGCCCCAATTGATTGTTTGTTTGGCTTTCTGATAAAGTGGATCACGGGTGTCATTCCACCAAAGCATTGAATGCAACTTTTCCTTTGCCAAAATGGCCTCGAACAAAGCATCAACATCGCGAATGCTGCCCGAAGGGTTACAGACTATTTCAGGCACCAAAAAGGTGTGTTCTTTTGGTTGAATGAGTCGATTGATCAATGGAATAAATGGCAGTAATTGAACAAGCGCACCCCCTAAATTGCCAGGTAAGCGTTGAATTTCCCAACGCACCTTATGAAACTTTGCAAATGCAAGTAGTACACCTTGCTCGTTGCGCAAACAAACCAGTTCACCTTCTTCGAAGAAATAAGTAAAATAACCTGTATAATGCTGATAGGTTTGCTCTATGATTTTGAGGTGTTCTGTAGAAATTGGTTCTATGCTCAGTTGTTTGTTTGGTTTGGGAAAGAGCCTGCTATATGATTGAGTAGCGAGTTTAGCTTTGGTCTGAAAACCGAATGTTTCACTCATCCATTTACTCCTGACATTTTTACTATCGATATAAGCGTAACAGTAATCATCAGAGCCCCCGTGATTTTTTTCTAATTCTTGAAAAACCTCTTCAATTTGAACTTTCAAAACCGATTTAGGATTCATCCGCGCCTTTCCTTTTGACTGAAATTTTGAGTCAAACGAAAAGTAGCGCAGATAAAGTCCAAATGGCCGTTTACAAAAGGTAATATTGGCAATGAGTTGCTCGCGTCTGCGCAATGAAAAACTCAAAGGGTTATCAGTATGAACAACACTTTGGGCAACATCGAGGTGTTTGTATTTAGCGCCATTTGTACCAAGCACTGTGCGTTCAAAAAGCCGCACTAAATCCGGGCTGATCTCTGTGGAGAGTTCAAATTTCATAAAGGAAATTTACAGATAATTTTGTTCTTGAAGTAAGGCTAACAAAGTTTCTTGTTGTTTCTTCAAAAGGGTATGGTGCACTTCAAGCTGTAGATTTTGCAGCGATTTTTTGGTAGAATTTCCCCAAGCAATTAAGATAGCATTGGCAGGCAGCTGATTTGATTCAAAAAAAGCACTGACATTGCTCGGAGAACTAAAAACATAAACCCGATGTAGCTCAATGTGTCGGTTTAGTGTGTTCGTTTGATATACTTGAATAATTGCTTTTTGATCCTGAGGCACATCTTTCATATAAGTGCCGATTGATAAGTTAGAGGTAGGGAAAGTCACCTTTCTATTTCCTCTCCAATGATTAAAGTTATGTGCCTCTCGAGTGGGGTCACCAGATTCTTCTGCAATAAAGGCAGCATTGAGCTTGTATTTTTCTTTGATTTTTCTTGCGGTTTCATGACCTGCAACTGCAATTAATGGGCTTGGTTGACAGCGCAGAAGAAAAAAATCGGCTGCCCGAATACTCCCAAAAAAAATGATGTCGGTTGGTTCTGGACAAGAAAAATCGAGTGCTTGAAATTCAATGAGCGAGTGCGCAGTTATTTTGTTTTGCTCAGCAAGTAGGGCTAATTCTGGAATTAAATCCTGGGCATCCTTAGAAATAAAAACAGGAATCATGGTTGAGCAGTCAAATGCGCAATGATATCTTGGACCTGATTAGTAAGTTCAAATTTATAAAACTGAGCAGCTAAGTTTGCATTTGTTGAGTGTGCAACGTAAATGGCGTCATCTGCAACATAAACGCCAAGGGGCAATTGACAACCGCCATCCATGGCTCGGAGAACTCCGCGTTCTAGTTCAATAATATTGGCCACGTCTGGATGATGTAATTTTTTTAGCACCTCAATTGTACTAAGATCATTTTGTCGGGTTTGCAAGCCAAGTACGCCTTGAGCAGGAGCCGGAACAAAAGATTTTGGGTCGAGCACTTGGGTGTGCAGGTCATTTACATTGAGTTCCAAGCGACTCACGCCTGCGTTTGCTAACAAAATAGAATCGTATTTGCCGCTTCTTAATTTATCGATGCGCGTTGGAACATTTCCGCGTAATTCTTCAATTTGAAGATCGGGTCTGAGTGCTTTGATGATGGCTTTACGACGTGCTGATGAGGTGCCAATGCAGGCGCCTTTTTTCAAGCCCCAAAGCTGTTGCGCATCCTGAGCTTCCTTGGTCATTAGTAATAACTCAGAAGGATCTTCGCGGTAAGAAACAGCAGCAATGGTTAAACCGTCTGGCTGCTTTGTTTCTAGATCTTTGTGCGAATGAACAGCGAGATCTATTTCATGATTGAGTAGTGCGCTTTCAATTTCTTTGGTAAAAAAACCTTTGCCTTCGAGTTTGTCAAAACTGAGGTCTTGGATGCGGTCCCCCTGCGTAATAATGATTTTGAGTTCGACTGTACAATTGTTGGCTTCAAGTTGCGCTTTGACAAAATGTGCTTGCCACAAGGCGAGGTCACTGCCTCGGGTGCCTATGCGAATGTGTGTTTTAGTCGACATGGTTCAGGATGATTTCCTTGGCCAGTTTCATCGGGCCGCTGATGTATTTTTTCTCAAGGTAATTGACGATTTTTTCCAAGACTTCTTTGGATTGCGGGTCAAGTGCATCGAGATCCTCTTTAAACACTTGATCGTAGGCGGTTGACTTCAGTGCCTTTACTTGAGCCGGAACTACGCGCATAGCGAGTTCAACTTTCCTTTCTCGGAGAAGTAGCTGAAATTCATAAAGTGCTTGGTCAATGATTTCTTCCACCTGAGCCAATTCCTTGGATCTTTCTTTGACATTTTCGTTAGAAATCTTTTGTAGGTATTCTATCGAAAGGTGTTTGACTTTGTTATCTTGAAGAATACGGGAATCTAGATCTTGAGGTATAGCTAGATCGATGATGATTTTTTCTTGGGTATCGCCTTGAAGTAACTGCGTGTATAGTTCTGGTGTAATGATAATACCTTCAGCTGCAGTACAAGTAATGAGTACATCAAAACCGCCAGTAAATTGCTCAAGATCAGAGAGTACTTGAGCCTCTCCTTTTAATTCAGTAGCAAGTTTTTGTGCGTTGGATAAAGTGCGGTTGAAAACACTGAATTTTTTAAAACCGTGTTTTTTTAGAAAGCGCCCCATTGTCGTGTTGGTGACACCAGCACCAACTATGAGTATCCTTGCTTCAAGAGGAATATTGAGTTGTTTGAGGTATTGATAGGCCAATGAAACAACAGAAACTGGTTTGGTAGAAATACTGGTTTCTGTGTAGACTAATTTGGCTGTTTCAATCACTTTTTTCATGAGCAAGCGAATAACTTCTCCTGTTAAGGAAAGCGATTGGCAGTATTCGTAGGCCAAGCGCACTTGCGTAATGATTTCGCGCTCACCTATGATCATGGAGTCGATAGAGGAAGCGACAGACAACGCGTGTTTTACAGCGATTGTTCCTGAATATGTTTCTGCTTTTCTAACAAATTCCTCGAGCTGAATGGGCACGAGTTTAGGGTAGAGTTCTTGAAGAATGCGTGTTAAAAATACGGTATCGAGGTCTTGATCCTTGACAAAACTGATTTCTACGCGGTTGCAAGTAGACAAAAACATCAGTTCATTTAGGCCCAATGAAGTTTTTATGTCATTGAGCAAAGTTGCTTGTGCTTCTTTTTCAAGGTGCAATAAACCAATCTTGTTGACGTCAAGGTGGCGGTGCGTGAAGGCAATAATATGAAGTTCTTGCAACAAAAAATCAAACTTTGTTGCAAAGCTACACGCTATCATATTTTCTTTTGTCATTTCATTGTCATGAAGGCTAATTTAGAATGTATTCAAATAGACTGAAAAAGCTAACTTTGTACAAAGATGCAAGGACCATATAAAGCCATTTTATTCGACCTAGGCGGTGTTTTAATTGATATAGATTACCACGCCACTGAGAGCGCCTTTGTTGATCTTGGCGTACATGATTTTGCTGCTCGTTACACCCAATTTGCGCAAGAAGACTTATTTGACTTGTTTGAAACGGGTCAAATTTCTCCGCAGCATTTCATTAATAAGCTTTTACCAATTACAACACCTGGTACTTCGCCCAATCAAGTTTATGCCGCTTGGAACGCCATGCTAGGATATTTTCCAAAGGAGAAAATCGATTTTTTGCAGCAAATTTCTAAGGAGTTTCCAATTTTTATGCTCAGTAATACCAACGCTATTCATTGGGATATTGTCTTACAGCGTTGGAAAAATGTTTGTGAAGCCCCGCTTGAGTCGGTTTTTGATCATATTTTCTTGTCGCATGAAATCAAGCAACGCAAACCTCATCCAAGTACTTTTTCTTGGGTGCTAGATCAAATGCAATTGTCTGCAGATCAGGTTTTATTTATTGATGATAGCCCTCAGCATGTAGAAGGCGCTCGAAAAACCGGGCTAGATGCAGTGCTCTACGACCCAAAAAAACCGTTGAATTATTATTTTTCTTGACAAATTTCAACCAAAAGCCCATTGGTGCTTTTTGGATGCAAAAAAGCAATGCGTTTGTTGTCGGCGCCATCTTTGGCAACTTCATGTATCAGGGTAAAACCCGCAAGTTGTAATCTTTTGATTTCCGCTTCGATATTGTCGACTTCAAATGCCACATGATGAAAACCAGGCCCATTTTTGCTTAAAAATTTGGCAATTGGCGAATCGGGGTTTGTGGCCTCTAGCAATTCAATTTTAGATTGCCCCACTTGAAAAAATGCGGTCATGACACCTTCAGACGCTACGCCTTCTCTTTTATAGCAAGGAGTGTTCAAGAGCGCTTCAAAAGTAGGGATGGCGTCTTCTAAATTTTGTACGGCGATACCGAGGTGTTCGATGCGTTTCATGGAACGTCAATTTTGATGAATTTTTCAGACTTGTTGTCGTAGTTGATAAAGTAAACCCCACTTACAAAGTTGGTGCAGTCAACTACACTATTGAACCCAACTTTTAATAAATTGCCATAGGCGTCGTAAATCTCAAATTTGGTTTTAACAGCCTTTCCATTGGCTTTGAAATAGAGATTTTGATGCACTTTGGCTGGGCTAAATGTTATTACCTGAACATTAGAAACAAAGCTTGTACTTGGAGAAAAACGTGCTTTGCCAGAGTTATCCGTTTGACTTACTCTGACCGTATTTTTGCCCGAATGCGGATTCAATTGGAAGACATAATTATTATTGCTTTTTTGCCCCTTACCTTTTACTTGACCAACTTCTACCCAGCGACCCCATTTGAATTGCTCTATTGAGTAATCAAGAATAGCGTTTTCGTTGGCTGTTGTCCAAGACAAAAGCCCATCTTTTTGTACTTTGATTTGAGTGCATTCAAAGGTGCTTTTTGGCAAGAGCACTTCTGGATTAATAAAGCGTGGCTCACAACCTAAAGCATGTTCCAAAACAACAAAAACTTGCTCTCCTTTACGCAAGTGAAAAAGTTTAAAATCGATTTCAAAATGAGAGGTTTGAATGACGGCGGGTAGAATTTCACCGTTGACTAAAACCTTCGACACACAAAAACCAAAACCATCGGGCATTGGCGGATTATTGATCAAAAGATTTTTGTCTTGATAGGTTCCTTCTAAAGAAAGTAATTGTGTTTGTGCTTTAGGTAAATACCAAAAGCAAAGAAAAGTACAAAAGAGAAGGATTCTGAGCCACATAATTCAATCCGCTTTTACAAAGATAGAAGTATTCGGTACCTTTCGACTAAATTTGTAGCATGACATACGATTACATCAAGGCGCTGCACCTTATTTTTATGGTCAGTTGGTTTGCAGGGTTGTTTTATATGGTGCGTTTGCTGATCTATTTTAGAGAAGCTGCTGACAAACTGCAGGCTGAAAAAGAGATTCTCCAAGCACAATTCATTATTATGATGAAAAGATTGTGGTGGATCATCACCACACCGGCCATGGTTTTGACAGTAATATTTGGTTGCTGGATGCTCTATCTAAACGCTGATTATTTATTAAACGCGCCATGGATGCACCTAAAATTGGGTTTTGTAGCACTCTTGTTGGCCTATCATTTTTATACTCAAAAACTGCTCAGAGATTGTGAAAAAGGAAACATCCAATGGAATTCCAATCGACTCAGAATTTGGAATGAAGTGGCCACATTATTTTTGGTGAGTATTGTTTTTCTCGTAGTTCTGAAAAATCAGCTTTCTTGGATCAATGGTACTGTAGGGTTTTTTGGAGTTGGTATTCTTTTGATGTTGGGCATCAAGCTCTATAAAAAATTGAGGAAAACTACTTCCTGAATGTTTAAAAATTAAATTGTTTCTTTAGAAAGTTTGACTACCTTTGCAAAAATTTTTTTCGCTAATACGCTTAAACAGATTCAAATGCAGCAAGCAGGCAGGTTAACTTCACTTTTGCAATACATTCTTTTCGCATTGTCATTCGTTGTCTTTCAGCCAGTTGCGCGCGCATCTGAAGAAGGTAATTTCAATGTTGGCGAAATGATCATGCACCACATCAAAGACGCGCATGAATGGCATATTGCTGGGCCAGAACACGGTGGTATTAGCGTTTATTTGCCAGTTATTCTCCATGACAACGGATTCAAAGTTTTTAGTTCAAAATATTTCTATCACGGTAAAAAAGCTGAAGTAAAAGTAAACGACAGCACTGCTTATCATTTCATGGAAGGTGTTGGTCCGGCAAAAGGATACGCTTTATTCCACGAAGAAATATACAAATTGAATCAAGAGGGAACGCTGCATTTTGAAGGCGAACATCCTCATAATGCCACTCCCACTGACCTTTCTATTACCAAAAACGTAGCGTCGTTAATTTTCGGCTCACTACTAATCCTTATCATCATGTTGTCTGTTGCGCGCTTTTATCGCAAAAATGGCGCAACGGCACCAAAAGGTTTGGCTAAGTTTTTAGAGCCGCTTATTGTCATGGTTCGTGACGACATCGCTAAAGCAAACATTGATCACCATAAGTATCACAAATATGTGCCTTACTTATTGACTATCTTCTTCTTTATCTGGATCAACAACATGTTGGGCTTGATCCCTGTCATTCCTGGAGGCGCAAACCTTACTGGTAACATCACTATTACTTTATTCCTAGCATTTTGTACTTTACTTGTTACTGTATTTTCAGGTAATAAAAATTACTGGGGACACATTTTTTGGATGCCGGGCATTCCAGTTCCAATGAAAATTTTCATGATTCCTATCGAATTGATCGGAATCCTTACCAAACCTTTTGCGTTAATGATTCGTTTGTTTGCCAACATTACAGCAGGCCACATTATCGTATTAGCCTTGATTTCCATCATCTTCATTAACAAAAACGTAGCGTGGGCAGGTTTGTCTGTGCCTATGGCTTTGTTCATTTCGGTGCTAGAAATCTTAGTTGCTTTCTTACAAGGCTTCCTGTTTGCAATGCTCTCTGCATTGTTCATAGGAGCGGCTGTGGAAGAAGCACACCATTAAATAGTAACCTTTTAAATTAAATACAATGACAGGAATGTTTGGTAGTATTGCAGCAATCGGAGCTGGTTTGTCAGTTCTAGGCGCAGGTCTTGGAATCGGTCGTATCGGTGGTTCTGCAGTAGAAGGTATCGCTCGCAACCCAGAAGCAGCAGGTAAAATTCAAACTGCGATGATCATCGCAGCTGCGCTTATCGAAGGTGTTGCATTGTTCGGTGTAGTAGTTGGTCTACTAGGAGCAAAAGCGTAAATCTTTAAAGGAAACCACAACGGTTGGTTGTGGTTTCCTTTTTAACTTTAAAAAACACACACAAAATGGATTTAATATTACCTGATTTTGGTTTATTAGTTTGGACAGGCTTGGTATTTAGCCTTCTACTTTTTTTGCTAGCAAAATTTGCATGGAAGCCAATTTTATCTGCTGTAAACGAACGTGAAAAGAAAATTTCAGAGGCCTTAGAATTAGCTGAAAAAACAAAAGCTGAAATGCAAGCCTTGAAAGCAGAGAACGATCAAATTTTAAAGTCTGCTCGTGCTGAGCGCGATGCTATTTTAAAAGAAGCGAAAGAAGCTTCAACTGCAATGGTTGAAGAAGCAAAAAATAAAGCAAAAGACGAAGCAACTAAAATTGTAGAGGCCGCTCGTCAAAACATTTCAAGTGAAAAAGCAGCTGCTATGGCCGAATTACGCAACCATGTTGCAGGCCTTTCATTGGAAATCGCTGAAAAAGTTATCCGTCAAGAATTGAGTTCTGACGAAAAACAAAAAGCGCTTGTAGACAAGTTAGCTACTGAAATTAAAATTAACTAAGCAATGACATCATCTAAATCAGCTGGTCGTTACGCAAAAGCGCTGCTTGAATTGGCTCTAGACCAAAACAAAGTGGAGCTTATTGAGGCAGACATGCTTCAATTGATCAAATTGGCAAACGAAGCACATGATTTTCAGGTTTTCATCAATTCACCCCTCATTCAAATCGAGAAAAAGGTGGCCGTGATCAAAGAGATATTCAAAGATTTCAACCAAACATCTTTGGATTTTCTTTCACTAGTCACTTCAAACGGACGTGAATCTGCAATGATTGAAATTGCTGAACAATTTATCGCGCAGTTGATGTCGCACAGAGGAATTGTACCTGTGACAATTGTAAGTGCTCAAAAACTAGATGACAAAGCGAAGGCAGAAATACTTTCGAAAATCAATGGTGTTGTCAACGGCACACCTCTTATTACCGAAGAAGTTGATGCATCCTTAATTGGTGGCTTCATTATTAAAATGGGGGATCAACAAATAGACGCGTCTGTGGCTAGTCAACTACAACGCATGAAACAACAATTAGTATAATCGTCAAAAGACAAAAAATAAGTAGAAATGGCAGATATTAAACCAGCAGAAGTTTCCGCAATTCTTAGAGAACAACTCTCAGGATTCCGCTCAGAAGCAGAATTACAAGAAGTTGGAACGGTACTTCAGGTAGGAGATGGTATTGCACGCATTTACGGAATGAATGGCGTGCAGTATGGTGAACTTATTGAATTCGATGGTGGCATGCAAGGAATTGCACTAAACCTTGAAGAAGATAACGTAGGAGCTGTATTGCTTGGTAGATCTTCTGGTGTAAAAGAAGGTGATACCGTACGTCGTTTAGGTAAAATCGCCTCTGTGAAAGTAGGTGATGGCATGGTAGGTCGTGTAGTTGACACATTAGGTCAACCAATTGACGGTAAAGGTCCAATTCAAGGCGAACTTTACGAAATGCCAATCGAGCGCAAAGCTCCAGGTGTAATCTTCCGTCAGCCGGTAACTGAACCATTACAAACAGGTATCAAAGCGGTTGATGCCATGATTCCAATCGGTCGTGGACAACGCGAATTGATCATTGGTGACCGCCAAACAGGTAAAACTACCGTTGCAATTGATGCTATTATCAATCAACGTGAGTTTTATGACCGCGGTGAACCAGTTTACTGTATTTATGTAGCAATTGGTCAGAAAGGATCAACTGTTGCTGGAATCGTTAAAAAATTAGAAGATGCAGGTGCAATGGCATACACAACTGTAGTCGCTGCAAATGCTTCTGATCCTGCTCCAATGCAGTTCTATGCACCAATGACAGGTGCTGCAATTGGCGAATACTTCCGTGACCTCGGTAAGCCAGCACTTATTGTTTATGATGATTTATCTAAGCAAGCGGTAGCATACCGTGAGGTATCTCTTCTACTTCGTCGTCCACCAGGACGCGAGGCATATCCTGGTGACGTATTCTACCTTCACTCACGTTTATTAGAGCGTGCTGCGAAAGTTATTGCAGATGACAACATTGCTAAGCAAATGAACGACCTACCTGCCTCTCTGAAAGATAAGGTTAAAGGTGGTGGTTCCCTAACAGCACTTCCGATCATCGAAACTCAAGCTGGCGACGTTTCTGCGTATATCCCAACCAACGTAATTTCGATTACTGATGGGCAAATATTCCTTGAGTCTGACCTCTTCAACTCTGGTATTCGTCCGGCGATCAACGTAGGTATCTCTGTATCACGTGTAGGTGGATCAGCTCAAATCAAATCAATGAAAAAAGTTGCCGGTACACTTAAGCTTGACCAAGCGCAGTACCGCGAACTTGAAGCATTTGCTAAATTTGGTTCTGACCTCGATGCAGCAACAAAATCAGTACTTGATAAAGGTGCACGCAACGTTGAAATCTTGAAGCAACGCGAGGGTGACCCATACCCAGTAGAAAAGCAAATTGCAATTATCTATGCTGGTGTGAAAGGTTTATTACAAATTGTTCCTGTCAACAAAGTGAAAGAGTTTGAAAAAGACTTTTTAACTGTTCTTGAAGCCAATAACGCGGATACGCTTGTTGCCTTGAAAGCAGGAAAGTTCACCGATGAAATCGAAGCAGTATTGGCTAAAACAGCCAAAGAAGTTGCTGAAAAATTTGCATAATCACAGCCTCAAACTAGGATTCAATGGCTAATCTAAAAGAAATACGCAACCGCATCAGTTCAGTCGGCTCAACCATGCAGATTACCTCTGCCATGAAAATGGTTTCAGCGGCAAAATTGAAACGTGCGCAAGATGCGGTAACGCAAATGCGTCCTTATGCTGGTAAACTTCGTGAAATCCTTGAAAACCTAAGCGCTACCCTCGACCTTTCAGAAAATGCTTTTGCTGAGCAACGCGACGTGAAGAAGGTCCTTATTGTCGGGGTAACTTCAAACCGTGGTTTGTGCGGTGGGTTTAACAACAACATCATCAAACGTGTTGGTTCCCTTATAGCTCAAGATTACCAAGGAAAAGAGGTGTCAGTATTATGTTTAGGTAAGAAAATCAAAGACGTTTACAAACGAACAGACCACTTCTATCAGAATGATAAGATAGAGGCCATGGAAGATATCTACGCCGATCTGCGTTTTGATATAGTGGCACAAGTGGCTGACGAAATCATGGCGCAATTTGTCAATAAATCATTTGACAAAGTTGTGATTGTCTATAACCGATTTGTAAATGCAGCTGTACAAGCGGTAGAAACTGAACAGTTTTTACCAATCATTCCAGCAGCAGGCGAAAATGAAGGCGGTGATTACATTTTTGAGCAACCAAAAATGGAAATTGTCGAGAACCTCTTACCAAAAAGCATGAGGTTGCAACTTTACAAAGCCATTCGCGATTCATTTGCCTCTGAGCATGGTGCCCGCATGACCGCGATGCACAAGGCCACGGATAACGCGAAAGAATTACAGAAAAACCTGAAATTAAGTTACAATAAAGCACGTCAGGCAGCTATTACCAACGAAATCCTCGAGATCGTTGGTGGTGCCGAGGCTCTCAATGCTTAAATAACTTTTCTTACATTAAAAAAGGCGACCAATTGGTCGCCTTTTTTGTTATTTGCTGTTTTCAAATAAATATCAGTCTTCAATTTGCCAATTGAAACGAGCGGCGAGTGCTTTGAAAATAAAAGCACTGAGTTCTTCTGGCTGAAATACATTTAATACGTCGTCCATAAACGCTTGAAGAAGCAATGATTTAGCTGCTTTATCACTTAGTCCGCGCGCTTTTAAATAAAACAGTGCGTTATCATCAAGTTGACCTGTTGTAGAACCATGAGAACACTTCACGTCATCTGCATAAATTTCTAACTCTGGTTTAGAATTGATGCTTGCAGAATCGGATAGTAGGATGTTTGCGTTACTTTGGAAAGCATTCGTTTTTTGAGCATCCTTTCGCACAAAAACCTTTCCGTTAAAGACAGCAATCGCTTGTTCATCAATAATACCTTTGTAGGTTTCAAATGATTCGCAATTAGGCACTTGATGATCTATAGTGGTATAATTGGCAACATGTTGTTGAGCTTTCAATAAATAGGCGCCGTTGAGCTTTGTTTCGGCGTGTTCACCTTGTACTTCGACATGGAGGTCATTGCGTACAAATGAACTATTTAAAGAAATAGTGTTGATTTCGAAATTGGACTGTTTGCCTTGATAAATGCGTTCTTCATTGAAGTCAAAATGCCCTTGTTCGCAAGATTGGATTTTGTGCAGCTTGATGCGTGCATCTTGTGCCACTTCAATTTGTGTATGAGTGTGTGAAAAACCAATACTATTTGCTGTACTAAAATGAGCTAATACGATTTGTGCTTCAGCATTTTTTCCAAATTTCAGTAGATTTCTATAGAAATATTGACCACCAGAATGCACGTAAATAATTTGGATAGGACCTTCAAGTACTGCGTTATCATTAAAAGATATGCTCAATCCATTATTGGCATAAAGACAATTCATAGCACCAAAGACATCTTTATGTGCTACTGATTTGATTTCAATATTGCTGTTTTCTAAGGATACAACTGAAATGCTTGAGCTCAGTTGTTCTGGGATAAAAAGTTGCGGCCCATTGACAAAAATTGTTGGGGTATCATGAAGAATTTGATAGGCACAGAGTTGCTCAAATGAAAGTGCTTCAAACGCATTGAAAGTTGCGTTTTGTAACTTTTGTAAACGCGTATATTTGAATCTTTCTTTTCTTGTAGTCGGAAACTCTTCATTGGCAAGAAAAGTACTTGCAGCATCCTTGAGTGGTTCTAGTCCAGCAATGGATGTCGGGGCAAATTGGCTACAAAAATCCGATAACTTACTGTCTGTGATAGCGCTCATGTTATAAACTTTCTTTGATCCAATCGTAGCCTTTTTCTTCGAGCTCTAGTGCCAATTCTTTAGGCCCAGATTTGACAATTTTTCCGTCATATAAAACGTGTACAAAATCAGGGACAATATAATCGAGTAGGCGTTGATAATGCGTAATGACAATTGCCGCATTTTGTGGCGATTTCAATGCATTTACTCCTTGTGAAACAATGCGCAATGCATCGATGTCTAGACCGGAGTCAGTTTCGTCGAGGACAGAAAGTTTTGGCTCCAACATGGCCATTTGAAAGATCTCGTTTCTTTTCTTTTCACCCCCAGAAAAACCTTCATTTACTGATCTTGAAGCTAACTTGGAGTCGAGTTCAACCAAGGCAGATTTTTCTTTCACAAGGGCCATAAATTCTTTGGCAGAAATGGGTTCTTCACCATGATAAGCGCGTTTTTCGTTGAGCGCTGTTCTGAGGAAGTTCACGTTGCTTACTCCTGGAATTTCAACCGGATATTGAAAAGCTAAAAATAAGCCAGCTCGAGCGCGGTCTTCGGTAGCAAGCTCTAGGAGGTCCTCACCATCGAAAATGACTTCACCAGCCGTGATTTCGTAATCTTCACGTCCGGCTAATACATTGGCTAAGGTACTTTTACCAGCACCATTTGGGCCCATAATAGCATGTACTTCACCTGCTTTTACTTCCAAGTTGAGGCCCTTTAGGATTTCTTTTCCGTTGATCTGGGCGTGTAAGTTTTTAATTGAGATCATGAGTTGTTCTGATTTTGGAACAAGTTAGTTTGTATTATCCGACACTTCCTTCTAGGCTTATTGCCAGCAGTTTTTGAGCTTCAACGGCAAATTCCATAGGAAGTTGATTAAGCACCTCTTTGCAATAGCCATTGACGATCAGGCTAATTGCTTTTTCTTCACTGATGCCGCGTTGCATGCAATAGAAAAGTTGGTCTTCGCCAATTTTAGATGTGGTTGCTTCGTGTTCGATTTTTGCTGTAGGATTTTTACACTCGATGTAAGGAAAGGTATGCGCCCCACAGATATCGGTCATCAGGAGTGAATCGCATTGAGAAAAGTTTCTTGCGTGGTCTGCACCTTTATGTATTTGAACTAATCCGCGGTATGAGTTTTGAGATTTACCAGCAGAGATCCCTTTGGAAATGATGGTCGATTTTGTGTTTTTCCCAAGGTGGATCATTTTTGTACCGGTATCTGCTTGCTGCATGTTATTGGTAACCGCCACAGAGTAGAATTCTCCGATAGCGTGGTCTCCTTTTAAAATACAGGAAGGGTATTTCCAAGTAACTGCAGAACCGGTTTCAACTTGTGTCCAGGAAATTTTGGCGCGGTCTTCGCAGAGGCCTCGTTTGGTCACGAAATTGAATACGCCCCCTTTGCCTTCTTTGTCTCCGGGATACCAGTTTTGAACAGTTGAGTATTTAATTTCGGCATCTTGAAGTGCAATAAGTTCGACAACAGCCGCATGCAATTGATTTTCGTCGCGTTGTGGTGCAGTACAACCTTCAAGGTAAGACACATATGCGCCTTCATCTGCTACAACGAGTGTTCTTTCAAATTGTCCGGTACCACCTGCGTTGATTCGGAAATAAGTTGATAATTCCATTGGGCAGCGTACTCCTTTTGGAATGTAACAGAAAGATCCGTCTGTAAAAACTGCACTGTTTAAAGCTGCGTAAAAGTTGTCTGTGTGAGGAACAACAGTACCCATATATTTTTGAACCAATTCTGGGTATTCTTGAACAGCGTCAGAAAACGAACAAAAGATGATACCTAGTTCTTTGAGTTTTGCTTTGAAAGAGGTAGCTACCGACACAGAATCCATCACGAAGTCAACGGCAACACCGGTAAGACGCTGTTGTTCTTCCAATGAAATACCGAGTTTACTCATGGTTTCTTTCATTTCTGGATCTACGTCGTCCCAGGATTCGTATTTTTTGGTTTGTTTTGGCGCTGCGTAATAGGCGATATCTTGAAAATCGGGCTTTGTGTACGCGACATGAGCCCATTCGGGTTCTTGCATCGTTTTCCAAATTTCAAAAGCTTTTAAGCGATAAGCCAACAACCATTCTGGCTCGTTTTTCTTAGATGAAATTAGTCTGATGATATCTTCATTGAGTCCTTTGGGGACAGTTTCAGTTTCGATATCTGTGACAAAACCAAATTTGTATTCTTGGTTCTCGAGGTCTTTTGCGAGTTCGTTTTCGGTATAATTTGCCATGCTAAACAGAAAAAGATTCGCCACAACCACAGGTGCGGTCTGCGTTGGGGTTTTGAAATACAAAGCCTTTACCGTTCAAGCCACCAGAGAAATCAAGGGTTGTACCGACAAGGTAGAGGTAGCTTTTTTTGTCGACAACCACTTTTACGCCGTTGTTTTCAAAGTTCATGTCACCTTCTTTTTCTTCGTTATCGAATGTCAGTTGGTACATTAAGCCTGAACAACCACCCCCTTGCACTCCAACACGAATAAAGAAACCATCTTTCCCTTCGTCTTCCATGAGTCGGAGGGCTTGTTTTTTAGCGGTATCTGTAACAGTCAGCATTTAATTTTATTTAGAATAATTATAAATAAAACAATATATTTCGTGCAAATTTACCACTTTAATGGTATTGCTTCCAAAGAAACAAACAAAGAATTTGTTAGCTTGTTTGACAATTTACATGATTTAAATACAAAGAATACGGGCATTTTGAATAAAATGCTTTAATTTCACCCTTAACACATTAAAAACAAGCAAGATGCGTCATTTTTTATTACTTTTTGGTTTGTTGCTAGTTTCTACGCTAAGTGCTCAAAAAATCATTTTAGATTCTAAGCAATATGAAGCGCTCAAGACAAACAACGCCCTTGATGGCGCCGATGTCATCGCTGTAAATACCACTAACACTTCCCAAAAATATAAAGGAACGCAAAGTCAAAAAACAGGTCTTTGCGATTGCTTAGTCCCATTGGATTCTACTTTCTTATTGGCCATGCTCCCTAATGATGATTCCTATTCGAATAGCATTCAGTTGCCTTTTAACTTCAGCTTTTATGGTACCACTTACGATAGTCTGTATATTAACAATAACGGTAATATCTCCTTTACGCAACCTTACTATACATTTACTGCAAATCCGTTTCCAGACCCCTCATTTAATATGATTGCGCCATTCTGGGCAGATGTCGATACACGATCTCCCAACGGAGGAAATGTTTGGTACAAAACAAATGCTCATTCAGTGATTATTGTCTGGGATCACGTGGGATATTTTCCAACGATGGAGGATAAACTCAATACTTTTCAATTGATCATTTCTGATGGTTTAGATACACTCATTCCAAATGGGAACAACGTTTCTTTCTGTTATGGCGACATGCAATGGACAACAGGTTCTGCATCGGGAGGCGCCAATGGATTTGGTGGTTCACCCGCCACAGTAGGTGTAAATATTGGGAATGGTATTAATTATTTTCAGGTTGGGCAATTTGATACCACCGGGGTATCTTTTGACGGCCCTTACACTTCCTTTGACGGCGTCGATTTTCTGGATGGACAAGAAATCTACTTCAACTTGGCTAATACCAACTCAAACATTCCACCGCTTATAATGAGTAGTGGTATTTGTGATACCATCGATGTGTTTACAGGGGACACTTTAAAAAGTTTGAATGCAATAGATTTTACATTGGGTATAAGCACTCCAGAATTGGGCCAAGTATTAACTACAACGATTACTAGCGACCAACCAAATGCGCTAACATTTACCACAAGTAGTGTGAGTACAGAATATACCAGTTACGATTTAACTTTTGACGCAACTGGCGTTCAACCTGGTTTGTACCATGTAATAATAGAAACAACCGACAACGGAACTCCTGCACACACGGTTTTAAAGAATATTCCGATTCGGGTAATATATGATGTTAACTTGGCGGGACTAAATAATTTGTCATCTTCAGTTATTCAGATTTTTCCAAACCCAACGTCTGCATCCATTTTTATCAATGGCTTACACACTAATGATTTACTTGAATTACATGATGCCTCAGGAAAAATAGTTTTGAAAGAACGCGTGGCTGATACTTCTGATCAATTGTATTTACCACATGTTGGATTCTATATATTGAAGCATACGAGTAATGCTGGTTTTACAACATTTCATAAAATTCAGCGTAATTAGTCAGACAAATTATTTGATGTTTTCTGCGTAATTTTGGGCGATGAATAAGCTGTTTTTACGCGTTTTTTTTGGCCTGCAATTCGCGATTAATTTATTTGGTCAAAACGAGCCCAATTTCAAAACTAAATACGTTTTTATTTTAGTCATTGATGGCCCCAGATATACAGAAACTTACGGCGAGCCAACCTGTAAATACAGCCCACTACTTTGTGACTCTCTAAAAAAAGAAGGCACTTTCTATGCTAACTTCAAAAATAACGGCCCAACCTTTACTGTCCCCGGCCATACGGCTATTGTAACAGGCAATTACCAACGCATTTCAAACGCCGGTACGGCCTTGCCAAAGCAGCCTAATATTTTTCAATATTACTTGAAGGCAAGTGGGAAAGATTCCTCGGCAGCATATGTTGTTGCCAGTAAAGGCAAACTAGATGTGTTGGTCAATACTTCTAATAAGAAATGGAACAACCAATTTTTAGCGCAAACATTTTGTGGCCCAAATGGCAACGGACTTGGATATGGTCGAGACGATAAAACATTTGCTAAGACAAGCTCATTAGTCCAAGGAGAAAATCCGCCTCAACTGATGCTCATAAATTTGCTAGCGGTAGATGTTTATGGTCATGCCAATAATTGGGAAAAATACTTAGAGTCAATTAAACAAACGGATCTGTATGCAGCTCAATTGTGGCAAATGATTCAGCAAAACCCAGTTTTAAAAGATCAAACTACACTGATGATCACTAATGATCATGGCAGGCATTTAGATGGTGTAAGATCTGGTTTTGTCAATCATGGTTGCCGTTGTGAAGGATGCAGACACATTTCACTTTTGGTATTGGGCCCAGATACGCCAAAGAATTTGGTGGTAGCAGAAAAAGCAGAGATGATTGATATTTCAAAAACAATTGCAGCGATCTATCATTTCGAGATGCCAACGAGCAAAGGCAAATTCTTACGAGCTGCTTTTCCTAAACAATAGCTTGTCTTAAAATAAATCTTCGAGTAATTGATCATCGACCAAATTTGGCAAGGTCACTTTCAACAAAGGTTCTGCTTCCATTGCGCGTTTGATCGCAAAAGTGGCGTTCTCGTTTCTGGCCCAATTTCTTCTGGCTATGCCATTGTTGACATCCCAATGAAGCATACTTGTAAGATTTCTTTGAGCTTGTGCTGAGCCGTCGAGTAACATTCCAAAACCACCGTTAATGACTTCTCCCCAACCTACGCCGCCGCCATTATGAATACTGACCCATGTGGCACCTCTGAAGCTGTCTCCAATGACATTATGAATGGCCATGTCTGCAGTAAATCTGGAGCCATCGTAAATGTTAGAAGTTTCGCGGTAAGGTGAATCTGTACCGGATACATCATGGTGGTCACGACCAAGGATCACCGGACCAATTTCACCATTGGCGATGGCTTTATTAAAGGCATCTGCTATCCGCATGCGTCCTTCAGCATCGGCATAAAGAATTCTTGCCTGAGACCCGACTACTAACTTATTTTGTTGAGCGCCTTTGATCCATTGAATGTTGTCGGCCATTTGCTGCTGAATTTCTTCAGGGCTATTGCGCATCATTTCCTCTAAAACAGCGCACGCAATGGCATCGGTTTTTTCGAGGTCCTGAGGATCTCCGCTGGCACATACCCAACGGAAAGGTCCAAAACCAAAATCGAAGCACATTGGCCCTAGAATATCTTGTACATAAGATGGATATTTAAAGTCAATGTGATTAGTTGCCATGACATCAGCTCCGGCTCTAGATGCTTCGAGTAGAAACGCATTGCCGTAATCGAAGAAATAAGTGCCTTTAGCGGTGTGCTTATTGACTGCCTCAGCGTGTCTTCTGAGGCTATTTTGAACATAAACTTTGAATTGTTCTGGGTCAAAGGCCATCATTTCGTTGGCTTGTTCAAAACTAAGACCTGCCGGATAATAACCCCCTGCCCAAGGATTGTGCAATGAGGTTTGATCCGAACCTAGGTCGATATGAATTCCTTCTGAATCGAAGCGTTCCCAGATGTCTACAACATTTCCTAAATAAGCCAAAGAAACCACTTCTTGAATGGCTTGTGCATCACGAACTCTTTGACAAAGTGCATCAAGGTTGTCATAAACTTCGTCGACCCAACCTTGCGAATGGCGTGTGTGTACCGCTTTCGGATTGACTTCTGCAGTTATGGAAATGACACCTGCAATATTCCCTGCTTTAGGTTGTGCACCAGACATGCCACCTAAACCTGCGGTTACAAAAATTTTGCCCTTGATATCTTCGCGGTTCTTGGCAATGCGTCGCAGTGCATTGAGTACGGTAATGGTGGTGCCATGTACAATACCTTGCGGCCCAATATACATGTATGAGCCCGCAGTCATTTGTCCGTATTGAGATACACCAAGTGCGTTGAAGCGCTCCCAGTCGTCTGGTTTGGAATAGTTTGGAATAACCATTCCGTTCGTGACCACCACTCTTGGGGCATTCGGATGGGAAGGAAACAAACCCATTGGATGACCTGAATACATCACAAGGGTTTGTTCATCGGTCATTTCAGACAAATATTTCATGGTGAGGCGGTACTGCACCCAATTTTGAAAAACAGCACCATTTCCGCCATAGGTTATGAGTTCATGAGGGTGCTGTGCTACCCGATGATCTAGGTTATTTTGAATCATGAGCATGATCGCTTTGGCTTGCTCGCTTTTGCCTGGATATTGGTCAATTGGCCTGGCAAAAATGGGGTGTTCTGGCATGAATCTGTACATGTAAATACGGCCATATGTGGCAAGTTCATGTGCACATTCAGCGGCAAGTTCGGCGTGTTGTGCTTTTGGAAAATACCTTAGAGCATTGCGAATGGCTAATTTTTTTTCTTCAGGACTCAGAATTTCCTTGCGCTTTGGCGCATGATTTACATTTGGATCCCAAGCTTTTGGTTGCGGAAGCTGGGTAGGTATTCCTTGAAGTATTTCGTCGGCAAAACTGATCATAGATCTCTATTTTTAATGCAAAAGTAAGCATAATTAAACGTAGCTTTGTAAGCTGAAAACCCAAGATTTAATTTATGGAAAACAAAGAATTGGTTCAAATAGCCTCGCAAGTAAGAAGAGATATCGTGAGAATGGTTTCAGCAGTAAATTCAGGTCACCCAGGTGGGTCACTTGGCTGTACCGATTTTCTTACTTATTTATACTTTGAGCAAATGAAGCACGATCCCGCTGCTTTTAGCATGGACGGCAAAAATGAAGACCTCTTCTTTTTATCCAACGGACACATTTCACCTGTTTGGTACAGCGTTCTTGCCCGTGCAGGGTATTTTCCAGTGGCCGAATTAGGCACATTTAGAAAATTAGCAACCCGCCTACAAGGCCACCCATCTACAGACAAAGGGTTACCTGGTATTCGCATGGCTTCTGGTTCTTTAGGCCAAGGTCTTTCAGTCGGTGTGGGTGCTGCTCAAGTTAAAAAATTAAATAACGACCCTAGTATTGTATATACTTTGCATGGTGATGGCGAGCTTCAAGAAGGACAAATCTGGGAAGCTGCTATGTACGCCGCCGCCAATAAAGTAGACAACATCATCGCCACCATAGACGACAACGGACGTCAAATCGACGGAGATACTGAACAAGTTTTGTCTTTGGGTGACCTCGGTCAAAAATGGCAAGCTTTTGGATGGGAAGTTTTGAAAATGAACGGCCATGATTTTGACAGCATCCGTACAACCATGCAAGCGGCAAAAGCGCTTACTGGAAAGGGCAAGCCAATTGTCATCATCATGAAAACCGAAATGGGCCAGGGTGTTGATTACATGATGGGATCACACAAATGGCATGGTGTTGCCCCAAATGCAGAACAGCTTGAGGCAGCATTGCAACAATTAGAAGAAACACTCGGAGACTACTAGTGAAAAAAATTAGCGTGATTTGGTTGTTGTTCCTGACGAGCATTTGCTGGTCACAACCCATGACACGCATACTTTTCATTTTAGATGCCTCCAACTCCATGAACCTCGATTGGAATAATCAAACTCGTATGGCGGCAGCCAAAGAAGTTTTGGTGAAGAGTTTAGATGGTCTAAAAGAAGTGCCAAACCTTGAAATTGCATTGCGCGTGTATGGCCACCAGTCAGTGGTTACCAATACATACCAAGATTGCCAAGACACTAAACTTGAAGTGCCATTTGCAGCAAACAACATCGATCCTATCAAGCTCAAAATTAAAGGTTTGCAGGCTAAAGGAGCCACGCCAATTGCAAGATCATTGGAGGCCTCTGCTGCAGATTTTCCCGATACATTGGCAAGAAACTTCATTATTTTAATCACCGACGGCCTAGAGTCCTGTGACAACGACCCATGTATCATTGCACGCAAACTCCGCGACAAAGGAGTGAAAGTCACGCCGTTCGTAATTGGTTTAGGCATGGACCTAACTTATCTCGATAAATTTGAGTGTATAGGAAGCTACACAGATGCTGAAAGTAAAGAAGCTTTCAGTAATGTACTCGGAAATGTGCTCAATAAAGCATTGCAAAATACCAGTGCTCAAATCAATCTAAATACGGTCGATGGAAAGCCTTTAGAAACCGACGTGAGCATGTTCTTGTACGAGGCCGGAACCCAAAATCTAAAGTATACTTTTGTACACACACTCAATCGAAAAGGGCTTCCCGATACGCTCTTTCTCGACCCCTCCATCAAATACGACTTAAAAGTCAATACGGTCCCATCTATTTTTGTCAAGAATATTGTCATCAAGCCCCATACCCACAATATCATTCCTGCAGATGCAGGTCAAGGGCAATTGAAAATTACATCTTTAAAAAGCCCAGCGACTTCAAAAATTGAAACCAGGATTGTACAGCAAACAGGTAGTCAAACCCTTAATGTGCAGCAACTTGGCGAAATCCAAAAGTATTTAGTTGGCACCTATGAACTGGAAATTTTAACATTACCGCGCACTTACAAAGAAGTTAAAATTGACCAATCAAAGCTTACAGTAATCGATATCATCGCCGCCGGGCAACTGACATATACTTCTCAAAAAATATTGGTAGGTCAAATTTTTTACGAAAGAAACCCCGGACAATGGGAGTGGGTTTTGGACTTCAAAGACAATCAGAAATCGGGCACCTGGAATTTACAACCAGGATCCTACAAAGTAGTATACCGAGAGAAAGACCAACGCTCGAGTGCCTATACGAAAGAAAAGAAATTTAATATCGCAACCCTCAATACAACTAATTTAACTTTATAAGCATGGAATTTGAAATTTTCGGTAACAAAGATACGCGCTCTGGTTTCGGAGAAGGTTTAGCAGAACTTGGACAAACACATCCAAACGTAGTTGCACTTTGTGCTGACTTGACTGGTTCATTGAAAATGGATGCCTTTCAAAAAGCCCATCCAGATCGTTTTTTCCAAACCGGAATAGCCGAAGCCAATATGATCGGCCTTGCTGCAGGGATGACCATCGGAGGAAAAATTCCGTTTACCGGAACTTTTGCCAATTTCTCTACGGGAAGGGTCTATGACCAAATCAGACAATCTGTTGCTTATTCGAAGAAGAATGTAAAAATTTGTGCTTCACACGCTGGCCTTACCCTCGGAGAAGATGGAGCAACTCATCAAGTTTTGGAGGACATTGGCATGATGCGAATGCTACCAAACATGACCGTTATTGTACCCGCCGATTTCAACCAGACTAAACAAGCAACCATTGCCATTGCTGACCATGAAGGCCCTGTTTATTTGCGTTTTGGAAGACCTGTCATGCCAATTTTTGTGAAACCAGATGCTAAATTTGTTATTGGCAAGGCCGATGTACTCACCGAAGGAACAGACGTTACGATCATTGCATGTGGCCATATGGTTTGGAAATCAATAGAAGCGCTCAAAGCTCTACACGAAATCGGTATATCTGCTGAATTGATCAATATGCATACCATCAAACCACTCGACGAAGCAGCAATTTTAAAATCTGTAGCAAAAACAGGTTGTGTAGTTACAGCTGAAGAGCACATGATGAATGGCGGCTTGGGTGAAGCGGTTTCACAAGTTCTGAGCAGAAATAATCCTGTGCCCCAAGAATATGTGGCGGTCAACGATACTTTTGGCGAGTCCGGAACCCCAATGGAGCTCATGACCAAATATCATATCGACACACCTGATGTTGTAGAAGCGGTCAAAAGAGCCATTGCCAGAAAAGCAATTATAATCTAAGTTAGCCTAAATCTTTAAAGCCTCTTCAATAGTTTGAACAGGCTGATGACAAACACCAAATTCGCAAACTGATATGGCGTTTTTGGTGTAGATAGCCGACATCGGAAGTTCTTGATGATACGACAACAAGCAATTGCGTTGTTGTGTCTTAAAGAAGACATCAATGCTTGACTGACCATTTAGCACATGCCACTGTTGAGCAGGTTCTAGGAATCGCAGTAAAAGTAGGCCCCAATTTGAGTATCCTGAGCCATATGCCTCCATACCGTCATACAAATTACTGAGCATTTGTTTGGCGCTATTAAGCCACTCTTGATGCTGAAAATAGTGGCCCATTGTCAGAAAGGCGTGCGCCATAACTGAATTACTAGCCGGGATTACATTGTCATTGAGCTCCATATTTCTACTAATCAGTTGCGTATCTTGCCCCGTAAAATAACACAACAGGCTACTTGGGTGCTGAAATTCACGCGCAACTTTATCAGTTAAAGTTCGAGCAAAATATAAAAAGTCGAGTTCACCTGTACATTGATAACCAATTGAGAAGGCTTCAATGCAATGTGCGTAATCTTCAAGAAATGCGCAAATGCGAGAAACACCATTTGTTCGGACCCTCAAAAGCTGCTCGTTTTGCCACTGTGTATTTTTAATCCAAAGTAAAATCTGTCGCGCGCGCAATAAAAATGCTTCCTCACCAAAAATACGGTAAGCTTCAAAGAGCCCTTTAGCCATCATTGCATTCCAACTCACGAGTATTTTGTTATCAAGCCCTGGCCTAATTCTCTTTGATCTTTCTGAAAGTAAAATATCAGTGAACTTTTGTTTTTTTACCTGCCATTCTTCCAATTTGTAACCTTTAAGTTTGGCAAATGCAAGATCATCTTGTTTTTTGAGCGGTATATATTTTTCTTCTTCCCAGTATCCGAGCTGATTGATATTCCAGTAAGATTTTACCAGTTCGGCCTCTTCGCCAAATAAAGCATCGATTTCTTCTTCTTTCCAACAATAGAATTTTCCTTCTTCTCCTTCGCTATCTGCATCAAGTGCACTATAGTAAGCACCGCAAGGATCAAGCAATTCTCGTTCTAGAAAATTAAAACTTTGAAAGACAATTTCTTGATAATGTGCTTTCTGATAAGTTGCATAAGCCTTGGCATATAATTCAATCAGTTGTGCGTTATCGTAAAGCATTTTTTCAAAATGAGGAACCTTCCAAAGTACATCTACTGCATATCTTGTAAAGCCACCTCCGATTTGGTCATAGATGCCTCCGAAGGCCATCTTATCTAGCGTGAGCTTTACTTGTTTGTGTACCTTTTCCTCGTCGAAATAAGTAGCATATTTCATCAGAAACAGCCAGTTGTTGGGAAGCGGAAATTTCGGAGCTCTGTTCGTGCCCCCCTCGAATGTATCAAATGAGCGCGCCCAACGCACCACCATTTCGTGAAGTTTTTCTTGCTCAAAATTGGTTTGCTCCTGCGCTTTTTCGATTAAATCGGCTCCTTTGATTCCGGCGGTCAATTGTTGGGCATATTCCAGCGTTTTGACGCGGTCGTTCTGGTAGGTATAAACTAATGATTTGAGTACGTGTATCCACTGCTCTTTCGGAAAATAAGTACCTCCGTAAATGGGCCTTCCGTCAGGGAGGGTAAAACAATTGAGGGGCCAGCCGCCTTTTTGAGTAATCAATTGAACGGCAGTCATGTATATTTGATCTACGTCAGGACGCTCTTCTCGGTCCACTTTGACATTGATAAAGTGTTCGTTCATGAGGGCAGCAACTTCTAGATCCTCAAAACATTCGTGTTCCATGACATGGCACCAATGGCAAGCTGAATACCCCACACTGATGAGCACTAATTTATCTTGGGCCTTTGCAAGTTCAAAAACATCGTTAGACCAAGCAATCCAGTTGACTGGATTATTGGCGTGTTGTAACAAGTACGGTGAACTTTCGTTGCTGAGTTGATTGCTCATTTCGACCTAATTTGATGTAAAGAAAAACTATATTTGCCACAGAGAATACACCGTGCAACAAATTCGCCCATACAAAGTTCTGCTTTTTTTAATTCTGGTATTGTCACTTTTGTGCATCCCCAGTTATTTAATTCCTTCAAAAGGGGTTGAATGGCTCGGAATCAATTGGAAATTTTTACCCATTGACAGGGTTTGGGTTGCCAAAAAACAAGTCAAAAAGAACATTGATCAAATTGTCAAATCTGCCGATACTGCAAGTATCAATGAAGGGATCAAACACAACGGAAAAAGCAACGGACAGGTCGGAATACCAGATGGTCTAAGTGCGAGTTTTTCCTCAGAACACCCTTTATCTTTGAGCCCATTGGCAGCACTCAACTTAGCTCGCTTTTTTGAAGCTTTAGAAGGTGCGACAGCACAAAAAATTAGCATTTTTCATTACGGCGACTCTCAAATCGAAGGAGACCGCATGACGGGCTATATCAGGCAGCGCTTGCAACAGCAATTTGGTGGTGTTGGCCCTGGCTTTATACCAGCCTTCAACGTATATCAAACACAAAGTTTTAAGCAAAGAGTTTCGCCTAACTTCAAGCGCTTTACGGCTTTTTGGCCCCCAAAAATGGGAAGTCGAAAATATGGCGCACTGCTTTCTGCAGCTACTTTTGGTTTAGATTCTTTAAAGGCGCAGCAGCAATTGCCAACAGAAGCCTGGATAGAGATAGAACCCTCTGCCTCGGCATTTAGTAGGTCCAGAACTTATAGTCAGGTTAAATTTTATTACAACAGTTGTTTAAAGCCTTGTGCAGTCAAGGTTTATGAAAACAACAAACTCATTCATGAAGATTCTCTGATTGCCGATGGCGGTGCACACCTTTTACCCCTGAGTTTTGACCATACTCCGAGTAAATTAAAGTATGTATTTTCCTCTCTTAAAAGCCCAATCTTTTCAGGCTTTAGTCTAGAAGGTGACCTCGGTGTTCAGGTCAATAATGTAGCCATGCGTGGTTCGTCAGGCCATGACCTCAGTTCATCAGATGCACAATTGTTTGGCCAAATGCACAAACAAGCAAATACCAAATTGATCATCTTACAATTTGGGGGCAATTCTGTTCATACTTTCAAAGATTCAAGTGGTGTGCGCTACTACGTAGGGTCTTTGAAAAACCGGATCCAATACCTTCAAAAAATGGTTCCAGGTGCGGCCATAGTTTTGATCGGCCCGAGCGATATGTCTCGTCTTAACGAGGGGGTCTTTGAAAGTTATCCGCTGCTTCCATATACCGTTGAGCGGATGCGTAAAATGTGTGCAGAGCAAGGTGTGGCATTTTGGGATCTATATGGTGCAATGGGTGGCCTCAATTCAATGCCGGCATGGGTTGCTGCAGGTTTAGCGGGTAAAGATTACATTCATTTTAGCCCACGCGGTGCCAGCATTGCTTCGCAACATTTCTATGAAGCCTTGATGACAGCCTATTCGGATTGGAAACAAAATTCAGCCAACTAATGAGGGCTTGGTGGCTGCTATTCATTTGTTTTACAAGGTTAAGTGCCCAAAGCACTTGGCCGGTAGCTGATTCCCTTACTGAGCTCGAACAAAAAATTATTAATCAGTACCCATTTATACAGATAGGCTGTAATGAGTTTCAATTTTTCAGCGAGGATAGCCCAAATTGGCGTATTTTAAATGAAAAATTGAGCCAAATGATTGCCGATAAAGAAGGCAAACTCAATTTTTATCACATTGGAGGCTCTCATTTACAAGCAGATATTTATTCCCATGATTTTAGAACTTTTTTACAGAGCAATTGGCCAGGATTAGCGGGCGAAAGAGGTTTGGTTTTCCCTTATAATTTGGCAAAAACGAATAACCCAAGCAACTATAACTTTTCCTCTCCAAACGATTGGAAAGGTTACCGTAGTGTGCAGCAACGACCCGAAGACCTTGAATATGGTCTTACAGGTGCAGCCATCGAGTGTTCGGATTCCATCATTATTGTCAATTTCAAACATTTGAAAACGGCAGTCAAGCCCCCGTTTGATCGCCTCAGAATTTATCACAACACCGGCCAATTTCCTTATGATTTGAATTTTGGCGATCAAGAGTTGTTAGTAACACAGGTGGATCATTTTGATCAATTAGGATATACAGAAATTCGATTTTCTGACCACCTTGATTCTTTGGATTTGATGTTTGTAAAACAAACTGAGCAAGCTTTTACACTTTCCTTGTACGGTTTTGAATTTTTAAATGACCTCCCAGGCGTTACTTATACAGCCATTGGTATCAACGGAGCTAGTTTGCCGACATACCTGTCTAACACGCATTTCAGTCGAGATCTACAATTGCGTCCGCCCGATTTATTTATCCTCTCGGTAGGCACCAATGATGCACACTGTAGTTACGAGTCGTTTAACCCACTTGTTTACAAATCTAATTTGGAGAAATTACTGCTACAGATTTTGGAAGTCAACCCAAATTGCGCCATTTTGCTCACCGTGCCCAACGATGACTATTACATGCGCAAATACCCCAATCGAAATACTCAGCGACAACGAGAAGTTATTATGCAGCTTGCAGCTCAGTATCAAATGGCAGTTTGGGATTTTTATGGAATCATGGGTGAGTTGGGTTCTTCTAAGAAATGGCAACAGGCCGGGCTCATGCAGCCAGACTACGTTCATTTCACCGGCACCGGTTATCATTTGAAAGGAAATTTGCTCATTGAAGCATTTCAAAAAAATATGTTCATTTTTCAAAACATGCATCAATAAACATGAATCGACTTCAAGAATTATTTTCATGGCAACAGCAAGAAAGCTTGCTTTTCACTAGGCTTGATTTCTGGATATTTTTCTTGTTGGTCATGAGTGTCTTTGTCTGGATACATCAAAAAAACGTTTTGCGTGGAATTTTCCTTACTGCCGTGAGCTTGTTTTTCTATTTCAAAACTTCCGGAAATTTCGTTTTGCTATTGGGCATGATGCTCGTGCTCAATTATTTGATTGGTTTATTGATCAATCGATGTCAACAAAATCGAACACAAAAAATTTGGCTCACAATTGGCATAATCCTCAATTTATCGGCACTTGCATATTTCAAATACGCCTACTTTTTTACCGAAGCCTTCAATGCTCAATTTGGCACCCACTTCAATGTGGTCAATCAATTTGCAGTTTGGGGCAATCAACTTTTCGGAAAAGGAAGTTTCGTTGATAAAATTTTAGTGCCAATCGGTGTCTCTTTTTTTACTTTTCACAACATCTCGTACCTCGTAGACATTGTGCGCAAGGAAATCAAAGCCGCTAAAAATTTCTTTGATTATGCGCTCTATGTTACCTTTTTTCCGCATTTGATTGCTGGCCCAATTGTCAGAGCCCGCGATTTTTTACCGCAAGTAAAGGCACCTTATCAGTTATCGAAATACGACTTTTCGTGGTCGCTCTGGATGATAGGAAAAGGGCTGCTTAAAAAACTCATTTTTGCAGATTACATCGCCGTGCAATTTATTGACAAAGTACTCGATGCACCAGAAACTTACCCTGGTTTTATCGGAGTCATAGCCATGTTTGCCTATTCACTACAGATATATGCAGATTTTTCAGGTTATACTGACATGGCCATTGGTGTTTCAAAACTAATGGGCTTTACCTTACTTGAGAACTTCAATTCACCTTACAAAGCGGTATCTGTTGGCGAATTTTGGCGCCGTTGGCATAAGTCCTTGAGTGCATGGCTTCGCGACTATCTGTACATTCCGCTGGGAGGAAATCAAAAAGGAAGTGTTGGAACTTACCTCATGACCGCAGTTATTCTTGGTTTTCTTTACTTCATTACTGGTTGGTTTGAGCTATTTTTTATCTATGGAGGATTGTTGATCCTTTATTTATTGCTTTGGCAATTTTACAAGCCATTCCGAACTGTTGCAGTGCGTGATTTAAATTTATTGATCACAATGGTAGTTGGTGGCTTGTGGCATGGCGCAAGTCAGAATTTTGTAGTTTGGGGAGCAATGAATGGAGCAGCATTAGTGCTATACAATTACTGGAAAAAAATAAGCCCCTATGAAAAAAGTAATCTGTTGGTCATTCGAGCGTGGCGTATTTTTTTAACGCTTTCTTTTATCACGTTTACCCGAATTTGGTTCAGGTTGCCTGAATCTTGGCAACCAATGGCTTTTTTAACACAAGTGACCCAGCATTTTGATTGGAGTTTGAAAACTTGGTTTGTCGTTTGGAACACTTATTATGGGGTTTTCATCTTGCTTATGTTGGGCTTTCTGACGCATTGGTTACCTCAAAGTTGGAAAGACGCATGTGTTCAATTTTTCGCTAAATGGCCGATGTTGTTGCAAGCTGTAGGTTTTGCACTTTTAGTTTTCGTACTGTTTCAGGCCGTATCTGATAGCTTCAAAGCCTTTGTTTATTTTCAGTTTTAAATATAGTTGCCCAAAAACTTGACAGAGGGGGTCTTGATGTTGTATCTTTGCCAACCCTAATTGAAAAGGGCCCTAAAATTTGTCTTATGAGCAAAATGAAATTGTCAGATTTTGACTTCAACCTTCCAGAAGAATTAATCGCCAACTATCCTCAAGAAAACCGTGACGAATGCCGCCTCATGGTCGTGCACCGTGAAACTGGCCTTATTGAGCACAAATTGTTCCGCGATGTCTTGGATTACTTTGATGAAGGTGATGTCATGATCATGAACAATACTAGAGTGTTCCCTGCTCGTATGTACGGAAACAAAGAAAAAACCGGAGCAAAAATCGAAGTTTTCTTACTGCGTGAACTCAACCGAGAAAGTTTATTGTGGGATGTTTTAGTAGATCCAGCTCGCAAGATCCGAATTGGTAATAAATTGTATTTCGGTGAAGACGACTCTTTGGTTGCTGAGGTCATTGACAACACTACCTCACGTGGTCGTACCCTTCGTTTTCTTTTCGACGGCCCTTATGAAGAATTCAAGGCTAAAATTACCGAACTAGGCGAGACCCCACTACCTAAATATATCAAAAGAGATGTTGAACCAGAAGACGAAGAACGTTACCAAACTGTTTTCGCGAAGGTCGAGGGTGCTGTTGCAGCTCCAACTGCCGGTCTGCACTTCTCAAAGCAACTTTTGAAGCGTCTTGAGCTCAAAGGAATCAACTTTGCCGAACTCACATTGCACATTGGTCTCGGGACTTTCCGTTCTGTAGAAGTAGAAGACCTCACCAAACACAAAATGGACTCAGAGCAAGTAATTATTCCTGAAAAAGCAGTCAATATAGTCAACGATGCCAAGCGCAACAAACGCAAAGTTTGTGCAATTGGTACCACTTCTATGCGCTCTATTGAATCTTCAGTTTCTACAGATGGTTTTTTAAAGCCTTACGACGGCTGGACAAACAAATTTATCTTCCCACCTTACGAATTCAGTATTGCTGACTGCCTCATTACAAATTTCCATACGCCATTGTCCACTTTACTCATGATGATTTCCGCATTCATGGGCCATGAACTCATGCACAAAGCATATGAAGAAGCGGTCAAAGAAAAATACAAATTTTACTCTTACGGCGACGCCATGCTGATTCTCTAATGGAGCTTCATCGCGGTTTAGTAACTTTTCCTAAAAACACAGGTTCGATCATCACGATCGGAACCTTTGATGGCTTGCACATAGGTCATCAAAAAATATTGCAAACAGTTTGCGCTGAAGCGAAAGCAAATGGCCTGCAATCTGTTTTACTAACGTTTTATCCGCATCCTAGGCGCGTTTTGTTTCCGGAACAGCCCTTGGCCTTAATCCAGACACAAGAAGAGAAATTAGAAAAACTCCAAGCCCTCGGTCTTGATCATGTTGTCATTCTAGATTTTTCACCTGAATTTGCCAAGCTCAATGCCGCAGCCTTTGTTCAAGATATTCTGATCAACGGCCTTTCTGCGCATACCGTTATCATTGGCTATGATCATCAATTTGGACATGATCGTCAAGGAAATTTAGAATTTTTAAGAAAATACGAGGCCAATCACCATTTCCGCGTGAAGGAAATTCCCGCCGAGCAAATTGATGAAGTGTACGTGAGTTCTTCAAAAATTCGCAAGGCCATTCAAGGTGGGCAAATGGAACTTGCAACGAGTTATTTGGGTCAAACTTTTCAAATATCAGGTTTTGTATCAAGAGGTTTGCAGAACGGCCGAACTATCGGCTTTCCGACAGCCAACTTAGCACTTACCGAAACCGATAAAATATTACCTGCCGATGGAGTTTATGCCGTTTCGGCAATTGTCCAAGATAAGCTCAGATTCGGCATGATGAATATTGGTTGGCGCCCCACCATTCATGAAGAAAAGAAATCACGCAAACTCGAGGTTCATTTTTTTGACTTCACCGCGGATATCTATGAGGCCTACATAGCCTTGAATCTTCATACCAGAATTCGGGCCGAGCAAAAATTCGAAAACCTAGCGGCATTAAAGACACAGCTCCAGCAAGACCAACGCAATATTCGCGCTTATTTTTCAAACACCAATCACTAAGTGTCATTCCAAGTATTTTTTTACTTTCGCTAAATGATGAGAGTTACTTGTTGTTTGATTTTTTGCTACCAATTTCTTTTTAGTTCATGGGGTCAAACCTATAGTTGGGCAGAAGCTCAAAAACAAGACCCGTTAGTTGTCAAAAATTTAGATTGTTCTGGTCTCAGATGGGACTCCATTCCAGCACAATTGTTCCTATTTAAAAACCTAGAAAAGCTCGACCTTTCTAAGAATAAAATTCAAGTCTTACCGGATCAATTTTCGAGTTTAGTTCAGCTTCAAGTACTTCATCTAGGGCGAAATAAAATGAGTATTTTTCCGTTAGAGCTGGCCAGTTTAATGGCACTCAGAGAGTTACATCTCGACAGAAATCAGATTACTAAAATCCCTGAGCAAATCAGTAGCATGACTTCTTTGCAAACCCTAGATTTATACGCCAATGCGATCGAAGACTTTGGCGAAGGGCTTTTTGCCTTACCAAACCTCCAAATATTGAATTTAGAAGGGGTCATGTATGGTACTGTTTTTGCCAAAGCTTTTATAGCTAAACTACCACACACAAAGGTGCTTATGGATCCACCTTGTAAGTGTTTGGATTAAATTGTTTTGTTCATTATTGTGATTCACCTTCTACGAAATATTGTTTATTGGTTACTCGATCATCCGCAGTATGTTTTGGCTGTGTTTGGCTTAGGGATCTTGGTGCTTTTGCTCACAAAGAAAAAATGGCGCAGAAAAAGACCCTATCTACCTTGGTTATTGGCGCTTGCTTTCATCGCCTATGTTTTTGTATTCATTCGTTTCTATGACAGAATGTTGGTGGTATTGCGCCCTGTTTTGAAAAACAATACGCAAGAAAACTTGCATGAATCTTCACTTGCCGATGACCAAACTTATTGTTTTGGAATTGATATTTCGCAATACCAGGGCCAAATTAATTGGGATGAATTATTGCTGACCAAACATCCGCTGCGCTTTGTTATTATGCGGGCAACGATGGGTAGTAACGGCGTAGATGCACAATATGAAAAAAATTGGTCCGAGGCGAAAAGAGTAGGAATTCAAAGAGGCGTTTATCATTTTTATCGACCTTTTCAGAATTCAACAGAACAAGCCAATCATTTTATAGTGAATGTCAAACTCAATGGAAATGACCTGCCTCCAGTACTCGATGTCGAGCGCATGTCTCCATTTGGCGTTGATAATCTGCGAAAAGGAGTGCGCAATTGGCTCAGAATCATAGAAAGACATTACGGAGTCAAGCCAATTGTATACACGGGGCGGCATTTTTACGAACATCATTTAAAAGGTTTCATAGACGGCTATCCGCTCTGGATTGCTTCTTATGGCGAACGTCATAAAGTCGAACACCTACCATGGACTTTTTATCAATTTTCCGAAAAAATGACCGTTCATGGCATTTCATCTAATGTGGATGGCAATTTCTTTAAAGGTAGCTTAACTAATCTTCGTAAATTCGAAAGATGAAATTACTCCATCTCATTTTTAGTCTTGGTGTATTATTTGCCGCCTATAACTTCATCTGGTTTTTCATTGAACTTTTCTTGAAATCGGTTAGGGGTTTGCGCCCGGTGACACTTTTTGAAACATATCTCATCAAAGCTGTTAAGTATTTCTTCTTGGCCAATATCACATTTGGTTTTTGTCTTGATGTTTCTTCAATTGACCCTAGCTACATCCTAGACTGGCAGCGCCTCATGGTGGGTGGTGTAATTTTACTGACTTACCTATTAGGCAAAGTTCAGAAACAACAAGAGAAAGTGCAGTTTTTTGGTGGCTTCAATATGCCCCAAATAAGTCAGGTATATTCTTTTCCACTTGAAATTTCTTTGGTCATCCTTGTTGCATTGGAGTTTGTGGCGTTTTATTTCTTCCCATTTGTAGCTGAAAATGCGTTGGCTAAGTGGTTTGAAGATAGTATTCAAAGTTTAGAAGCCACTTTCTTATTGGGCTTTATATTCAAGGTTGTCGGTTTCTTTTTTCTAATCGGCATTATAATGAAGTTACTCAACACAATCAATGTCGTTCTTTCCGGAAGACCATTATTTGTTTCCATGAGCAGTTTTTCTGGGGGTCCACGCAACAATCAGACCGAGGAGGAAGAGCAGCAATTTGCCGATTACGAAGAAGTTCAAGACGAGCAACTCAACGAGCCCAAAAAATAAAATGGATTTCAGCCTGCCCAAAAAATATAAATTATGTAGCCTTAAAAAGATTGAAGAGCTATACGCAAAGGGCAATCTGGTCAAAGCTTTTCCGCTGCGCTTGCTTTATTTGGAAGTGCCAGATACAAATCTAACAGAACCAAACCAGCCAATAGAAGAAACGGTATCATTTCAAGTTCTTTTTTCAGCTCCAAAACGAAAATTCAAGCGTGCCCATGATCGCAATTATATCAAACGCTTGCTCAGAGAAATTTTACGGCATCATAAACACGACCTCGAAAACGCTTTATTACAACAGCAAAAAAAGCTTATTTTTTCGATAACTTTTGTCGGAACTGAACGTCCTGACTACAAATTTTTGGAACAAAAATTGCAAACTGCACTTCAACAATTATTACAACAAATTCAGTCATGAGAATAAAAAATAGCATCATATTAGTTGTCCTGTTCTTTCTGAGCATTTCTTTTTCGAAAGCACAATCCAATTCTTTCGAAACGCTAAAAAGTCTCGAAATCATGGATCAAATCTATGAGCACCTCGAGTTATATTTTGTAGACGAGACAAAAAATGGTCAGTTAGCCAAAACGGCTATTGACGCCATGCTCAAAGAGCTTGACCCTTACACCGTTTATTACCACGAGTCAAATATCGAAGATTATCGTTTAATGACTACTGGCCAATACGGCGGCATTGGTGCTTTGATCCGTAAAATGGACGATTTCAGTTATATTTCAGAACCTTATGCCGGAAAACCAGCTCAGAAAGCAGGCTTGAAGGCAGGCGATAAAATCATCAGTATTGATGGAAAAAGCATGGAGAAGAAAACAACAGAAGAAGTTTCTGATGCCTTGAAAGGTCCCAAAGGAACAACTTTTGACCTGGTAGTTGAACGCGCGGGCAGCAAGGAAAATTTTCGGATCACACGCGATGAAATCAAACTGCCAGACGTCCCTTATTTTGGGATGTTACAAGATAAAGTAGGTTACATTAAGCTCAATTCTTTTACTCAGACTGCAGCTGCTGATGTCAAATCGGCTATAGAAAAATTACAGGCCCAAGGCATGCAAGAATTGGTACTTGATTTGCGTGGCAATGGCGGTGGTTTACTCATCGAAGCTGTTAAAATTGTCAACTTTTTTGTACCCAAGAATCAAGTTGTTGTTACTACCAAAGGCCGTGTCCAAGAAGAAAACCGCACCTACAAAACTTTAGAAGAACCCTTTGCACCCGACATGCCGCTCGTCGTACTCATTGACGGCTCATCTGCTTCTGCTTCTGAAATTCTTGCGGGCAGTTTGCAAGACCTCGACAGAGCAGTAGTCTTAGGTGAAACAAGTTTTGGTAAAGGCCTGGTTCAAAGGACCTACGATCTGAAGTACGGATCCAAAATAAAAATTACCATAGCGAAATACTACACGCCTTCAGGTCGTTGCGTTCAGCGCTTAGAGTATTATGACAAAGAAAATGGTCAAAAACCCAAAGAGGTCGCAGATTCTTTACTCAAAACCTTCTACACCAAGAATGGCAGACCAGTAATTGATGGCAGAGGAATCGAACCCGATGTCAAAGTTGAATTACCCGACCTCAGTAGATTAGCCGCCATGTTACTCGTAAAAAATCATATTTTCAATTATGCCACGCAATATGCACAAACACATCCGTCAATAGCTGCTGCCACTAGTTTTCACCTAGATGATCAAGAGTATGCAGCCTTCAGAAGTTTTGTCATTGCTCAGCCAGATTTTGACTACACCACAGCCTCAGAGGAAGCACTGAAAAAAATGAAAACTACTGCAGAAAAAGAAGGCTACTATCAAGACATTGCTCCGGAATACGAGCAAATGCTTTTGAAAGTAACTCCGTCCAAAGAACGAGATCTTGAAAAATTTGAAAAGGAAATTCGAGAACTACTTGAAGATGAGATCGTTTCAAGATTTTATTACCAAGATGGAAGGGCACAGCACTCACTACTAACAGATCCTGTCGTGAAGAAAGGCATTGAATTGTTACAAACACCTACTCAGTATCATACGATTTTGAAAAAATAAACGTTAGTAACGCATGTTGCAGCGCTGGTTCGGTACCAAAATCCATTCAAGAGTCCATTATTTCGTTTTGCTACTTTTTGTAGTTGGCATTGCTTGCAGCAATTTTTTAATGTCAATGGGTCTGTTGCTGGGCGTGCTCAATCTTTTACTGCAAGCCGATTTCAAGCAATATTATCGCCGTTGGTCAGAAAATCGCTTGTTACATTTTATCTTACTTTTTTACCTGGTTTGTTGGCTGAGTCTTTTTTGGTCAGACAACTTATCAGAGGGTTTCAATCAGCTCAGAAGACTTACTACTTTGCTTTTGGTACCATTGATTGTCTGTGCAAAATCCTTACCTCAACCTGCCAAAGTTAGAGGCTTGCTGAGCATCTTTCTAGCGGCAGTTGTCATCACTTCTATTGTCAATGCTAGCGCCTTCTATTTTTTCTCTAACACCTTGGGGCTCATCGATATCCGAGAGATGTCGTTGTTTGGCTCGCACATCAGGTTTTCAATACTCATCTCCTTTGCCATATCACTGACAATTGAGCGCAGTAAAAATTCAAAATGGTATTTACTCATTGCAGCATGGCTTTTAGTATACACCTACTTAAGTCAGGTCATCACGGGTTATTTATCTGTGTTGATTATTTTACTGGGTCATTTAACTTGGCAACTTTACCTGCAGCAAAAAACCAAACAGCTTTACTTGCTTTTTAGCGTCGTTGGAGCGTTTTTAGTCATTATTGGATATTATTTAGCACAACCTATCCAATACCGCGAAACCTGCCCTCCAAATATGATAAGTCTTCAAATAGGTTGGCAAAAAAGATCAAAATTACCATTTGACGGACTTGACCTACGTGGACAATATTTGTCTACGACGCTCACGCGCTATTTGATGAGTAAAAATGGTTGCCCGAATAAAAGTGGGCTCGATCAATTGAGTCAGCAAGACATCAATTATATCGAACTGGGCTATGCCGATGTAAACGAAACAAAAGGCGGAATCTTGGCGCGCTTACATGGGCTTCGTTATCAAATTCACCATTCTACAAATCCCAATGACCATTCCTTGTTAGAAAGGTTAGCCTATTGGAAAACAGCCAAGCAAGTTATTTCCAAGCACTTCATTTTAGGTGTCGGCATTGGCGATCTTCAAGATGCTATGCAAGCGCAATACAAGGCTCAGAACTCAGCGCTGCGTCTGGATCGAAGGTTGCGCCCTCACAATTATTACCTGACAACATGGCTCAATACAGGCATCCTTGGTGTGCTGCTATTACTCGGCTTGCTCTACTTTTATCTCAAACAGCAATGGCACTACCGGCAATTGCAAGGGTTTTTGTTCGGCCTTGTTTTTGTTTGTAGCTTTCTCATTGAAGATGGTCTAGAAACTCAAATGGGCATTACCATGTTTGCCTTCTTCTATGCTTTCTACTCCCGGAGGGTCGTAGGCTAACGTTTCTCTGAAAAATTGAGTAACTTCGCAACGATGTCTATTGAAGTCAAAAATCTATTCAAATACTACGGCGAGCAAGCAGCTGTTCGCGATGTCAGTTTTTCGGTCAAGAAAGGCGAAATAGTAGCTTTCTTAGGTCCAAATGGCGCCGGGAAATCTACTACGATGAAAATCATGACAGGCTTTATTCCGAGCTCTGAAGGTGAGGTATTTATCTGCGGTAAGAAAGTAGATATAGATGGCCTTGAAACGCGCAAACTCATCGGTTATTTGCCAGAAAACAATCCGTTATACACCGATATGTATGTCCGCGAATACTTAGAATTTGTCGGGCGTATTTACAAAATAAAAAATTTAAAGGACCGTGTTTCAGAAATGATCACAGCGGTAGGTTTAGACATAGAGCAACACAAAAAAATTGGTATGCTCTCCAAAGGATATCGCCAGCGTGTTGGTTTGGCTCAAGCAATCATTCACGACCCCGAGGTTTTAATTCTTGACGAACCTACCACCGGTCTTGATCCCAATCAACTTGTCGAAATCAGAGACCTCATTCGCAATATCGGCAAGGAAAAAACCGTATTGCTCTCCACGCATATCATGCAGGAAGTAGAGGCTATTTGTGACCGCGTCATCATCATTTCGAAAGGTCAAATTGTAGCTGACGACAAAGCCAGCACTCTGCAACAAGAAATAGAGCACCAAACTGTTTATGTTGAATTTGATACTGCCGTTACAAAAGCGCAATTGTCAAAAATTCCAGGTGTACAAAAAGTCGAAGCCCTTGATGCCGGATGGTTACTTGAAACCAATACCAACCAAGATCTTCGCAAAGAAGTATCGAAATTTGCCCAGCAACAGAGTTGGCTTGTTTTAGCACTTCGCATTGAGCAAAAAACCCTTGAAGAAGTATTCAAAGAATTAACCAAATAAAATGCCTACAAACTTTATTGAAGAACTCAGATGGCGTGGTATGATCCACGACATGATGCCTGGAACCGAAGAAGCATTAATGAAGCAAGTTTCTTCAGGTTACATTGGTTTTGACCCAACGGCCGATTCTCTTCATGTGGGGCATTTAGTTCAGATCATGACGCTTGTGCACTTTCAACGTGCGGGGCACAAGCCCTATGCACTCGTTGGTGGTGCAACAGGAATGGTTGGTGACCCATCTGGGAAAAGCCAAGAACGCAATTTACTAGATGCCGCAACGCTTCAACATAATGTTGCCTGTGTAAAGAAACAACTCGAAGCATTTCTTGATTTTAATTCAGGTACAAATGCCGCCGAGATGGTCAATAACTATGACTGGTTTGAAAAGATGTCTTTTCTTGATTTCATTCGAGATGTCGGAAAACACATCAGCGTCAACTACATGATGGCCAAAGATTCAGTAAAAAAACGCCTCGAAACTGGAATGTCTTTTACTGAGTTTTCATACCAATTGGTGCAAGGCTACGATTTTTATCACCTCAATCAACACCATAATTGCATTATCCAGCTAGGTGGCTCTGATCAATGGGGCAACATTGTTACAGGTACTGAATTGATCAGACGCAAATCTGGTGGTGAAGCCTATGCGGTTACTACGCCACTTATTAAAAAAGCCGATGGCACAAAATTCGGTAAAACTGAAAGTGGTTCGGTATGGCTCGATCCTGAAAAAACGAGCCCATATGCATTTTACCAATTTTGGTTAAATGCTTCTGATACAGATGCCGCTAACTACATACGTATTTTTACACTCAGATCTAAAGAAGAAATCGAGGCCATTGAAGCAGAACATGTAACTGCACCACATTTACGTGCTCTGCAAAAAGCAATTGCCGAAGATATCACGACCAGAGTACATGGTCAGCAAGCGCTTCAAACTGCTATTGCCGCTAGCAATATTTTATTTGGTAAGTCAACAGCCGAAGATCTTCAAGCCCTCTCAGAAAAAGATTTTTACAGTGTATTTGAAGGCGTAGCACAAGCAACAATTTCAACCGCAGAATTTGGCGAAGGCATCAGTATCGTGGAGGCACTAGCAGCCAAATCAGGCTTTCTGAGCTCAAACGGTGAAGCACGTCGCGAACTGAAAGCCAATGCCATTTCTGTCAATAAAGAAAAAGTTGCCGAAGATTACATTATCACTACCAAAGACCTCATCAATGGTCGTTATGTCCTTCTCGGTAAGGGTAAAAAGAACAATTACATCCTTCGGGTTGAGGGATAGTTTGTTTACCTGATTACTTCTAAACGGTGCGTTTCGGTCCCAATTTTAATCAAGTATAAACCGCTTGGTAAATTTTGAAGATGTATATTGGTTTCAACCCCGACTATTTGTTGTTCAGCTAGCATCCTTCCAAAGGAGTCAAATAATTGAAGCGTTGCGTTGATTTGAGCTTGCTCTATTACCAATTTTGTAAAATCTGACGCCGGATTCGGATACAACTTCCAAAACGAACCTGCTAAATTTTGTGTTGCTGTAAAATCAAGCGTCAAATTTAAAGTTATCAAACTATCACAACCTGCTGCATTGGTGATCAGTTGGGTATAGGTTCCTGAAGCAGTATAAGTTTGTCCGTTTAAAGTATAGCTGTCAATGGCTGAAATATTGAGGGTTGAGCTTGTTGATTCCGTGACAAATATTGTAACGGTATCGGTACTCAAGCAGCCTTCAGGGCTCGCACCCGTGAGTACATAAGTTGTAGTCGTGGTAGGGATAAAAGGAATGCTGTCGGCAACGCCATTATTCCATGACATAAAAATGCCGCCAGTTCCGTAAAGTATGGCTTCGTCACCGAAACAAATTTGTTGGTCAGGCCCAGCATTGAGGTCAGGCAGATTTCCGTAATTGAGTAAAAGCGTATCGCTGCCATAACACCCATCATTGCTCATGCCTGTTACAATATAGGTTCCGTTCGATACGGGCAAGAATGGTACGCCATCTTGTACACCGTTATTCCATTGTAAATTGATTCCGCCAACAGCATTTAAAGTCACGTATTGTCCGGCACATGTGTTGACATCTGGCCCGGCAATAATGTTTGGAATAGGATTGACGATGATAGTAAGGCTGTCTTGAGCACTGCACCCAGCCAATGATGTGCCTGTCACAGTAAATGTTGAAGTACTGTTCACTTGAGTGTTTTGTCCGTTAATGATGCCATTGTTCCAGACATAGGTTTGCGCTCCGGTGGCGTTGAATAATAGTAAAGAGCCACCACAAATTACGGTGTCATTACCTGCATTAACTGTTGGCAAAGGATTGATAGTCAGCAGTAAAGAGTCATTGGCCACACAACCTTGCGGACTTATTCCGTTAACGGTGTAATATCCACTTTGGAGTGGTACAAAAGCTTGCCCATTAGAAGCACCATTATTCCAGGTAAACGTGCCGTTCCCCGCCGCATTTAATGTAACGCTATTTCCTTGACAGATGGTCTGATTAGCTCCGGCATCAATGTTGTATTGCTGTAATAGCACATCCGTTTGATCCCAGGCAGAACAACCATTTGCATCAATTCCGGTTAAGGTATAAGTTTGATTGATACTCGGCACAAAACTACTACCGTTACTCACATTTGGAGACCAAATATAGGTGCTTGCCCCGGTGCCGTTTAGCGTTACAGGCCCACCATTACAAGCATACACGTTGGGTCCGGCACTTACAGTTGTGAGCGTATTTGAGGCAGTAAATAAATCATTGATTTCACAGGTAGATAAACAGCGGTTCCAAATTCCGATGTCGTCTATTTTTCCGCTAAAGTAACTGCCGCTTACGCCACGGCCTACATATAGGGGCAGGGTGGCTGTTGTTACGCCGGTATGCGTAAAAGTCCCGGTTGCTACAACCACGTTATCTTTGTAAAGTTTCATTTGTCCGGCGTCGTATACAAGGACAATATGCGTCCAAACATTTGTGGTGCTGGTACTTTGCGCCCAAATCCAGGCAGCTTGCTGCTTGTTGGTGCCAAATTGCATATTAGTTGCCCCTGTCTGGAAAATCCAAATAAAATTACCAGCTGCAGTAGTAGCATGCATGATCGGTATGCCTACCACAGAGATATTGTTACGGTTGTGCCACAACGAAACGGTAAAAGTAGAATTCGGATTAAAGGTATAGGTGGGTGTATTTCTGATCAAATGTTGGGTACTGCCATTAAAAGAATAAGCCGAATTGGCATTATTGAAGCGGTCTGTGGTTGGTACGGCACCATTGTTAGTTAAATGGTTTGCATTACTGCTTTCATCGTTACCACTCCCATTAAACGGGTAATACGACAATAGCCCATTTACTGGCACGTAGCTTGGAATTTGTGCCCAAATAGTTTGGACCAACAAAATAAAAATGGGTAGTATGAATTTTTTCATGTTTTAAAAATATGGATTTTCTATTATTC